>CAYPSI010000376.1:0-10753 GCA_964413375.1 uncultured Spirochaetales bacterium | reverse complement strand
CACGCCGAGCAGGGCCGCATCGCGGCGCCGCGCGCGTTGCGGCTCGAGCTGCGCGACCCAGAGGCCCAGGCCCACGAGGAAGAGCAGCGTGATCCCCGTCCACACGAGCCGGGCCGCGCGGATCACCTCGATCTCGTCGTCGCAGTCCCGGGCGAAGTGGACGAGGAGCGAGACGGCCAGGCCGGGGCGTCCGCCGGAATGGAGCTCTCCGCTCGCGACGGTCGTGTCGGCGAGGTGGAGGAGCGCGAACTCGTCCCAGCTCACGTTGTGGCGGAAGCCGGCCGCGAGGTGAGCGGCGAGCGCGAGGAGCAGCCCCAGGGTCGCGAGCGTTCGGACCACGCCTGATGGATCGGACGGAGATTCGTCCGGCTTTAGGGCAGCTTGGGGGCCGCCCCTGCCGGTCGCTGTGCGACGCGCTCGAGCGCCGGGAGCTGGGCGCCTGCGTCCGTGGCGGCGACGTGGCCGGTCGTCTCGACCGCGAGCAGCAGATCTCGCGGCACCCAGGCGCGCACGCTCACCTGCGGGCCGCGTTTGAGCCACCCGATCCACGGCTCGGCGCGGCTGCGCAGCTGGATCTCCCCCGCTTCGCGTGTCACGAAGAACTCGACCGCACTCGCGCCGAGCCCACGGGCCTTCGCCTCGAGGCGGAGCTCGCGGCCGTCGTGCCTGAAGACCTCGACGTCGCCGCTCGCGAGCTCGATCCGGACGCGCTCGCCGGACTCCACCTCGATCGCCTGCGCGAACTCCTCCGCGTGTGCGAGGGCAGGGCCCAGCAGCAGCGCGGCGGCGAGAGCGAGGCTTTGACGCATGGGACGATCCAGCGGCGGGGGCGCCAAAGAGCTGAGCAATCGCTATGCCATCCGCCGACGGGCGCTGGAGCTTCCGGAGCAGCGTCCGCCGGACCCGCTGGGGCGTCCGCACGGCGGATCCGGGTCGCGCGAGCGTCTGCGGCGAGTGTGGGTGCAGCCTGGGCAGGCGGCATCGAAGGCGGCAGCGCCGCCTCGGGAGGCGGCGAGAACGAGCGGAATGCACGAGAGCGTCGAGACGATGCAGGGGCGCGTGCGCGGGGCCCGCGAGCGCGGGATTCTCACCTTTCGCGGTATCCGCTACGCGGCCTCCGTCGCCGGGGAGGGGCGCTGGCGGGCGCCGCGCGCCCCCGAGGCCTGGTCGGGCGTGCGCGATGCGCTGCGCCCCGGCCCGGCCGCGCCGCAGGCGGCCGGCCCGATGCTCGAGCTGCTCGGTCTCGTTCCCCGCGAGACCGCCGAGGATTGCCTCTTCCTGAACGTCTGGACGCCCGGTCCGGGCGGAGCGCCGCGTCCGGTGCTGGTGTGGATCCACGGCGGCGGCTTCACCAGCGGCTCGGGCTCGCTCTCGGTGTTCGACGGGGCGCAGCTCGCGCGCAACGGCGATGTGGTGGTCGTGACGCTCAACTATCGCCTCGGTGCGCTCGGCTTCCTGCGCACGGCGCTGCTGGCAGCAGACGAAGGTGGGCCTGCGGCGAACTTCGGGCTGCTCGACCAGATCGCGGCCCTCGCATGGGTGCGCGCGAACGCGCACGCCTTCGGGGGCGACCCGGAGCGCGTGACGCTCTTCGGCCAGTCGTCCGGTGCGATGTGTGCGGCCGTGCTCCTCGCAACGCCGCGCGCGCAGGGGCTCGCGAGCCGCGCGATCCTCCAAAGCGGTGCCGCGAGCAACGTCCACACGCCGGAGCGAGCGGAGCGGGTGGCCCGGGTCTTCTTCGAGGAGCTCGGGATCGCGCCGGGCGACGGCCGCTCGCTGCGTGCGGCGCCCGTCGACGCGATCCTCGCGGCGCAGTCGCGCGCGATGCTGCGTCTCGCGGCGGAGCTCGACCAGCCGGCCTTCCAGCCCTGCGTCGACGGCGAGCTCGTCCCGGCTCCCCCGCTCGAGGCCTTCGCGTCGGGTCGGGCCGCGCGCATCCCGTTGCTCGTCGGCACCAACCTCGACGAGTGGAAGTTCTACGGGCTCACCGATCCCAAGGCCCGGGCGCTCGACCGCGCCGGCCTGCTGCGCCGCTTCGGGCGCGGACTCCCCGGCGCCGATGCCGCCGGCCGCCCCTGGTCGCAGCGCGTGGTCGAGACCTACCACGACGCGCGCGCGGGTCGCGCGAGCGTCGACCCGCCGGAGCTGTGGTTCGCGATCCAGACCGACCGCTGGTTCCGCTACCCGGCGATGCGCCTGGCCGAGCTCCACGCGGAGCACGTTCCGGCGACCTTCGCGTATCTCTTCGACTGGGCCTCGCCTGCGCTCGGGGGCGCTCTCGGCTCTTGCCACACGCTCGAGATCCCCTTCGTCTTCGGCGGAGATTCCGATGCGCGGCTGCTGCCTTTCGTCGGCGACGGTGGCGAGGCGGCAGCGCTCGCGGCCCAGATGCAGCGCGCCTGGCTCGCGTTCGCACATGGCGGCGAGCCCGGCGCGCGGGAGCTCGGGCCCTGGCCCGGCTACGAGCGCGTCCGGCGCGAGACGATGCGGCTCGGCCGCCGCTTCGGCGCGGAGTCTGCGCCGCTCGAGGCGGAGCGCGCGTTCTGGGAGCTCTTCGAGTAGGGATGGGAGCTCCTCGAGTAGGGATGAGAGCTCTTCGAATGGGCTATTGTCCAGCCATGCTCGGCCGCTTTCTGCTGGCGGGGCTCCTCGTCGCCGCGGCGGCACGCTTGTTTGCGCGCTATCCGCGCGGCGGGGCACGCTACCGCCACCTATCGCGCCGCGAGGTCGCGTTCCTGAACGCGGCCGGCGACGCCACTTTTCCGCGCGGAGGCGCGATCGCCGCCTCCGGGAGCGACGCCGACGTCGCTGGCTACACGGATCGGTGGTTCGCGGCCTCGCGGCCGCGCGTCCGCGTGCTGCTGCACCTGCTCTTCTTCCTGGTGGAGCACGCGACGGTGTTCTTTCCTGCGCCGGGCTGGGGCGGCTGGCGGCGCTTCACCGCGCTCTCGCTCGCGCAGCGCATCGCCGTGCTCGACGGCTGGCGAAGCAGCCGCTTCTTCCCGCGCCGGCTCGTCTTCACGAGCCTGCGCGCGGTGCTCGCGATGGCGTGGTTCGCGCACCCGCCGGTGATGCGGCAGCTGCGCATGGCACCCCTCGCGATCCCGACGCCGGTCTGCGAGGCGGATCTGCTCTATCCGCCGATCGGCCGCTCGCCGGACGCGATCCGCTTCACCGCGGCGGATCTCACGCCGCCTTCCGACGGGACGCCGCTCGACCTCGATGGCCCGCTGCACCCCGCGTGGGCCGAGAGGTCCGCGTGACGGTCGCCTCGGGGGAAGGTCAGGTCCGCGTCTGGGCCCAGTACGACCGCGACTTTCACGAGGAGGCCGATGCGGTGGTGGTGGGCTCCGGGCCGGCCGGAGCGGTCGCGGCCCACGAGCTCACGCGCGCCGGGCTGCGCGTGGTGCTGCTCGAGGAGGGGCCGCCCTTTACGCCTGGGGACTTCGAGCTCGACGGCGCCCTTTCGATGGCGCGCACGATGCGCGAGGGCGGCCTGCGCGCCACGCGCGGCACCGTGATGCCGACGATGCAGGCGATCTGCCTCGGCGGGGGATCGCTGGTGAACTCGGCCATCTGCGTGCGGGCGCCCGACTTCGTGCTCGACCGCTGGAGCGAGGAGTTCCGGCTACGCGAGACGACCCGCGCAGCGCTCGACCCGCACTACGACGCGGTGGGCGAGTTCCTCGGGATCGCGCCGACGCCGGAGAACGTGCAGGGCCAGCGCAACCTGCTCTTCCGCCGCGGCTGCGAGAAGCTCGGCTACGCCGCAGAGCCGATCCAGCGCAACGTGCGCGGCTGCCGCGGAAGCGGCGAATGCTTCACCGGCTGTCGATCGCGCGCGAAGCAGTCGATGGATCTCTCCTACGTTCCGGCGGCCGTGCGCCAGGGCGCCCGCGTGCTCACCTCCGCGCGCGCGCAGCGCGTGCTGGTCGATGGCCGGCGTGCCGTCGGTGTCTCGGGTCGCATCGTCGCGCCCTTCAGCGGTCGTGCCGGGCCGCGCTTCCGCGTGAGCGCTCCGCGCGTGGTACTCGCCGCTGGCTGCATGGCGACACCGGTGCTGCTGCACAAGAGCGGAAACCTCGCGAACCGCTCCGGTCAGGTCGGCGAGAATCTCCAGTTTCACCCCGGCGTGGCGGTGATGGGGGTCTTCGACGAACGGGTGGACCCGGCCTTCGGCGCGACGCAGGGCTACCAGTCGCTCGAGTTCCTGCGCGAGGGCTTCAAGCTCGAGACGCTCTGGGCGCCGCCCGCGCTGCTCGCGGTGCGCATGCCCGGCTCCGGCGCGCGCCTGAAGGAGCGCCTCGCGTCGATCCCGAACTCCGCCGTCTGGGACGCGATCGGGAGCTGCAACCGCTCGCTCGGGCGCGTGCGCGCGCGCCGCGGCACCCACGACCCGCAGATCCTCTGGCACCTGCACCCGGATGACGTCCCGATCCTCTCGCAGGCGCTCTTCACCCTCTGCGAGATCTTCTTCGCCGCAGGCGCCCACTCCGTGGTACCCGGCGTGCACGGCTTCCCCGACGAGATCCGTTCGCTCGACGAGGCGGAGCTGCTGCGTTGCGGCGAGCTGCGCGCGAGCCACCTCGTGATGGGCGGCAACCACGCCTTCTGCTCCACTCGCATGCACGGCGACCCGGCCCGCGGCGTCGTCGACGAGTTCGGTCGCTCGCACGACGTGCGAGGCCTCTGGATCGTCGACACCGGAATCTTCCCGCAGTGCCCCTCGGTCAACCCGATGTGGACCGCGATGGCGCTCGCGCACCGCGCGGCCCCGGCGATCGAGGCGGGGGCCTGAGCCGCGGCGCCCATGCGTCGAGGGCGAGCACGCCGCGGTGACGCGTGCCGATGCCTATGCGCTGCGCGCGCTGCCGACGCGCGCGCGGTCCTCGGGAGCGTGGAAGTAGCCGTCGACCTCGGCCGGGGGATCGTAGTAGCCGCGCACCCGTACGAACTTTCCGCTCTCGCCGAGGGTCCAGACCTCGATCGTCTCGAAGTCGAAACGCTTGTCGCCGATCAGGCCTCGATTGGCCGCGACGAAGGCCGCGTCGCTCCCGCGCAGATAGAGCAGGCGCGCCTCGAGCGTCCAGCGCTGCCCGGCCGTGAAGGAGCGATCCCACTGCAGGCGGGCCGCCTCGAGCCCCCGTTTCGGGGGGACGCCCACCGGGTCTTCGAAGACGACTTCCGGGTCGAAGAGGGCGATCCAGCCCGCGCGGTCCTGCGCGTTCCAGCACGCGAAGTGGCGCTCGATCGCGGCGCGCAGCGCTTCCCTGGACGGCGGCACGGCATCCTCCGCAGACGGGCGCCCACTCTACCACGACCGCCTGCCCTGTCTCTACGATCCGCTGACGCGCCTGCTCGGTGCGGATCGCGTGCGCTCGAGGCTGCTCGACATCGCGCGTTTCGAGCTAGGGTCTCGCGCAGCATGGAGGAAGCTCGATGACACTGCTTCGCTGGCTGCTTCGCATCGGCGGTGGCCTCGCGGTGCTCGTCGCCGCGCTCTTCCTGGGGGCGCGGTGGCACGACGGTCCGCTCGGACCGATTCCCGGCGGCCGGCTCGAAGCGGGCGCGCTGGTGAGCGAACCCCTCGTCGACTGGTCCTTCGCGAAGGACGCCGGCGAGATCGAGCTCCAGCTCGACGCGCAGAGCAGCTCGCGCACCGTCTGGATCCTCGTACACGAGGGCCAGGCCTACGTGCCCTGTAGCTTGGGATTCCCGCCCGGGAAGACCTGGTACGAGGACGCCGCGAAGGACGGCCGCGCGATCCTGCGGATCGACGGCAAGCGTTATCCGGTGGCGCTCGCGAAGCTCGGCGATGCCGCTGCCCGGCAGATCGAAGCCCCGCTCAAGGCCGAGATCGATCGCAAGTACGGCCGGGCGCCGCCGAGCGACGCCGGGGTCTGGATCTTTCGCGTGACCTCGCGCGCTCCCGGCTCGTGAGAGCGGAGCAGAATCCTCGAGACCCGAGCGGAGTTCCTGACATCGGCGCGGAATCCCCGAGCCGGAACCTGCGGGGTCGCCGAGGCTCGGCTTCCCGGCTGCCACCAGGGAACGCTGCCCCGCCCGCTACACCCCGGCCGCTGTCCCGCCGATACGCAGGCAGGCCCCTCAGGGGGTCGGAGGGGATGGGTCCGATGACGGTTCGCGCCACCGTGGTCGCACTCCTGCTGCTCTGGATCCCGGCTGCAGCGAGCGCCGCGGCGCCGGTGGTCCCGCAGCTAGGCCATCCCGCAGAGTGCGCGCGGCTGCGCAAGCAGATCGACCACTTCGAGGGCATGGTCGATCGGGCGGAGGCCCAGGGCAACGCGATGTGGACGGAGCGCACGGGGCAGCACGTGTCGCTACTGCGCGAGCGCCAGAAGCTGCGCTGTCCCAGCGACGTCCCGGACGACTCGGCGATGCAGGCCTTCTTGATGTTCATGAGCCTCCTCAAGGTCGCCGGGCAGGCGGCCCTCACCTACTTCACCTTCGGCGCGTACTGATCCGGTCCGCAGCGTGATGCGGCGACGTCGGGCAGGGCGACGAACGCGCGGATGCCGCTCGCGATGACGCTCTACCCGGTGATCCTGCTCACGACCTGCGTCGTCACCGCGGCGCTGGCCGCGGCGATCCTGAGCCGCGACTCGCGCCAGCCGGTGAACCGGCTGGCGGCGCTGCTGGTGGGCAGCGTCGCGCTGTGGTCCTTCTGCGAAGTGCTCTGGAACGCACAGGCCGATCCGAAGGTCGCGCTCGTGCTGGTGAAGGCCTCGGCGCTCGGCTGGGTCTGGATCGGTCCGCTGACCCTGCACCTCTTCCTCGAGATCACCGGCGACTCCGCGACGCGCGTCCGGCGCTGGCTTCCCGGCCTGTACGCAGTCTCGGCGGGCATCCTGCTCGTCGACTGGTTCACCCCCTGGTTCCACCCGCTGGTCGAGCGCACGAGCTGGGGCTTCGCCTACCGGCTCGGCAGGGCCTACGTGCTCTACCACGCCTTCACCGTCGGCTGCGTCGTCGTGGCGCTGCAAGCGGCGGCTCGAGCCTACGTGGCCTCGGCCTCGCCAGCAGAGCGCTCGCAGGCGCGCTGGGTGAGCGTCGGGATCTTCGTACCGCTCTTCGTCGGATCGCTGACGGACGGGCTGCTCCCGCTCGCAGGCATCCAGCTGCCGCATCTGGCAACCGTCTCCTTCGTGGTGCCGGCAGGGATCGTGCTGTGGACGGTTCGGCGCTTCGGCTACTCGCTCCTCGCCCCCGGCGACTTCGCGAGCGAGATCCTCGACGCGCTGCCGGACGGCGTGGCGCTGCTGCGCCTCGACGGCAGCGTTCGCGGCGCAAACGCCGCGATGGGGCGCGTGTTCGAGTGCCCCGTATTGCAGCTCGTGGGCGCTCCGATGAACGAGCGCCTGAGCGAGCCCCTCGATCTCAGCGGCACCGGCCGCGAGCAACGCTGCGAGCTCTCGACCTTCGCGGGCAGCCGACTTCCGGTCGCCGTCGCATCGCGACTGCTCTGCGATCGGCGGGGCTCTCCGCTCGGCCTCGTGCTCGTCCTGCGCGATCTCACGGAGGTCGCTGCGCTGCGCGATCGACTGCTGCTGTCGGGTCGGCTCGCGGCCGTGGGCGAGCTCGCCGCAGGCATCGCGCACGAGATCAACAACCCGCTCGCGTTCGTGCGCGCGAACCTCTCGATGCTGCGTCAGCACTGGGGCTCGCTCGCGGTGGAGCTCGAGAAGGCGGGCGCGAGCGACGCCTGCGCTGCGCTCGTCGCGGAGGGCGAGGAGATCGTCGACGAGTCGCTCGAAGGCGTGAACCGCGCCGTCGCGATCGTCAGGGACGTTCGCGGCCTCGCGCGCGGTGGCTCGGAACGCTGCGAGCTCTCCGACCTTCACGCGCTCGTCGACGGGGTGTTGCGCATGGCGGCGCCGCAGCTGCGCGAGCGCATCCGCATCGAGCGGAGCTACGGCGCGATCCACCCGGTGCGCGGCGCGCCCCAGGAGCTCCAGCAGGTCTTCCTGAATCTCGTGCTCAACGCCGCGCAAGCGATTGGCGAGGCCGGAACGATCCGCATCGCGACGGAGATCGAAGACGACTGCGTCGTCGTCCATGTCGAGGACGACGGCTGCGGAATCGCCTCGGAGCACCTGGAGCGCGTCTTCGATCCCTTCTTCACGACGAAGCCCGTCGGCGAGGGCTCGGGCCTCGGCCTCGGGATCGCGCATGGCATCGTCCGCAGCCACGGTGGCGAGATCTGCGTCGAGTCTCGCATCGGGGGCGGATCCCGCTTCAGCGTGCACCTGCCGATCGCCGCGGATACACTGGCGCCTCCGGCCTAGTGGCCGTGGAGGCCCTGCACGTGATCCTCTACGACAGCAAGGTTGCGCCGAACCCCCGCCGCGTGCGGATCTTCTTGGCCGAGAAGGGCATCGAGGTCCCGACCCAGCAGGTCGACATCGGCAAGGCGGAGAGCCGTCAGCCCGCCTTCCTCGCGAAGAATCCGCTGGGCGGGCTTCCCGTCCTCGAGCTCGACGACGGCAGCTGCATCGCCGAGTCGCTCGCGATCTGCCGTTACTTCGAGGAGCTGCACCCGCAGCCGCCGCTGCTGGGCACCGACGCCCGGGACCGCGCGATCGTCGAGATGTGGAGCCGCCGCAGCGAGCTCGAGCTCTGGCGCCATGTCACGGGCTGCTTCCAGAACACCCACGATTTCTTCAAGGGCCGCGTCGAGCAGGTTCCGGCCTGGGGCGAGCTCTGCCGCAAGACCGCGCGCGAGCGTCTCGCGTGGTTCGACCGCGAGCTCGCGGGCCGGCCCTACCTCGCCGGCGAGCGCTTCACGGTCGCGGACATCACGGTGCTCTGCGCGATCGACTTCGGGCGCGTCGTGGACATCCGCATCGCGCCCGAGCAGAAGAACCTCGCGCGCTGGCACGAGTCCGTCTCTTCACGTCCGAGCGCGAAGGCCTGAGCCGTGCCGCGATGGCTGGTCGGGGCGGTCCTCGCCCTCCTCCTCGCGGGAGAGGGGGGTGCGGCAGACCGCGGTGCCGACGGTCGCTTCGAGAAGCGCAGCTCCTCCCACTTCGTGCTCTACCAGGACGTCGACATCGACGAGGCAGGCGGCTTTCGGGGCTCGCGCCGCTTCGAGCAGGAGCTCCTGTCCGAGCTCGAGCGCGCCTACGACCAGCTGGGTTCGCTGCTCGGCCTCCGCCCCTCGCAGCCGATCGAGGTCGTGGTCTACGACCCGGGCGTCTTCGACGCGAGCTTCGCCGGACGCTTCCGCTTTCCGGCAGCGGGCTTCTACCACGGCGTGATCCGCATCCGCGGCGATCTGCAACTGACACTGCCCCTCTCCCGGGTGCTCCACCACGAGCTCGTGCACGCGGCGCTCCACCAGCAGGCGCCGAGGCTCGCGTGGCCAGGCTGGTTCAACGAGGGCGTGGCGGAGTGGTTCGAGGCGCGCGTGGTCGGCAAGCGCCACCTGGCGGCCGGGGAGCTTGCGCTGCTCGCGCGGGCGCGCGACGCCGGCCAGCTGATTCCGCTCGCGACGCTCTGGGCGCCGGGCTTCGGGCGCCTCGGGCCGGGCGCAGCGCAGCTCGCCTACCTCCAGTCCTACGGCATGATCGACTGGATCGCGGGCCGCTTCGGCGAACGCGCGCTGCGCGACCTCTGCGAGCAGGTGGCGCGCACCCTCGACGTCGAGCGCTCGCTACGGCGCGCGACCCGCCTCGGATCGGCCGATCTCGAGGCGCGCTTTCTCGGGGAGCTGTGAGGCCGGGGGCTCTGCTCCTCGTGTTCGCACTCTCGGCGGCCTGCGGGCCGACGGCGGTGCGTCGCGCGGCCCACGGCAGCGTGATCGACGTCGCCCGCGACCTGGGCCAGGTGGTGATCGAGCACGGGGACATCCCGGACCTGATGCCCGCGATGACGATGAACTTCGACGTCCCCGATGCCGCGCTGCTCGAGACCCTCGCGCCCGGACAGCTGATCGACTTCGAGCTGGAGTTCGACGGTCGCGCGTACCGCGTGGTGTCGGCGAAGGTGCTCGCGCAGCGCCCGCTGGCGCGGGAGGGGCCGAGCCTCGGGCAGGTGCTCGACCTCGGCCATCCGGTGCCGGAGCTCTCGCTCGTCGACCAGGACGGCCGGCCGGCGTCGCTCTCGGAGCTCCGCGGCCGCTTCGTGCTCGTCGACTTCATGTACACGAGCTGCCCCGGACCCTGTCCGATCCTCACCGGGGTGCACGTGGAGGTGCAGCGTCGGATGCCGCCCGAACTGCGCCAGCGGATGCGCTTCGTCTCGATCTCCCTCGATCCGGAGCGCGACACACCCGAGCGTCTTCGCGCCTACGCGAAGGCGCGCGGCGCAGATCTCGCGAGCTGGTCCTTTCTCACCGGCCCCTCCGCAGCGGTCGATGCAGCGCTAGAGGCCTTCGGAGTCGGCAAGAGCTCCGCGCAAAAGGACGGCGAGATCGACCACCTCGTGGTGACCTTCCTGATCGGTCCCGAAGGGCGCATCGAAAGGCGCTGGGTGGGTCTCGACCACCCGGCCGAAGAGATCCTTGCCGACCTCGAGCGCGTCGCGACCCATCTCGTCTGGAGGTGACCCGGCGGCTGCGCGCCCACGGGCTCGGCGTGGCGCGCGTGGCGATGATGCGGTACCGAACGCGCTCGGGGGGCGCGTCGCGTGGAATGGTGGCAGTCCGCCGTCCTCGGCCTCGTCGAGGGCGTGACCGAGTATCTACCCGTCTCGTCGACCGGGCATCTGATCCTCACGTCCTGGCTGCTCGGGC
>CAYPSI010000375.1:0-7742 GCA_964413375.1 uncultured Spirochaetales bacterium | reverse complement strand
AGATAGTGCACGTACTCGTGGCGAAGCTCGAGCGTGGCATCGTCGCGCCAGCCATCCCCGGTGCGCAGCACGATCGACGCTTCGCGCAGGGTCGGAAGGAAGTAGCCGGACTCCCCGCGAATGGCGAAGGGCCGCGTGACGGTACGGTCGTCGAAGGCATAGATGCGGGTCGGCACCGCCGGGGCCTCGAGAGGTAGCCCCAGCACGAACTCGACCGCCTGGTGGAAGCGCTCGGCATCCCGCGCGAGCTCGAGGGTCGCGTCCTTGCCGAGTGCGCTCACCACCTCGAAATGGGGCGTCGTGACCGCGAGCCAGTCCTGCGCGTCGAGCGGCCTGGTGGCGCAGCCGAGCGCCGAAGCGAGGCCGGCGAGAACGAGGAAGCGATTCACGGCGAAAGGTTACCACGCCCCGACGGAGCGCTTAGAACCAGGCGGCGGAGGGGAAGCGGTCGAAGACCTCGGACACGACGCGCTCGGCCCGCATCGCGAAGCTCTCGCGTACGCGACGGACGGCGGTGGCCCGCCATACGCGCTGCCGGTTCCCGGCATCCGCCACGACCAGCACGAAGGTACCCGTCTCGTAGAGTTCGAAGGTGAACTTGCTCGCGGTGACCTCGAAGCCTCCCTCCCGATGGAAGCTCGAGACCGTCTGCATCGCTGGGGTCTCCATCCGATGCACCAGCTGGCGCTCGAGCGTCAGGTGGTATCCGACGAGGAAGTCCGGCCGCCCCACGAGCGTGCGCTCGTAACCGCGCTCCACGAGCTCGCGCTCGATGGCGCCGCGCACCAGCATCTCGAGCGGCGTGCCGACCCCGCTCTTCCCGGACGCGCCCTCCGCGTCGGGCGGCAGCCAGTCCCAGGCCCGGTAGCGCGCAAAGCTCTCTGTGCGGTACGGGTCGACCCGGACATCGGTGGCGCACCCGGAGCCAGCCAGGGCGATCCCAGCGAAGAGCAGGCCCGATGCGAACGCGCACCTCATGTTGGCCTCCGTGTGCAGTTCGAGGCCCGAGCGACGAGCCGCCGATGATACCCCAGGCGCTCGCCCTGGTGGCCCCCTTCCGCTCGGGCACACGAGCGCGTCTCGGATCAACCCCTGACGCGCGCTTCACACGAGGATCAGTGCCTGGGCGGGCGCGAGCGCGCCGCGAAAGGGGCTCCCCTCGCCGCCTCCATCGCTCGCGAGCTCGACGCGGAGGGGGCCCGGAAGGAACAGCTCGCGGGGCTCGTCGCTGAAATTCACGAGAACGGTGCGCAGATCGGGACCGCAGCGGCGGCGATACGCCAGCACTCCATCGCTTGCCGGAAGCAGCTCGAAGTCGCCGAGCGCGAGCGCTGGCGAGACGCGGCGGACGGCGAGCAGACGGCGGTAGAGCTGGAGAATCGATCCGGCGTCCGCGCGCTGGGCCTCGACGCTCCGGCGAGCAGCCTCCGGGGGCCACGGTAGCCATGGCTCGGCCCCCGCCCAGCCGTGCGGCTCCTCCGCCTCCCAGGGAATCGGCGCGCGACAGCCGTCGCGCCCGCCAGGATCGACGCGCCGAGCGTCCGGGATCACCGCGTCCTCGAGGCCGAGCTCCTCGCCCGCGTACAGGAAGGGTGTACCGCGAAGCGTGAGCAGCAGCAGCGCCGCCGCGCGCGCGCGGGCCTCGCTCCCGTAACGCGTGCGGTGGCGCCGGTTGTCGTGGTTCGAGAGCACCCAGGTCGGCCACGCGCCGCGCGGATCGAGCTGCGTCGCCGCATCCGCAACGCGCTCGCGCCACGCAGCGGCGTCCCACGGCGCGTAGAGCGGCGGAAAGTTGAAGGCGAGATGCAGCTCGTCGCCCTGGCCGTAGTACGTGGCCACTCGATCGGTCCAGGGGAGCGCGACCTCGCCGACCATGACCCGCTCGTCCGGATACTCCTCGAGCACCCGCCGGATGCCCCGGATCAGCGCGTGGGTTCGCGGCTCGTCGACCAGCGCGCACGCGGGAATGCGTGCCCGCTCGGCGGCCAGGTCCGGAAACGCCGGATCCTTGCCGAGGCAGTTCACCACGTCGACTCGGAAGCCGTCGACACCGCGCTCGAGCCAGAAGCGCAGCGTGGCGTGCATGGCCGCCACGACCTCGGGGTTCTCCCAGTTGAGATCCGGCTGCTCGGGCAGGAAGAGGTGCAGGTACCACTGCGCGGTGGCCGCGTCCCAGGTCCAGGCGGGGGCCTCGCCGAAGGCCGCGCGCCAGTTGTTGGGCGGACGGTCCGGCGGAGCGTCGCGCCAGTGGTACCAGCTCCGCCGGGGCGACGTGCTGGAGGAGCGGGCCTCGACGAACCAGGGGTGCTGCTCGCTCGTGTGGTTGGGAACCCAGTCGACGAGCACGCGCAGACCGCGTGCGTGCGCGTCCGCGAGCAGCCGGTCGAAAGCCGAAAGCTCGCCGAAGAGCGGATCGACGTCGCAGTAGTCGCTGACGTCGTAACCGAAATCCTTCATCGGCGAGCGGTAGAAGGGTGAGAGCCAGATCGCATCGACGCCGAGCCAGGCGAGATGATCGAGACGGCGACGGATCCCCTCGAGGTCGCCCACGCCGTCGCCGTTCGAGTCGCCGAAGCTGCGCGGGTAGATCTGGTAGATGACGGCGGACTTCCACCAGGGCTCTGCGCTCTCCAGCTGCCCCATCCTCGCCGACCCCCCGGCGCCCAGGCGCCTCTCCCGGCTTGCCGGCCGGACGATATCGTCTGCCCTGCACGCTGGAAAAGGCAGGGCCCCGTGAACGAGCTGCGGCGACATTGGCTCCTCGATCCCGACGTCGTCTTCCTGAATCACGGCTCCTTCGGAGCGTGCCCCCGACCCGTCCTCGAGGCCCAGACGCGGCTGCGCGAGCAGATGGAGCGCGAGCCCGTGCGCTTCTTCACACGGGAGGCGCCGGGCCTGCTGAGGAGCGCGCGCGAGGCCCTCGGCAGCTTCCTCGGAGCGGACGCGGACGACCTCGCCTTCGTGCCGAACGCCAGCACGGCGTTGAACGCGGTGCTGCGCTCGCTTCCCTTTCGGCAAGGGGACGAGATCCTCGTCACCGACCACGAGTACAACGCAACCCGCAACATCGCCGAACGCGTGGCGCGCGAGCGCGGTGCCCGCGTCGTGGTGGCGCGCATTCCTTTTCCACTGCGCGACGGATCCGGGCCCGAGCAGGTGCTCGCCGCGCTGCTCGAGGCGACCGGAACCCGCACGCGGCTCGCCGTCGTCGATCACGTGACGAGCCAGACCGGACTCGTTCTTCCGGTCGAGCGCCTCATCGGCGAGCTCCACGCGCGCGGTGTCGAGGTGCTCGTGGATGGCGCGCACGCACCGGGCATGTTGCCACTCGACCTGCGCGCACTCGGCGCCGAGTACTACGCGGGAAACTGCCACAAGTGGCTGTGCGCCCCGAAGGGCGCCGGCTTCCTCTTCGTGCGCGCCGACCGTCAGGAGTGCGTGCACCCGACCGTGACGAGCCACGGTGCGAACGCCCCGGTACCCGAGGGCAGGCGCCGCTTCCGGGCCGAGTTCGACTGGACCGGAACGGACGATCCGACGCCAGCGCTGTGCGTACCCGAGGCGCTCCGCTTCGTCGCGACGCTCGCTCCAGGGGGCTGGCCCGAGATCCGCGAGCGCAATCACCAGCTCGCACTCGAGGCGCGACGGATCGTCGCGGACGCGCTCGACAACGCCCTGCCCTGCCCCGACGAGATGATCGGAAGCCTCGCGTCGCTGCCCGTGCCGGACGACTTCTCCTTCCCACCGGTGCGGGCGCTGTCCGCCCTCTCCCTCGACCCCCTCCACGACGCGCTCCACACGCGCGGGATCCAGGTACCGATCGTCTCCTGTCCGGCTCACCCCGGGCGACTGCTCCGGGTGGCCGCGGCCCTCTACAACGAGCGCTCCGACTACGAGCGCCTCGCACAGGCACTGCGCGAGCTCAGGGGGCGGCGGGTGACTCGGGCTGCGCCATGAGCTCGATCCGCACGCCGTCGGGGTCGGCGAGGAATACGATCTGCATCGCGTTCCGGTCGCCCGCACCGGTGCGCGTCCCGGACACCAGCCGACCCCCGCATGCGACGAGCGAGCGCGCCGCCGCATCGACGTCGGGAACGATGAAGGAGAGATGCGTGAAGCCGAGCTGGTTGCGCCGCGTGGACGGCACTCCGATGGCACCCGGTGAGCGGTAGGCGAGCAGCTCGATCGCGAGCGTGCCGCGGCGAATGAACTGCGACGTCAGCACGACCTCGCCCTCCACCTCGAGCGCCGCCCGGTACTCGTTCCCGATCGCGAAGCCTTCTGCTTTTTCGAAGCCGAGCCCATCGCAGTAGAAGCGCAGCGAGCGCTCGAGATTCTCGACACAGAGTCCGAGATGCGAGGGCGTGAACTCGATGGTTGCGCTCATGTCTTGCTCCACGGAGTCGGCATCCTACCTCGCGCGCGGGACAGGAGCGCCCGGACAAGCATCACGGCTCGGCCTGGTCCGTCGGACGCCTGGGCGCCTAGACCGGATGCGTGTAGAACTGACGGGCCCACTTCCGGAAGTCCACCAGGTAGACGTCGGCCTCGCAGAGCACGGGGCGCGCGCGGTGCACCTTGTTCGACCAGATCGGGAAGTCCTGCTGCACGCCGCTCGTGAGGCCCTTCATGAACTCCTCTCCCGCGAGGTCGACCCAATTTCGCGTCGCGGTGAGCAGCCAGCGTGAGTAGACGCGCTGCGCGTCGATCGGAGTGGTGGAGGAGTACATCAGCAGGCCCGCTTCCTCGATCCCCGTGCTGCGCACGGCGGTGAGGCCCAGGCCCCAGGAGTCGCGCACGAGCGAGGTCTGGAAGGTTCCAAAGGGCGTCTGCTGCTCGGAGTGGCTCACGATCTGGTAGTGACGCCCGTCCTCCGAGAAATGAATCTCCGAGGGCGGGGTCTCCGGCATGCCGTGCACGAAGCGGAAGTGAACCGGATCGTTGTTGTTTTCGTGCGTGTCCTGCACGTGGGCCGGGATCTCGAGCTCGAAGAAGCGAGGCTCGGACCACTCGGGATTCCCGATCTCCGACAGGACCGGGAAGTCCCACTCGGGCGGCTTCCCCTCCGAGTGGTACCAGGCGAAGATCATCCCGTTCCTCTCCTGCACGTCCCACGCGCGCACACGCGCCTGCTGAGGGATGCGCTCGCAATAGGGAATGTGGACGCAGTTCCCGTTCGTCCCGTCGTACTGCCAGCCGTGGAAGGGGCAGCGCACGGTCTCTCCCATCACGCGCCCGCCATGGCCGAGGTGGGCGCCGAGGTGGGGACAGAAGGCATCGAGGACACGGGCATGGCCGGAGCGCGTGCGGAAGAGCACCAGGTCCTCGCCGAAATAGTGGATCGGCCGGACATCCCCCTCGCGGAGCTCGTGGCTCCACTCCACCGCGAACCAGCCGTTCGGAATCGGAAGCGTGTGGTCTTCGAGCTCGCGTCGGGCCATGATGGGGTTCCTCTCCATTGTCGACCAGGCCACGAAACGTTAGGGCGAAGGGGATCACGCTCCAAGCGGGCGGGACGACTTCGTGCACGCGCCGGATTCCCCGTCGAAAGGCGCCCGAGCGTAGCAGAAGCTCGCGACTACTCTGCCGGCTTCGCTTCCGGTTTCGCTTCCGGGCGTTGCGCCCTCGGCCCCCGCATCATGCCGCGTCCGGCGCTCATCTGCTGACGCGTCTCCTTGCGCTGCGCCACGATTTCGTTCAGCACAGCCGCGATCGCGGCGACCTTGGCCTCGCCCTTCGCCGCGTTCATCGTCGCCATCAGCTCGTCCATCTTCTGATCGTGCTTGCGCAGCATCTCCATCATCGGATTCGCGGGCCTCGCCGGGGCCTGAGGCTCCTCGGCCCCCGCGCCGGGCGCGAAGGCGCCCACCAGCGCCAGTGCGATCGCAAAACGGTTTCCCTTGGTCATTCCGATCTCCTTTTCGTCATGGGTCGATCCCGGAGGCCGCGATTCCGGCGCGTTCGGACGCTAGCCCTCCGCGAATCGCCCCGCAGCGGGAGCAAGCGCGACCGGTTCGGTCCGCGTTCCGGATCGCAACTGTTATCCTCCCTGGAGTCCCCTTCCCGAACCCGCGCCTGGAGGCGCACGCATGCAGCAGGATGTTCACCGACTTCCCGTCGAGATCGCGAAGGGCGCGTGCTCGGACATCGGGCGAGGGCTGAGCGCTGTCGGGGAGCCGAGTGCCGGGGGATGACCCCACGCCGCGCAGCCCCCGCCGGCGCGTGCGGAGCCGGGTGCCGGCAGGCCGCTTCGAGCGACTCACGCGCATCGGATGGATGGCGGGCGAGGTGGCGCTCGGCGGCGTCGCCGAGCGCGCCAGGCGTCTCGCGGGAGGAGGAAAAGGCACGGCGAGCGCGCTCCTGACAGGCGCGAATGCCCGCCGTCTCGCCCGGCGTCTCTCGCAGATGCGCGGCGCCGCGATGAAGCTCGGACAGCTGCTCTCGCTCGAGGGAGAGGACTTCCTGCCGCCCGAGGTCTCGGAGGCGCTGGCGCTCTTGCGCGCTGACGCGGACGCGATGCCCGAGGAGCAGCTACGCGCGGTGCTGTCAGAGGAATACGGTAGCGAGTGGGAGGCGCGCTTCACCCGCTTCGACCCCGAGCCGATCGCCGCCGCCTCGATCGGTCAAGTCCACGAGGCGACGCTTCCAGACGGGCGAAAGCTCGCGTTGAAGATCCAGTATCCCGGTGTCGCCCTCTCGATCGGAAGCGACGTCGACAACCTCGTCACTGCGTTGCGCCTCACACGCCTCCTGCCCCGCGACCTCGACCTCGCCGGACTCGCCGAGGAAGCGAAGCGTCAGCTTCGCGAGGAGGCCGACTACGCCGGTGAGGCCCAACGCCTCGCGCGCTACCGCCGCCTGCTCGAGGGCGACCACGCCTTCGTCGTACCCCGCGTTCACCCGGATTTCACGACGTCCCAGATCCTCGCGATGGACCGCCTGCACGGCGTTCCACTGGAGGACCTGTGCGGAGCGGGCCACGAGCAGGCGCGCCGCGACGCAGCCGCCACGGATCTCTACCGCCTGCTCTTCCGCGAGCTCTTCGAGTTCGGCTTCGTCCAGACCGACCCGAACTTCGCGAACTACCTCTGGCTCCCCGAGGAAGAGCGGCTCGGCCTGATCGACCTCGGCGCGGGGCGCGAGGTACCCAAACGCCTCCAGAGCCTCTACGCCCGCCTCTTCCAGACCGGGATGAATGGAGATCGCGACGGCGTCCGCGAGGCCTCGCTTGCGATCGGCCTCTTCGAGGTCGGCGAGCGCGCGGACCGGGTCGAAGCACTGGTCGACATGATGATGCTCGCCTGCGAGGCCTTCTCGGGGGAGCTGCCGCACGATTTCGCGGGATCGGGGCACCCGGCCCGCATGCGCGAGCTCGGCATGGAGCTGGCGCTCGGAAAGGGCTTCTGGCGCCCCCCTCCGATCGACTCGCTCTACCTGCACCGCAAGCTCGGTGGGACCTATCTGCTCGCGGCCAGACTGCGGGCACGGGTCGATCTGCGCGGCCTGATCCTGCCGTTCTTGCAGGACGTTGCGACGAACTGAACGACCGTGGCCTCTCCGCTCGGCTTCGCCTCGCTGCGCGCGCTTCGCGCTTGCGTTTCCTCTGCCTATCCGACTGACTCAGCCGTGAGACGGTAGTAGGGGAAGGGCCGGGCCTGCATGGCGCGGTGTAGCACGAAGCCGGAGAGCGCTTCTTCTCGCCAACGACGGTTGAAGCGGTAGACGAACTCGTCGAGAGTGCG
>CAYPSI010000374.1:0-13113 GCA_964413375.1 uncultured Spirochaetales bacterium | reverse complement strand
GGGCAAGTGCTGTGCGCGGGAGCGCCCGGGAGGGCCTCCGCGCGCTACGCCGGGGCCGGTGCATCGTCGTCAGCATCGAGTCGCTCGCGGAGGAGGCGGTGCGCCAGGGGCTGCTCGAACCAGGCGGGCTCGCCCGCTGGTTGCTGAGCGGGGTCCCGGGCCCCTCGGGCCGGTCGGCGACCGCGCGCATCTCCTTCGCGGGACCCCAGGACCCGGGAGGAGCCACCCGGATCTCCACGCCGGGAACCTGCTGCTGCGCGAGGGCGACGCGGACTGCGTCGCCGGGCGCAGGCCGACTCTCGAGTCGACCTTCTAGCGCATCTCGTAGATGACGGGATAGGTCATGACCATGGCCTCGCCGTCCCACACGCCCTTCGCCACCGCCTGGACGCGGTTGAGCCACGCGTAGCGCGGATCGCCGGTGCGAAACTGCGGAGCGACATAGGCTGCGCCCGTGTCGAGGTGCGAACGTCCCGTGTACTCCACGAACACGAGCGCCCCGTCGTGGGTCTCGACGGTGAGCCGCACGTCGACGGTTGCGGTCCCGTCCGGCGCGACGCGGAGCCAGTCCGCTGCCGCGCGTCCGCGTTGGCGTGCGCGGAAGCGCTCGCCCTCCCAGCGCGAGTCGCGAATCTCTCCCACCATCAGCGTCCCGGTCGGCGTGTTCTCGAGGACGATGGCCTCGCTCACCTCGATCACCGCGCTGCACAGCGGCACCAGTTCGAGCGCTTTCACGGGACCTCCTCGCGGTGCGCAACCGCACCCGACGCTAGCGCAACGAGCCTCGCTCGAGACGCTGCCGGCCGGCAGACTCCCGGTCTGTGTCCTGGCGCAGGCGTTTCTCGATCCAGTCGAGAATCTCGCGCTCCTCGGCGACCTCGAGCTCGATCGCGAGCACGCGCAGGTCGGCGCCGGCCGTCCACGCGGGATGGATCTTCGCCGCGTCCTTTTCGGTCGTGATCCACAGCCCGGCCCCGCGCGCGAGCCCTGCGACGTCGCTGCGGCGGTAGCGGTGATGGTCCCGAAAACAGCGCTCGGCAACCACCCGGGCACCGAGCCGCTCGAGCGAGCGCCGCAGCGAGGCCGGCTGGGCGATGCCTGCGAGGATCCCGACCTCTGCCCCGCGCAGCGCCGCAGGGCTCGTCGGCGCGCCGCCCGCGAGCGGGCGCAGCGCGATCGGACGGCGTCGGGCTCGGAAGCGGAGCGCCCCGGGGCAATAGCGCGCGACGATCTCCTCCGCCTCGGGCGGCAGCTCGCCGTCCACGATCCCGACCGCATGGGCATAGCGAATCGCATCGACCGGCTCGCGCAGGGGGCCCCGCGGCAGGACCCACCCGTTGCCGAGCCCCATCCCCGCATCGAGCATCAGCAGGTCGAGATCGCGCCGCAAGCGGTGATGCTGGAAGCCGTCGTCGAGCACGAGGACTTCGACGCCGAAGAGAGCGAGTGCGCGGAGTCCTGCGAGCGCGCGGTCGCGCGCCACCAGGACGGGGACTCCCGGCGCGTGTGCGGCGAGCACGAGCGCCTCGTCGCCGGCGGTGGCGCCGCTCGCGTGGATCCTGCGACCATCGGAAACGACGACGACCCGCTCCGCGCGCCGCCCTCCGTGCCCCCGGCTCGCGATCGCGACGCGCTGCCCGCGCCGCAGCAGACCCGAGGCGAGCCAGGCTGCGGCGGGCGTCTTGCCGGCGCCTCCGGCGACGATGCTCCCGACACACACCACGCGGCAGGGGAGACGGGTCTCCGCGAGGAGGTGTCGGCGGTGGAGCGCGCGGCCGAGCCTCGCCCCCGCTCCGTAGGCCCAGGCGAGCGGAACCAGCGGTGCTGCAACGAGGCGCGTTGCGAAAGGCTCGGCTCGACCGCCGAGACCGTCCTCCTTCATCACAGGGGATCCCTGCCGACGACGGATGCGATCAGAGCGGCCGCGCGGGCCGCGCTGCCGCGGTGGGCCAGCAGCGCCTCCCGACCGCGCTCACCCAGACGGCGCGCCTCCACCGGGTCGCGCAGCAGCGCGCAGAGCGCCGGCCCGAGGGCCGCCGCGTCGAGGACAGGGATGCCGGCGCCCGCGGCAGCCACGAGCTCGGCGGCCGACCGGACGTTCCCGACATGCGGGCCGAAGAGCACCGGGCGCGCCGCCGACACCGGCTCGAGTACATTGTGGCCCCCGACACCGACCAGCGTCCCCCCGACGAAGGCCACGTCGGCGCGGCACCAGAGCGCGGGCAGCTCGCCCAGGGTATCGAGGAGCAGCACCTCCCCGGCGTCGAGTGGACGCTCGCCGGGGCTCGTGCGGCGCCGCAGCCGGCGGCCCTGGCGGCGCACCAGACGGGCGACTTCGGCCGCGCGATCGCGGTGCCGGGGCGCCAGCACCAGCGCCGCGGCGAGCCCGCCACGCTCGGCGAGAGCCAGCGCCGCGAGCACTGCCTCCTCTTCGCCCACGTGGGTACTGCCCGCGACGACGAGCGGCACCGAGCCCAGCAGCCGGTCGAGATCGGGCGCGACCGCGGCCGGCTCCGGGTCGACCTCGAGCTTCAGGTCGCCGGTGACCGACAGGGCCTCCGGCCGCGCGCCGAGCGCGCGGAAGCGCTGCGCGTCGACCTCCGATCGGGCACCGATCGCGCGCAGCCGAGCGAGCGTGGGGCGGATGATCCAGCCGAGCCGTTGATAGCGGGGATAGGACCGATCCGAGACCCGGCCCGACACGAGTAGCACCGGAACGCGCCGGCGTTGCGCGGCCGCGATCCAACAGGGCCAGAGCTCCGTCTCGACCAGCACGAGGGCCGCCGGGCGCACCCTCGCGAGTGCGGTCTCGACACACCAGGGGTGATCGAGGGGTGCGAGGTGGCAGGGGACTTCGGGCCGCTGCCGCCGCATCACCTCGCGCGCGCTCGGGGTCACCGTGCTCGTGACCACCGCGTACCCGGCGCGCAGAAGCTCATCGACGAGCCGCGCCGCCGCGAGGATCTCGCCCACGCTCGCGGCGTGTACCCAGACCGCTCCGGGCCGCCGGCGTGGATGGAGCCCGAGTCGCTCGGGCACCCCGATCCGCCAGCTGCTTCGCAGCAGCAGCGCCGCCGCCGCGACGGGCAGGCCGCCGATCGCGGCGAGCGCCGAGAGCGCGTGTCGGGCCGGGCCCAGGATTTCAGCTCCCGCCCGAAGCACCGACAGAGCCGAAAACGCTGATCCCCCCGGCATCGGCGGCGGCCACGAGCGCCCGGCGCTCGAGCACGAGCGTCCAGTGGGCCTCGAAGACGAGTGCAGCCGCCCCGGCGTCGTGCATCGCCGCGAGCGTCCCGCTCCCGATCGCCGGAAGGTCGAAGCGCGGGTCCTGGCCTGGCCGCGAGACCTTCACGACGACGGTCCCGCTCGCAATCGCTCCCGCGCGCCGGATCGCGGCGTCGGTGCCTTCGGCCGCCTCGACGCAGAGGACGGCAGCGTCCTTCACGACGAGCGTCTGTCCGACGTCGAGCCCCGCCAAAGCGCGCGCAATCGGCCAGGCGAAGGCCGCGTCGGCGAGCTGTGCCGGCGTCGGACGGACGCGACCCAGAGGCCCCGGCCCCGCGAGAAGCTCGGGCACGAGTTCGGCCTGGCCGAGCAGGCGGATCCCACGCTCGCGCAACACCTGCTCGACCCCCGCGAGGATCGAGAGATCCGCCCGGTCGCCGAGGCGATCGAGGAGCGCGCGCCCGCCCGCATCCGCGCCGAGGCGCGATGGATCGGACCACAGCGCATGCTTCGCCACGCTGCCCGCAAGCACCGCCTCGTTCACCCGCGCAGCGGCGAAGGCCGCGAGGATCGCGCCCACCTCCCCGGGACGCACCCAGGTGAGCGAGTCGACACAGTCCGCGAGCCCCGGCTCGGTCGTCTCGGGGAAGGCCACCGCCGCGACGCGCTGGCCCCGACGCCGCGCCGCCCGCGCCAGCTCGAGGGGAAGCTGCCCGCTTCCAGCGACAAGCCCGAGGGTGCTCCGCTCGGCTTCGCCTCGCTGCGCGCTCGCTTCGCTCGCATGCACTCGGGGACTCCGCTCGGCTTCGCCTCGCTGCGCGCTCGCTTCGCTCGCTTGCGCCTGGCCTGCGTGCTCCCCCACCTAGCGGGTGATCCCTCGCCGCGAGGTCGCGAGGAAGTAGAGCAGACGCTCCACCTCCGGCGTACCGGCGTGCTCCCGGGCGACGCGATCGATTGCCGTGGCGAGGCGCAGCTTCGACCGGAAGAGCACGCGGAAGGCGCGTCGGAGCTCATCGATCTTCTCCGGCGCGAAGCTGCTCCGGCGCAGTCCCACCGCGTTCACGCCGATCCAGCGCGCCCGCTGGCCTGCAACGCGCGAGAAGGGCGGCACGTCCTTCGAGAGCCGCGTCGCCGCGCCGGTGAAGGAGTGCTCCCCGATGCGAACGAACTGGTGGACGCCGACCATCGCGCCGATCACGGCGTGGTCCTCGATCACCACGTGCCCCGCGAGTGCGCAAAGGCTCGCGAGAACGCAGCCGTCGCCGATCCTGCAATCGTGCGCCACGTGAACGTTGTTGAGCAGGAAGTTTCCGTCGCCGATGCGCGTCGCGTCACCGCCCGCGCCGCTGCCGGCGTGGATCGAGCAGAACTCGCGGATCACGTTGTCCGCCCCGATCAGGAGCCGGGTGCCCGGCTCCGCTTCGAGCCGCTGGGGCGCCTCTCCGATCACCGTGAAGGGGAAGACGCGCGTGCGCGGCCCGATCGAGGTGCGGCCCACGATCACCGCGTGCGGTCCGACGCAGACGCCCGGGCCGAGCTCGACCTCGCCACCGATGACGCAGTAGGGCCCGATCTCCACGTCGTCGGCGAGCTTCGCCCCGGGGTCGACGACCGCGCTCGGGTGGATGCGCGCCATGCGCGGACCGAGGCTCAGCTCCCCTTCTTGTTGTATTGCTTGATCACCATCTCGGTCACGTCCAGCGCCTCGCGTGCGTAGAGCACGCCCGGAGCGCCCCGCCGGATGATCAACGTGAAGTTCTGCGACTTCCCGAACTCCTCGATGATGCCTTCGAGCTTCTGGACCAGCGGCCCCTCGAGGCGTTTCTGATCCACCTGGAGCTGTCCCTCGATCTCGCGCATCTTGGCCTGGATCTCGTTGCGCATCTCCGCGAGATCGAGCTGCTTCTGGTAGAGCGCATCGTCCGAGAGCACGAACTTCTTGGTCTTCAGCTCCTCCTCGAGCGCCCGGTAGCGGTCGAGCATCGGCTGGACCTTCGCCTCCGCCTCGCGCTGCTTGCGGCCGAACTCCTCACGAGCGGCCTTGCCGGCCTCCGTCGAGCTGATGGCCTGCTCGATGTCGACCACGCCGATCTTGATGCCTTCGTCGTCCGAGGCCGCCGTGCCCCAGACCAGGATGGCGGCGAGCGCCGCCAGCGCGAGCGTCTTGTGTAGCGTCATCGAAGCCTACCTCTATTTCGCTGTTACGCGGGTTCGTCTGGATCGCGCGCTTCTCCGGCTTCCGGCCCTAGAAATCGCGCCCGCCCACCGAGAACTCGAAGACCGGAGAATCCTCCACGGAGAGCCGGTCCAGCGGAAAGCCGAGGACCACTCCGAGCGGCCCGAAGGGCGAGAACCACTGCACCCCCGCCCCGGTACCGTAGCGCCAGCGGCCCACGGCGAACAGGTTGTCGCCTTCCGCAAAGGCATTGCCGGTGTCGAAGAACACCACACCCTGGAGCCCGAGAGCCTCTGAGATCGGGAAGCGGTACTCGAGCGAGGAGGAAATGAACTTGTTGCCCCCGATCACGTCCGTCTGGTCGAGGTCCGCGAAGTCGTCGGGATCCTTGTCGGTGTTCCGGTTGCAATCGGTGGCGGGCGGGGTGCAGACGGCGATCCATGTGCCGTCGGGATCGTCGGGCGGGAGCACCTCGCCGTTCTGGTCGACGTAGGCCGCGGTGCTCCCGGTCGGAATGAAGTTCCCCTGCAGGGCCGGGATCGTGGCCTCGTACAGGATCGACCGGCGCGGTCCGACGGAGCGAGCCTTGAAGCCGCGCAGCTGGAAGCTCCCGAGCCCGCCGAGGAAGTAGCGCTCGGAGAGCGGAAGCTCGAGGTCGGTGTCGATCGCATCGAGCCCGGCGATCGAGCCGTCGCTGACGATGTTCACCGCCGACGGCAGATCGAAGTCTCCGATCACGTTGAAGGGCAGCGCGTAGCCGATGCGCGTTCCGACGACGAAGGTCGAGCGATCGAGCAGCCAGCGCGGAGCGCCAAGGTACCAGTTGGCCCGACCCTCGGCGCGCGCGAACTGCGAGAAGCCGCCGAGTCCTGCACCCTCGATCGCGCCGCTCAGCCGAAGCCCCTTGGTCGGCGCGATGCGATCATCGCGCGTATCGGAGCTGAAGGAGAAGCCCACCAGGCTCGTCGTGAGGTTTCCGGAGAAGATCTCGCGGAGGATCAGCGAGGCGGCGTTCACGTCATTGTCCTCGTCGACCCGGCGGCTCGCGAAGCTGTAGCGAAGCCAGCCGCGCGAGCGATTGTCCTCGCTGAGCGCGTGGCCGACGACGAGCTCGCCGCCGGTCTGGTCCTGGTCGAAGGACTCGAAGCGAACGCTGGTCCGGAAGGCCGTGATCCCGACCTCGAAGTCGCTGCCGAGGAAGTAGGGGTCGGCGAAGCTCGCGAAGAAGCGCTGCGTCTGGGATCCCACGTCGGCGGAGAAGTTGACCGCATAGCCGCGCCCGAAGAGATTCGTCGTGGAGAGCGACCCCGTCCCGACGAAGCTGTCCTGCGAGGAGTAGCCGGCGCCGAAGCTGAAGGATCCCGTCGGCCGCTCGACCAGCGCGACCTTCATGTCGAGCTGCTCGGGCTGGTCCGTCGGCTCCATCTCGACGTTCACCTCCTCGAAGAAGCCGAGCTGCTCGATGCGCGTCCGCGACAGGTTGATCTGGCGCTGCGAGTAGAGCTGCCCCTCGGCGATCTGCATCTCGCGGCGGATCACCGGGTCCACGGTGATGGTGTTGCCGGAGATGTCGATCTCGCGGATGAAGTAGAGCGGCCCCTTGCGGATCTGGAAGGCGACGTCGACCGAATCCCGGTCGGGCAGCAGATTCGTCAGCGGCGAGACGCTCGCGAAGTAGTAGCCCCGGTCGGCGTAGTGGTCCGTGAGCACGCGGACGTCGGCGGTGAGCCAGCTGCGGTTGAAGACCGCGCCCTGCTCGAGGGAGAGCAGCTTGCGCACCGCGTCGATGTCGACCGTCTCGTCGCCGGTGACGTCGAGCGTGCCGACGTGGAACTGCCGGCCCTCCTCGATCGTGACCGTGACGTCGATCCCCTCCTTCGAGGGCACGACGCTGGGCTCCCCGATGCTCACCTGCAGGTAGCCGTCATCGCCGTATTTCTTCTGGACGCCGTTCAGGTCCTGCAGGAAGAGGGGCTCGGAATAGGTGCCCGAGCGATCGAACCACGAGGTCGCGTAGGAGTACCAGCGCCACTTCTTGGTGCGAAAACCCTCCCGCAGCTCCGAGTCGGTGAAGGCCGCGTTGCCCCGGAAGCTGATCTTGCGGAGCTTGAGCTTGCTGCCCTCGTCTACGAGGAAGTTGATGCTGACGGAGGCCTCCCCGAGCGCTTCGACCTCGTAGGCCACGTCCGCGAGGTAGTAGCCCTCGGCGCGGTAGAGACCTTCGATGCGGCCCCGGTTCTCGAAGAGCAGCGGGTAGTCGAGCGTCGCTCCCGTGGTGAGTGTCAGCACGTCGCGGATCTTGTCGGAGTCGACCGAATCGTTGCCGGTGATCGAAATCTGGCGGACGACGGGGTTCTCCTCTACCTCGAAGATCACGATCCGGCCCGCAGCGCCGTCCTCCGTGACGACGCGCACGTCGCGAAAGAAGCCGAGCGCGTGGATCTCGCGCACGTCCTTCGCGACCTGCGCGCTGCGGTAGGGCTCGCCCGGGCGCGTGCCGATGCGCGCGCGGATCGCGTCGGCCTCGATGCGCCGGTTGCCGCGGATCTGCACGTCGGCCACCACGTCGCGGCCGCGGGCCGCGCCGCGTGGCGCGAGCACGCGCTCGGAGCGGACCACCTGGAAGCGGACCACCACCCCCTCCGGCTCGCGCTCCGTGCTGGCGTTGACGTTCGTCAGGCGGGGATCCGAGCGCAGCGTCGACAGGTCTTCGCGCAGCTGCGCGGCGTCGAAGGGCTCGCCCTCTCGCGTGGCGAGCTGCGCGCGCAGACCTGCCTCGAGCTCGTCGGCTCCCGCGATCTCGATCCGCAGCACCGGGGCGGTCGCAAGCGTGCCGGTGCGCTCGACGATGGCATCCGCCACTTCGTTCGTACGCGCGAGCAGATCCTCCTCGCGTTCGGCGGTCAAGACGAAGGACTGCGCTCGCTCACCCGCCGCTGCGGGCGTGAGCTTCACGTCGAGGCTGAAGTGCCCAGCGAGCTCCGTGAGGCTTCCGCTCACGAGGTAATCGGCGCCGATCTCGCGCGCGGCGTCGCGCAGGGCCGCGTCGCTGGCGCCGGGCGCGAGGGGACGCGCGAGGCGGGCCGCGACCTCCTGCGCCGGGAGCAGCTCCATCCCGCCTTCCGCCTCGAGCCGCGCGCGGACGAGGTTTGCGAGGGACTCGCCGAGGTACGCGATCGGCTTCGCACTATGCACGTCGACGGGCAGCACCGCGACGACCGGCTGGCGCGCTTCGCCGGTGGCCGGCTGGGCCAGCGCCGGCGGCGCCGCAAAGCCCAGCGCGAGCCCGATAGACAGCACGAGATACGCGCAGCGCGGAGCAGCGGCATGGCTGGGGCGGCAAAAGGGCGAGTGCAAACGGGGACTCCGCAGGATCCCGGAGTCGGGGCGCCGGCGCGCCCCGGCGCGAGACCGCTGCGAGTCTAGGCGTGCGACGCTGGGGTGACAAGCCCAGCCCTCGTGTGATTTTCTTTTCTGCTGCGGCGAGTTATGCTTCAGACTGCGCCCGCTGGACCAACGCCGGTTCGGCTTCGCCGCGCGCGTGGGAGGCCCACTGCAATGCGACGTTGGTGGATCGCCCCGGTCCTTGGCGCGGGGCTCTTGCTGCTCGCCGGGTCCGCGCCGGCGCAGGTCGCCCCGGGCGACGTGCTCGTCACCAGCATCGCCACCGGTCGGATCTACCGCCTCGATCCGAACGCACCCGCCCCGATGGCACCGGTGGCCGTGGACACGGGCGGGGCCTTCGTCTCCCCGCGCGGTCTCGCCGTCGATCGCAACGGTCTGCTGCTGGTCGCCGACAACGGTCCGAAGACGCTCTCCCGCGTCGATCCGAGCCAGAACCTGCGGCAGATCGCGGCGCTCTTCAGCGCGATCTCGTCGGCGCTGCGCGGGGTCGCTAGCGCGAGCGACGGTCGCGTGTTCGTCGCCGATCCCGGCATCGTCCCGCTGGTCGAGCCTCCGCTGCCGGCGATTCGCGGCATCACCTACTTCCCGCTGATCAGCCAGGTGAGCGTGGTCGACGGGGTCAGCATCAACGATCCGGTGGGGGGCTGCATCTCCCGCTTCGCGGGATTCGCCACCTGCGCAAATCTCTTCCTGCCGACCGGAATCGCCATCGCGAGCGAGGATCCCGAGCTCGTGCTCCTCGTCGCGGACGGCGGCGAGCCGGCGCCGGCGCCTCTGGGTCGCGTTCATCAGGGCGTGATCCGCGTCTTCCCCGATCGCTCTTTCTCACCGCCGATCATCGTGGACCCGGATGCCCCGCCCTACCCCGCCGTGGGAGACGAAAACGGAGACGTCAACGACGAGCTCTTCTGCGCACCCGGCCCCTTTACGACGCCGCGCAGCCTCACCATCGATCGCAGCCCGGGCCGCGAGGGGAGCGTGCTCGTGACGGACTCGGGCAGCGCGACGGCCCTGCCCGCGGTCTTCCGCGTCTCGAAAGACGGCTGCAATGATCCGGGCGATCCGCTCGTGGAGATCGTGCATGCGGGGGCTCCGCTGATCCGCCCGATCGGGATCGCGGTGGCCGACGACGGGACCCTCTTCGTCGCCGACGCGACCGCCGATAGCGTCTTCCGGATCGATCCCGACACTCGCATCCTGACCCCCCTCTCGAACGTCGGAAGCATCGATCAGGCGTGGGACCTCCAGATCCAACGCGCGCATCCCGGCCCCTACTTCGTCGCGGACTCGACCGTTCCGGCGCTGCTCAGCGTCGACCCCGCGGCGCCGTCGCGCACGACCGTCACTTCGGGCGGGAGCCTCGTGGCGCCGGCGGCGCTCGAGGTGCTGCCGGCCGCCGCGGGCCTCGTCGTCGCGGACCCGACCGCGCGCGCGGTGATCGAGACGGCGCTCGCGGGCGCGCAGACGCTCGTGAGCCAGGACGGTCGGTTGAGCCACCCCACTTCGGCGTCGCGCGAGATCGGCGGCACCTACCTGGTGACCGACCTCGGCGACGCCGGGGCGGTCCCGCCGCTCGCGCCGGCCGTGATCCGCATCGACCCGAGCACCGGCAACCAGACGCTGCTCTCCGAAGGCGGCAAGCTCGTCAAGCCCGTTGCCGGCGCGATCGACGGGAGTGCCTTCCTGATCGTCGCGGACGCCGGCGACGGCACGCTGGACAACCCGCCGCGGATCATCCGGATCTCGCCCACGGAGGGCCTCGGCGACGCGGGGCAGGTGGTGCTCTCCCCGCAACCCTCGCTGCCCCCGGATCCGCCAGTGCAGCTCTTGCCGCTCACCTCGCCCACCGCGCTGGCGCTCGAGGAGGGCGGCGGCGTGATCCTGGTGGCCGACGGCGGCGACGCGACGCACCCCCCGACCGTGCTGCGCCTCGTGCGCCTGGCCGCGCCACCCGGACGGATCGCTTTCGCAGTGACGCTCGCCGCCAACGCTCCGCTCGAGACTCCCGCGGGCATCGCGATCGATGGCGACGGATCGATCCTCGTGACGGACGCCGGCGCCGCGGCCAGCGCCGACGACGGAAAGGTGATCCGCATCGATGCACTCTCGGGCCTGCAGAGCCTGGTCGCCACCGCCGGCACTCTCGACGCGCCGACCGGGATCGGCGTCCGCGCGCCCGCCGCCGGAGTCTTCCCCGATCAGGACGGCGACGGCATCGCCGACGCCGAGGACAACTGCACCGCGACCGCGAACCCCGACCAACGCGACACCGACCTGGATCTGATCGGAAACGCATGCGATCCCGACTACAACAACGACGGCGTCGTGGCCAACTCGGACTTCATCGCGATGCGGCGTGCCTTCGGCTCGATGGCGGGCAATCCGGGCTACGACGAGGAAATCGACTCGGACGGTGACGGTCAAATCGCAGACGCCGAGTTCATCTTGATGAACCGCTGCTTCGGGGCGACTCCCGGCGCGTCGGGCTGGCTCGTCTTCAATCCGAACGTTCAGTACTGCGCGCCTCCCGCTCCGTAGCGCCTCGCCGCAGCCTGTAGACCTGCGTCAGCCGAGCGGCGGTGAGTCCTCGAGGGTGCCGTCGACGAGTACCGCGCGGCGACCGAGACGCCGCGCGATCTCCGGACTGTGCGTCACCACCACGAGCGCCGTCCCGTGCACGCGGTTCATCTCGAGCAGCAGGTCGAGGACCTGGTCGCCCGTTTTCGGGTCGAGGTTGCCGGTCGGCTCGTCCGCGAGCACGAGCGCGGGCTCGAGCACGAGAGCGCGCGCGACGGCCACCCGCTGCCGCTCGCCGCCGGAGAGCTTGCCGACGGGGTGCTCCACCCGGTGGGCGAGGCCCACCTCGTGGAGCAGCTGCTCGGCGCGCGGCCGCATCTGCGCGAAGCCGCGACCGCCGAGCAGGCCCGGCATCATCACGTTCTCGACCGCATTGAACTCGGGGAGCAGGTGGTGGAACTGGAAGATGAAGCCCAGCTCGCGATTGCGGAAGCGCGCCAGCTCGGCGCCCACGCGGCCGAAGAGGTCCTCACCGCGGAAGTGCACCGTTCCCCCGCTGGGGCGATCCAGGGTGCCGAGCACGTGGAGCAGCGTCGACTTTCCAACGCCCGAGTTCCCGACGATGGCGAGGCGGTCGCCCGCGTGCAGCTCGAGGTCCACGCCGCGCAGCACCTCGATTGATCCCTCTCCCATCGGGAAGGACTTGCGTAGAGCGCGGGCGCGCAGCAGCGGCTCACTCATAGCGGAGCGTCTCGACGGGATCGAGCCGTGCACCCTGTCGGCTCGGAAGCAGCGTGGCCCCGAGCGAGAGCACCATCGCCATGCCCACCGCGATCGCGATCTGGCCCGGATCGAGCTGCGCCGGCAAGGTCGAGAACTGGTACACGCTGGCCGGGAGCGTGTCGATGCCGGTAATCGCCTCGATCTGCGTCTGCACCCAGTCGATGCGCGCGGTGACCGAGATCCCGGCGACGACGCCGAGCCCCGTTCCGACCAGACCGATCAGCGTTCCCTCGATCGCGAAGATTCGCTCGATGCTGTCGTCCTCCGCTCCCATCGCCTTCAGGATCGCGATGTCGCTCGACTTCTCCATGATCATCATCACGAGCGTGGCGACGATCGAGAAGGCCGCCACCACCATGATCATCGCGAGCAGCACGAACATCATCACCCGCTCGCTCTTCAGGGCCTGGAAGAAGGCCGGGAAGAACTCCTTCCAGTCGCGCGTAAAGAAGGGGAAGCCGAGCGCATCCTTGACCGCCTGACCGACTGGCAGCGAGCGATAGAAATCGGTCGTTCGCACCTCGATGCCGTCCACCACGTCGGCGCTTCGACGGAAGCTCTGTGCATCCTTCAGGCTCACGTAGGTGAAGACCTCGTCGTACTGGAAGAAGCTCGACTGGAAGACACCCGCGACCCGGAAGCTCTGGAGGCGCGGCGCGGGGCCGAGGGGGGTCTGCGGCCCGCCGAAGGGCGAGATCAACACCAGGGGGTCGCCGACGCGCACGCCGAGGGCGCTGGCGAGCTGGCTGCCGATCGCGATGCCGGGCGCCGGCGCCGTGTGGGCGTCGTCCGCGCCCTCCGGAGCCGCGACCGGAGCGGAGAGAGCGTCGACGCTGCCCTCCACCATGTCCTCGCGCAGGTCGGTGACGCGCCCCACGCGCTCGGGATCCACGCCACGGACGCGCACCGCGACGATCTCGCCGCCCTGGCCGCGCACCATGCCCTCGGCATCCAGGTAGGGCGACGCGGCCACGACGCCAGGGACCTGCTCGACGCGCGCCACGAGA
>CAYPSI010000373.1:0-43045 GCA_964413375.1 uncultured Spirochaetales bacterium | reverse complement strand
GTAACGTTCGGTCGAGCGGCCTAGCGTCGTGTGTCGATGCCGATAGGGCATTCAGTGCGTTCTGGCCCGTGTCGGCCCGACGCGTGGGTATGAACGCTATGTCAAGCTCCCACGGGGAGCCCACGGCGGGAACTAAGCCGCTGTCGAGCAACTCGGGGCAGGGATCAAGGAGCGCGGCTTCCTCGCCGTGATGTGGCCGAAGCTGCTGGTGTTCCTCGTGCTGCTGTTCGCCTGGGTGGCGCTCCTGCGCTGGTACTTCTAGCGCTGGCCGGCCGGGGCTCACTGCCCGGCCAGCTCGGCGCCAAGCAGCTGCTCGCCCCAGATCTTCCAGACCCCGTTCTCCTGGTGGAAGATCAGGATCGCGTCGACCGTGTTGCCGGCGACGTCGCTCTCGCCCGCCGCCGGCGTAGTCCGGATCTTGACGCGTGCCAGCGCGAACTCGTCGTCATGTCCGATGTAGCGGAAATCGACCAGCTCGAAGTCGACGTCGAGATCCGCCTGTCGGGCCAGAGCCTCCTTGGTGGTGTCGTAGGCGGGCGACTTGCTGTGGATGGTCTTCAGCGTCGCGTCCACGTCCTTGCTCTCGTAGCCGGCGATGTTGCTCTCGACCGCGCCGCGCAGCGCCGCGGCCAGGGCGTGGTCGTCGGCACGGGCCGTCGTCGCGTCGGCCGATAGAATCGCGAGGGTCGCCAGAAGCAAGCTCGTTCCACGAGCGGTCATCCTGCTCTCTCCTCAGGCGAACGCCCACGGAGCGTCGCCGCTGTCGAAGAATCGCTCTGCACCGCGATTCAGTTGATGACGCGGTGTCCGCGTTGGCGCATGCAGTTGTTGAAGGCCCGCTTGAACTGCGCCTCGGATTGGGCCGTGCGGCTCAACCCGGTGCCGACGCCGCCCGCAATGCCCCCGATCGCGGCGCCCCTTCCGACGTTGCCGACCGCGGCGCCGATCGCGGCTCCCGTGGCCGCGCCGACCAGACCGCCGACGACCGCCCCTCGCGCGCCCTCGGCGGACGCGCTGCCGGATGTCTGGAACGCGAGGGCGCGGCACTCCTCCGTGTCGCGGGGGAGGTACTGGGCGCGCGAGCTCCCGTACGTATCGACGGTGGGCGTCCAGGGCTGCTGCGTGACGCACGCCGCGCACAGGAGCGGCAGGCCGAAAACCGCCGCCAACGATCGCTTCATCGCATCCTCCCTCGCATGGCCGGACCCCGCCGAGCGGCCATCGCCCTGCGGGCCCGCGCCTTATCCCAAACCGGCCCGCTGCGGAACTGCGATTCTTCGCAGCGGCCAACCGCCTCGGTCGTGGGCTACGCTCCGCGCGCTCGCCACACGAGGAGGGCCCGCCCTGGACGACTCGACTCTCGTGATCCTCAGCGCCGCCGTCGGAGTGACTCTCCTCTACCTGGGAAGCCGCATCCGCAGCCGCTCGCGTAACCGGCCCCGCCGGCCCCCGGGGGGAGCAGGCGACGGCCCCGCGTAGCCCTGCGACGCGCGCAGGAGATCGACCCCCGTCTCGGGTCAGTCTCCCAGCAGGACCGCCGCCGCCGACAGGGAAAGCCGCCCAGGCCCTACGTCGCTCTCGGTCGCTTATGTAGGATGCGCGAACGCTTTCGCGAATAGGAGCGAACCGTGTCTGCACGTCCCGAGCGGAGCCGCGACGGCTGCGCCCCGCGCCGCTTGACGCAAGCCGTATCCCTCGCCGCACTGCTGCTGGCGTCGTGCGGCGTTCCGGAGGAGCCGCCGATGGCGGAGCTCCGGCCGGTCCGCACCGTGACCGTCGAGGAGTTCCCCGGCGGCGAGACCGTGACGCTCACCGGGCGCATCGCGGCGGAGGAGGAGGTGAGGCTCGCCTTCCGCGTCGGCCAGCGGATGACCGAACGCAACGTGAACGTCGGCGATCGCGTCGAGGCGGGTCGGCTCGTCGCCCGGCTCGAGTCCACGACCCTGCAGAACGCCGTGCAGGGGGCGCGCGCCCAGGTGGCATCCGCCCAGGCCGCGGCGGCCGATGCGCGGCTCGAGTTCGAGCGCCAGCGAACCCTGCTCGAGCGCGGCGTCGCTCCGCGTGCGCGCTTCGAGCGGGCGCAGAAGGTCCGAGAGACGACGACGGCCCAGGTGGACGCCGCGCAAGCCCAGCTCGCGACGGCGCGGGAGTAGCTCACCTACACGGATCTCGTCGCGGATTCGGCGGGCGTCGTGACCGCGGTCGGCGCGGAGCCCGGCGAGGTGGTGGCGGCCGGGCAGATGATCGTGCGCGTCGCCCGGAAGGGTGGGCGCGACGCCGTGTTCGACGCGCCGGCTCGGGTGAAGGAGGCGGTGGGGGGGCTCGACCCCGACGTGACGGTCGTGCTGACCTCGAATCCCGCCACGCGGACGACGGGCCGCGTGCGGGAGATCTCGCCGCAGGCCGATCCGGTGACGCGCACCTTCGAGGTGAAGGTCGGCCTCAACGATCCGCCGGAGGCGATGCGGCTCGGCTCGACGGTGACCGGCACCATCCAGCTCGGCGGAGCAAAGGGCATCCGGATCCCCGCCTCGGCGCTGACGACCTCGCAGGGCGCACCGGCCGTCTTCCTCCTCGATCCGACCAGCAGCACCGTGTCGCTACGCATCGTGGAGGTGGCGCGCTTCGGGCTCGCTGAGGTCGAGCTGTCTTCGGGCCTCGCAGCGGACGAGGTCGTGGTCACCGCAGGCGTCCAGACCCTGCGGCCCGGCCAGAAGGTGCGCCTGCTCCAGGCTGCGCCGTAGATGGCTTTCAATCTTTCCGCGTGGGCGCTGCGGGAGAAATCGATCGTCGTCTTCTTGATGATCGCGACGGTCGCGGCGGGGATCGGCTCGTACTTCGCCCTCGGTCGCAACGAGGACCCCGAGTTCACCTTCCGCACCATGGTCGTGCAGGCCGGCTGGCCGGGCGCGACCCTCGACGAGACGCTGCTGCAGGTCACCGAGCGGCTGGAGCGCACGCTCCAGGAGGTGCCGAACCTCGACTTCCTGCGCAGCTAACCCATTGCGGGGACGACGACCATCTTCGTGAACCTGCGCGGCGAGACGCCGCCCGCGGACGTCCTCGACACCTGGTACCAGGTTCGCAAGAACGTGGCCGACATGCGCCGCAGCTTGCCCGCCGGCATCGTGGGGCCGGCCTTCAACGACGAGTTCGGCGACACCTTCGGAATCGTCTACGGCTTCACGGCGGACGGCTTCTCGCAACGCGAGCTGCGCGACTCCGTCGAGGACGTGCGCTCGCGGCTGCTGCGGGTGCCCGACGTGTCGAAGATCGAGATGCTCGGCGCCCAGGACGAGCGGATCTTCGTCGAGTTCTCGATGGAGAAGCTCTCGGGCCTCGGGATCGACCGGAACGCGCTGATCGCCGCGCTCCAGGCCCAGAACGTCGTCCGGCCGGCGGGAGTCATCGAGTCCGGCGAGGAGGCGGTGTCGATCCGCCTCTCGGGCGCGTTCCGATCCGAGCGGGACGTCCGCGACGTCAACTTCGCCGTCGGCGGCCGCATGCTCCGGCTGGGCGACATCGCGGAGGTGGAGCGCGGCTTCGCCGACCCTCCGCAGCCGATGTTCCGCGTGAACGGCCAGCCGGCGATCGGTCTCGCGATCGCGATGCGTGCCGGGGGCGACGTGCTGGCGCTCGGCCGAAACGTCGCGCGTGAAATGGCCGAGATCACGTCGGAGCTGCCGCTCGGCATCGAGGTGAAGCTGGTCGCCGATCAACCCGTGACCGTCGAGCACGCCGTCGGCGAGTTCATGGAGTCGCTCTGGCAGGCGATCGCGATCATCCTGGTCTGCAGCATCGTCAGCCTCGGCTTCCGCCCCGGCGCGGTCGTCGCCCTGTCGATCCCGCTCACCATCTTCATGGTGCTGCCCGTGATGCAGCTGATGAGCATCGATCTTCAGCGCATCTCGCTCGGGGCGCTGATCATCGCGCTGGGGCTCCTCGTCGACGACGCGATGACCACCGTCGACGTGATGAGCCGCCGCCTGGAGGCAGGCGACAGCATGGAGAACGCGGCGAGCTTCGCCTACACGAGCGTGGCCTTCGCCATGCTGACGGGGAGCTTCGTGACCATGGCCGGCTTCGTGCCGATCGGCTTCGCGCGCAGCTCCGCCGGGGAGTACACCTTCTCGATCTTCGCCGTCGTCTCCGCCGCGCTCGTGCTCTCCTGGGTTGTCGCGGTGCTCTTCGCGCCGCTGCTCGGCGTGTGGCTGCTGAAGGCGTCCCCGAAGAAGCAGGGCGCCGGGCCGGGCCGGCTGATGCGCGTGTACCGCGGCTTCCTCGAGGGGGCCATGCGCTTGCGCTGGCTCACCATCGCGATCTCGCTCGCGCTGTTCGCCGTATCGGTCTGGGCGCTGCGCTTCGTGCCGCAGCAGTTCTTCCCGCCCTCGGATCGGGTCGAGCTGCTCGTCGATCTCAACCTTCCCCAGAACGCCTCGATCTACGCCACCGAGAGCGTGGTCGAGCGGCTCGACGCGATCCTCGCCGAGGACCCCGACGTCGAGCGCTGGAGCAGCTACGTCGGGCGCGGCGCGATCCGCTTCTACCTGCCGCTCGACGTGCAGCTCGCCAATCCCTTCTTCGGTCAGGCGGTCGTGCTGGCGCGCGACGTCGACGCGCGGAAGCGGCTCCAGGACCGGCTCGAGCAGGTGCTCGCGGAGCAGTTCCCGAACGTCGTCGCGCGCGTCGCGCCGCTCGAGCTCGGGCCGCCGGTCGGCTGGCCGTTGCAGTACCGGGTGAGCGGCCCCGATCCGACAGAGCTGCGCGCGATCGCGCTGCGGCTCGCCGACACTTTGGCGGGCGACCCCGGCACGCGCAGGATCAACTTCGACTGGATGGAGCCCGCGCGCGAGGTGCGGATCCAGGTCGATCAGGACGAGGCGCGCCGGCTCGGGCTCGGCTCGGAGGCGCTGGCTGGGGTGCTGAACGCCGCCATCACCGGCGCGACGGTGACCCAGCTGCGGGACGACATCTACCTGATCGACGTGGTCGCCCGGGCCACCGCCACGGAGCGCGTCGACCTCGCGAACCTCGACACGCTCCAGGTGCCGCTGCCGGGCGGGCGCACGGTTCCGCTGACCCAGTTTGCGAGCATCGAGTACGGGCAGGCCTACCCGCTGGTCTGGCGCCGGGACCGGATCCCGACCCTCACCGTGCAGGCCGACGTGGTGCCCGGTGTGCTTCCCGACACGGTGGTCGCCTCGCTCGAGCCGGGCATCGCCAGGCTGAATGCGGAGCTGCCGCCGTCCTACGAGATCGCGCTCGGCGGCATCGCGGAGGAGAGCGCGACGTCGCGCGAGTCCGTGGTCGCCGTGGTGCCGCTGATGCTCTTCATCATGCTGAGCTTCCTGATCGTCCAGCTGCGCAGCTTCCAGCGCCTCTTCCTGGTGCTGAGCGTGGTTCCGCTGGGCCTGATCGGCGTGGTCGGGGCGCTGCTCGCATCCGGCCGTCCGCTCGGCTTCGTGGCCATCCTCGGCATCCTCGCGCTGATGGGCGTGATCGCCCGCAACGCCGTGATCCTGATCGAGCAGATCGAGGTGGAGCGCAAGGAGGGGAAGCCGGTCCGGGAAGCCGTCGTGGCGGCCTGCGACTCGCGCTTTCGCCCCATCGTGCTGACGGCGATCTCGACGGTGCTCGGCTTGATCCCGATCGCCTTCACCGTGTTCTGGGGCCCGATGGCCATCGCCATCATGGGTGGCCTGCTGGTCGCGACCCTGTTGACCCTGGTCTTCCTGCCGACGCTCTACTACGCGTGGTTCCGCCGTGAGGACGCAGGGCGCCCGCCGGCAGCCTCTCCGGCGAGCGTGTAGGAGCGCCCCATGCTCGGCGATTGGCTCACCACGGTGTTCGCCACCTTCGTGGGTCTGCTGCCGATCGTCGATCCGTCAACCCGGATTCGCATCATGGGCTTCCTGCGGGTCTGCATCGGCGTGCAGTTCATCGGGATCGCGGTGGTCGAGATGGTCACCGACGAGGGCATCCTGGGCGCGATCCTCGAGGCCCTCGAGCGGCGCCGGGCCGGCGCGTAGTGTGGTCGAGGGCGGCGAGCCTGGAGCGGCTCGCTGCGCGCGCGGCCGGGTCGCGCTGTGTCGCTTTGACCACGCGGGTCGCTCGAGCGGTGACGATCGCGATTGACGCCATTGTCGCCTGCGTGCCAAGCTGCCCGGTGGGTCCGGATCCTGCGCTGGTACTTCGAGTCCAGGGGCCTTCTCGAGTCCGAGGCATGGGAGGATATCGACATGCGACTTTGGTGGATGTTGGCGGCAGCGCTGCTGCTCGCGGTATCCGCGGCGGCTCAGACGCAGGAACCCACGCAGACGCAGCAGCCCACAGAGCTGGAGCGCGGGCGCGCGCGCTACCTGCGCTACTGCGTCGCTTGTCACGGAGCGGATGCGTCCGGCAACGGCCCGCTGGCGAACTCGCTGCGAGTGGCGCCGCCCGATCTGCGTCGGATCACCGAGCGCCACGGCCGTTTCGATCGGCGCGCGATCGCCGCGACGATCGACGGTCGCACCATGGCCGGTGGGCACGGCTCCGAGGAAATGCCCGTGTGGGCCTGGCGCGGGCTGCGCGCCCGCAAGGGCGCAGGCGGTCCCTCGCCCCGCATGCTGGAGATCCTCGCGTTTCTCGAGTCGATCCAGATCCAGCCGCAGCAGGAGCCCTGATCGCCCGCCGCCGCGCCCAGGTCACACCTTTCCCGGGCGGTGGGGTCCGTCGGTCATCGTCTGCTCAGTTCCCGGCGCGGATGGCTGCGTAGAGAAGGATGGCCAGCGCGAGCAGCGCGACGCCGGCTACGGGCCACTCCCGCAAGCGTGCGTCCAACCGTTCCAGCGCGTCCGACAACGCGCGGGCGCCGCGCACCAGCGGCGCTCCCAGCACCAGGACGTCGCCCTCGGGCAGCGTCGGCAGCGCATGCGCGAAGCGGCGCAGTATGAGCGCCAGCGCGGCGCCGAGCCCGATCGGCCAGAGCGCGGCCCAGAGCTCCGCCGGCGCGAGCAGGTCGGCGGCCGTGACGCCGATCTGCGACGGGGCGAGCAGCCACGGGACCGCGAGTGCTGCGACCGCTGTCGCGAGCCACGGCACGACGAGCCCGATGGGCGCCTTGGCTCGCGGATCCGCGGACGCGGCGTGCGCAAGCCGGGTCAGGAAGTGGAGCATCAGCAGCGTGGTTCCCGCTGACGCGAGCGTCGCGAGCGTCGCCGCGCTGCCAGCGCCGAGCGGCGCCTTCGACGCCAGCTTCGCGAGGGCGCCGCCGGTGAGTGGCAGGCCGCCGAGCGCGAGCGACAGGATCGCCGCCGGCACGAGCACGGAGCTGCGCTGACGCGCGCCGCTCGCCGCGACGACGCCGAGCGCGAGGAACAGCGCGCCCTTGACCAGCACGTGGTGGGCTGCGGAGAAGCTAACAGCCGACACCGCCGCGTTGTCGGCGCTCGCCAGCCCCATGCCGAGGATCGCCGCCAGCCCGCCCATCTGACTGACGCTCGAGTACGCCAGGACCGTCTTCGGGTTCGGCTGCGTGATGCCGATCGCGACGCCGTAGAACGCCGCGAGCAGCCCCGCGACGGTCAGCGCAGCGCCCCAACCCGGCAGCGCCGCACCGAATGGCAGGAAGAGGATCAGGCCGATGACGCCCGCCTTGACCGCCGCACCGCTCAGCACGGCCGCCGCGGGGTGCGGCGCGGCGGAGTAGGTGAGGGGCATCCAGACGTGCAGCGGCACGAGGCCGATCTTCAGCCCGAAGCCGGCGATCAGCAACGCCAGCGTGATATCGCGTCCCGGCGCGAAGGGCAGCGCCGCCACGACGTCGGCGATCGCGAGCGTCTCGCCGGGCGCGGCCGCCGCCAGCAGCGCGAAGGCGAGCAGCAGACAGATCTCACCGAGCACGGCGAATCCGAGGTAGATCGCGCCGGCGCGCCGCGTGCGCACCGTTTCGTCGTACGCGACCAGACCCCAGGCGGGCAGGCTGACCAGCGCGTAGGCGATGTAGAAGCTGAACAGGTCGGCGGCGACGAACACGCCCAGGCTGCCGGCCAGTGTCAGCAGCCACCACTCTGCGAAGCGACCGGCCTTGGGGTCGCCGCGCAACCAGGTCCCGGCGTACACGCCGGCGGCGGCCCAGAGCAGCGCCGCGACGCCGAGCAGCAGCGCCCGCGGCGTGTCGAGCGCGAGGGTGAAGCGAAGCCGCGTCTCGTCGAGCACGAGCGGGGTGGCAGCGTGCGCGAGCAGCGCAGCCGCCAACCCCGGAAGCGGCGCGAGACCGAGCAGCGCGGGCATGCGGGCTCGAGCGCGCGGCGAGAGGCACGCCGCCAGCATGGCGAGCGGCGCGGCAAAGCTGGCGACGAGCAGCGCACCGGCGCCGGTCACGGCGTGCGTCCGATCTGGAGCAGCCCGAACGAAGCGAGCGGAAGCAGGCCGATCGCCACCGACAGCAGCGCCAGCACCAGCACCAGGGCTTCCCGGGAGCGCGAGACCGAGGCGCACGGCGCCATGGGCTCGACCCCCGCAGCGAGCGCTGGAGCGAGAACGCGAAAGACGTAGCCGCCCGTGAACAGCCCGCCCGCGACGATCACGAGCGCCCACCACCACTGCCCACCGTCGATCGCCGCGCGCAGCAGCAGCCACTTCGCGACGAAGCCTCCGCTCGGCGGCAGCCCCATCAGCGACAGGCCGGCGAGACCGAACGCAAACAAGCTCATCGGCAGGGCTCGGCCGACGCCGGTGAGGCCGGCGATGCGGTCGTGCCCGAGTGCCTTCGCGATCAGCCCGGCCGAGAGGAACATGGCGGCCTTGGCCAGCGCGTGCGACACCGCCTGCAGGATGCCGCCGGTCCAGGCGGCGCTCCCGATCGGTGTCGGCCCGACGAGCGGGAACATCAGGAACAGGTAGCCGATCTGGGCCACGGTCGAGTACGCGACCAGCAGCTTCAGGCGCGCCTGGCGCAGCGCGAGCACGCTGCCCACCAGGATCGCCGCGGCGCCCAGCGTGGCGAGGAGGTTCGCCAGCGCCGGTGTGCGCAGCGCGGGCAGCGCGTCGAACCAGAGCCGGACGACGAGGAAGAAGGATCCCTTCACCACCAGCGCCGAGAGCACCGCGCTCGCGGCCGCCGGCGCACCGGCGTGGGCGGGCGGGAGCCATAGGTGCAGCGGAAACAGGGCGGTCTTCACCAGCAGCCCCGCCGTCATCAAGGCGCCCGCCACCCAGGCGGCCGGTTCCGCTTGCACGCGCCCGGCCAGCAGCGCGATGTCGAGGGTGCCGTAGGCGCCGTAGAGCAGACCCGCGCCGAGCAGGTAGAACACCGAGCCGACGAGCGCGAAGAGCAGGTAGCGCAGCGCGGCCGTGAGCGTCGCAGCGCGGCCCTCGAGGCACACCATCGGGACCGCACCGAAGGTCAGCAGCTCGAGCGCGACGAAGAGGTGGAACAGGTCGGCGCCGACGAATACCGCGTTGAGACCGCTCCACACGGTGAGCAGCAGCGGCCAGAACAGGAACGCGGCGCGCGGCTCCGTGGCTCCCGGCCCGGCCGTGAAGTCGGCGCGCGCGAACAGCGCGGCGGCGCCGATCACGATCGCCGTCGTGAGCAGCAGCGCCGCCGAGAGCCCGTCGGCGCGCAGCGCGACACCGAGCGGCGGCGCCCAGCCGCCGATCACGTAGACCAGGGCGTCGCCCCGACGCCAGACAGCGCTCGTGATCGCGGCCGCCACGGCGAGCCCGGCCGGGACCAGCGCGAGCGCGAGGCGCCGCGCGGGCACTGCGCCGAGCGCCAGCGCGAGCGGCACACAGGCCGCCGGTCCGATCACCGCGAGCACGAGCAGCCAGCCGAGCTCGGTGGTCGCCGGGCCTGCGTTCACGAGCCGGTGCCTCTCGCGCGACGACGATGGCGGTGATCACCAGCGTCCGGGTCGGGGGAGGGCTCGGAGCGGAGCGTCGCGCCGCCGGTCTCGGCATGGAGACGCAGCAGCAGCGCGACGGCCAGCGCCGTCGAGACGAAGGCGACGACGATGGCGGTGATCACCATCGCGTGCGGGATCGGATCCGCGGCGAGCCCTGCGGCGGCGCCGCGACGCGCCGCGACGCCGAAGACCAGGAACACGCCGCCGCCGAGCACGTTGAACGACACGAGCTTGCGCAACGGGTGGGGCTGCACGATCACGCCGTACAGCCCGAGCGCGGCGAGCAACGCGCCGCACAGCCCGAAGAGCGTCGCCGCGCTCGTCATCGCGGGTCCCGAGCGGGCGGGCCCGCGAGCAGCATCGCGAGCGCCGCGGCGACCGAGAGCGTCATCGGCACCTCGATCGCCACGATCAGTGGCTTCGCCCAGCCTTCGGGGTATGCGAGGAAGGCGTCGGCCCACGCGAAGCCCGCGATCCCCACCGCGAACAGAGCGAGCGGGCCCGCGGCGAGGAGGATGCGCAGCCAGCGCGCGCTCACCGCCGGCGCATCGACGAGCCCCGCCATCCGCGCCAGCACCCACATCGCGGCCAGGAGCGCACTGGCCGGAAAGGCGCCGCCGGGGTGGTCCGAGCTGGTCCAGACGAGATACACCGCGACCACGACACCGATCGGCGGCAAGAGCCGCGCGAGCAGGGCGAGCGCGCCGTCGACGCGCGCACGGGGCGGCGCACCCGGCCGGCCGCCCCACGCGGCGTCCGGCGCGAGCGACCACACCGCCAGCAGTCCGACGAGCACGACCACCTTCTCGAGCAGCGTGTCGATCGCGCGATAGGCGAGCAGCGCCGCGGTGACCGGGTTGCCGAGGCCAGTCTCCGGCAGGTGTCGCGCGGCCGCGCCGGCCAGCGTGGGCCCCGGCTCGGACCCTACGAGCACGACCGCCGCCAGGCCGGCTCCCACCGCCGCGCAGAGCAGCGCAGCGGCGATGCGCAGGCCGGGGCTCGCGCGCTCGGCGGTCGCCGGCGCCTCGCTCGGCCGCAGCCGCGCCGACGCGCCGAGCAGCAGCACCCCGGTCAACGCGCCGACCGAGACCTCGGTGAGCGCCACGTCCAGCGCGGCGAGCTGCACCCACGCGAGTGCCAGCAGCAGGCCATAAGCGAGGAAGGCGACGACTGCGGAGAAGAGTGTGCGCGCCGTGATCGCCGCCGCGGCCACCCCCACGATCAGCGCGGCAATGCCGGCGTCGAGCACGAAGCCCGCGATCATGCCGGCGGGGCGCCGCGGCGCGCCGTGCGCGCGAGGAGCTGCGTGACGGCGGTGCCTGCGATCTGCGCGAGGCCCCACACCAGGGCGAGCTTCGCAGCCGCGAGGGCGCTGCCCGCCTGCGGCAGCAGGCCCAGCACGATGAGGCCGAGGCCGAGGTTGTCCGCCTTCGTGAGCGCATGGAGCCGGGTAGCCGGATCGGGGAAGCGCAGCAGGCCGACGGTGCCGGCCAGGAAGAAGAGTGCGCCGGCGGCGACCGCGAAGACGCTGAAGGCGTCGAGCGCCTGGCTCATCCCCGGCCCTTCGCCTCGGCGTCGGCAGCTTCGTCCGCGCCCTCCGTGAACGCGGCCGACGCGAAGACGGCGACGAGCGCGAGCACCAGCGCGACGTCGACCACCGCCATGCGCGAGCTGGCCGCGGCGACGAGCAGCAGCACGGCGACGCCGCCGGTGCCGAGCAGCTGCGCCGCCATCATGCGGTCGGCGTCGGTCGGCCCGCGCAGCAGGCGGAGCAGGCCGATCGCCACCATCGCCAGCACGACGCCGGCAGCGGCGAGCAGGAACTCAGCCATCGCCGGGCTCCCCGAGCGCACGGGCGAGGCGCGCCTCGTCGGCGGCGAGCTGCTCCGCCACCGGCTGGCCGACGTCGAGGCAATGCACGAGCAGCGCGCCGCCCGCGTCCGTGCCCGATGGCACCGTGCCCGGCAGCAGGCTCGTGAGCGCGCAGAAGGCGTCGCGCGCGGGACCCGGCGGGAGCCGCAGCCGATGCGACACGAAACCGGGTCGCAGCGGAAGGCGCGGGTCGAGGGCGCGCCGCGCGACGTCCAGCCCGGCAGGGATCGACTGCCACAGCAGGCGCACGCCGATCGCGATCAGCTGCCCGATGCGCACACGCCGCGCGCGAGCCGGCAGCAGGCGCAGACTGATCCAGGTGGCCGCTGCGACCGCCGGGATGCCGGCCAACCAATCACCCGGGTCGGCGCCGATCAGGAGCAGCCACAACGCCAGGAAGCCTGCGGCGCGCAAGGCCGCGGAATGCGCAGCCCGCCCGACAGCGTGCGCGGAGCTTTCGCCTGCCGGGACTCGGGTGGGCATTGCGACGAACCCGACGTCTAGGAGCAGGCGAGAGCCGCGCGGGCCCCCTGCAATCGCATGACTCTCCTCCGCCCCCTCGGCGCCGGTCAGCATGCACAGTACCGGCGGCAGCGTCAATGCTTTCGCGCGCGCAGTCGCTTCGTCCGGAGTCTCGGTTGCCCGAATGCTGGCATGCTCTACTGGCGCGAGAGGACGACCTGCATGGCGCCGGAAGCGTCGCGCAACATCACCGTGGGCCCCGACGTGTCGAACGTCGTGACGCGGCCCAGCGCCGCGAGGAGCCGGGTCTCCTGGTCCATGACCGGCGGCTCGCAGGCCCGCTGCGTCGATGCGAGCGGCCCGATCCGAAGCTCGCGTCCGGTGAGGAGGTAGGGACCGGTGAAGGTGTTGCAGCCCCCGGAGCCCGCGATCTGGCCGTCCGGCCCGAACGCCGCGCTCACGGTCGTCCCGAGCTGCGGGGAGACGACCGCTTCGCGCCCGTTGTTGATGCCGGTGACGCTCCAGCTGCCCGCGAGCGGGTTGTCCGGGCCCGCTCGATACACCAGCACGGCACGGCCGGCGGCGTCGAAGATCGTGAGCTCGTCGGCCGTTGCCGTGAAGCTCGCCGCGCGGCCCAGGTTGACGAGGTAGGCGGCCTCGACGGTGGCGGGCTCGCCGAGGCACGCCATCTGCGTGGCCGCCAGCGGGCCGATCTCGAGGCTCGCGCCGGAGGCGACCGCAGCGCCGGTGAACACGTTGCAGCCGCCGAAGCCGGAGATCTGGCTCGCGGCGAAGCGCGCATCGGCGGAGACGCCGGTGGAGACGGGCGTGGCCGCTCCGGCGACGTCCTGGCTCACCAGCGTCCAGTGCGTCCCGTCGAGCACCCCGCCGGCGCCGCCGTCGGCCCCGCAGGCGCCGAGCGTCAGAGCGAGCGCGGCCATCGCCAGGCAAAGGGCGGTCTTGCGCACGAGTCGGCTCTCACTCTTCAGGGAGCATTCTCAGGGCGCCTTCACGACCTTGATGTAGGTCACGAGCTTTCGGGTGCCGTCGTTGTGTCCGTTCATGACGACGCTCCAGCCCACCCGAAGCTCGGCGAGGGGCAGCGCAGCGGCGCCCTTCTGGATCGTCGCGTTCTCGGCCACCGTGTAGACGATGCCCTCGTCGAAGGTGCTCTTCACGGTGAGGCTCCGGGCCGCGGCGTCGATCGCCAGGATCTCGCCCGTGGCGACCACGTTCACCTTCTCCTCGACGCGCACCTGTGCGCCGACGGCGCCGGCCAGCGCGAGCCCTGTAAGCTGGGCGAATCCCAGCATTGCGATCCGGCTCCCCATGACTCGGTCCTCCTGAGGCCCCGTTCGGGGCTCGCACTTCACCGGGATACTTCTCGCGGGCCCGGCGTGCCGTCAAGCCCCGAGCAGCCCGTTGGGGCAGGATCCTCGGCCCGACCTTGACCCGGACCCCGCGATTCGGTTTCTTCTGGCTCCACGAAGCCCGGCCGTCGCCCCCCGCGCAGGCGGCGTCCGGCGCCAGGCCAGAACGGAGGCTCACCATGCAGACTGCCCTGGCCAAGCGCATCGACCAGCTCGTCGAGTGCGGCTGGGTACCGCGGACGACCACCGAGACCACGGCCTCCCTCGAGGGGAGGAGGCCCTTCAACTGGTGGCTGTTCCTGCTGGTGATCGTGTTCTTCCCGCTCTTCGGCGGGATCGTCTACCTGATCTTCTGGATGGCCACCTCGAGCATGACCGTCTTCCTGCACGAGGACGGCGATCGCGTCATCGAGGCGGGCGACACCTGGCTGGTCAGCTACCAGGAGTCGCGCCGGGAGGCCTTCGTGGCGGAGCAGCGCGCGATCAAGGAGCGCGGCTTCCTGGCCGTCATGTGGCCGAAGCTGATCGTATTCCTCGTGCTGCTGTTCGTCTGGGTGGCGTTTCTGCGCTGGTACTTCTAGCGCAGGCCGGCCGGGGCTCACTGCGACGCCTCCAGTCTCAGCGGGCCCGGTGGTACGATCTGCCCGGTGGACTCCAGGAGGTTCCCGCGGCGCAGCGTGACGCCGCTCGCGCTGCTGCTTTCCGCGACGCCGCTCGCGCTGCTGCTCACTGCGACGCTCGGCTCGCTCGCGTGCGCGACGGTGAATCGCGTACTGGGCTTCGGGAAGCAGGCGGAGCAGGTGCGGCGCTGGGCGCGCGTCGAGGGGCACATCGACACGGAGGGCCCGAGCGAGGGGACGCTGGTCGTCGTGCTGGCGCGCCCGGGCGCGAGCGCGGCCGATCCTCCCAGCGGCGTGGACAGCTACGTCCGGGTGCGCCCAGGCAGCTACGCGTTCCCAGTCGCTCCCGGCCGCTATCTCGTGGGCGCCTACGAGGACCGCAATCGCAACGGCCTGCTCGATCCCGGCGAGCGCGCGCGCTCCGTCGAGGCGAGCCCCCTCCTCGAGGTCGGGGCCGGGGAGCGGGCCCTGCACGATTTGCGGCTCGCAGCCGGCGACGCCGCGCCCGCGCAGGCGGAGCCCGTGGATCTGCTCGGGCTGCTGGAGCGAACCCCGACGGAGCAGGCCGAGTTCAGCCTATGGGCCTGGTCGGCGGAGGGCCGACTCTGCCAAGACCTGGACGATCCCGCGTTCGGGCCTGCGGCGGGGACGCGCGGACTCTGGGAGATCATGGACTTCGTGAACGAGGGCGTCGCGGGCATCCACTTCCTCGAGCCCTATGACCCGGATCGCATCCCGGTGCTCTTCGTCCACGGCATCTCCGGCCACCCGCAGCAGCTCGCGGCGCTGATGCAGGGGATGGACCGGGAGCGCTTCCAGGCCTGGTTCTACTTCTACCCCTCGGGCTTCCCGCTGGCCGACCTCGCCCGCCACCTCGCGACGCTGCTGAAGCGGCTCCAGGTGCGGCTCGACGTGGGCGAGCTCGCGATCGTGGCGCACAGCATGGGCGGTCTCGTCGCCCGCGGCGCCATCCTCGACTACTTCGAGGAGACGCACCGCGACGACGTGCGCCTCTTCGTCACCCTCTCGACGCCGTGGGGCGGTGCGGAGCGGGCGGAGGGGTCCGCCCGCACGCCGATCGAGCTCCCGCCGTCGTTGCTGGACATGGCGCCCTCGAGCGACTTCCTGCGCTGGCTGTTCCACGAGGACGGGGAGCACCGGGCGGCGCGGAGCCTGCCAGGGGGAGTCGAGTTCCACATGCTGTTCGGCTTCCGGATGAGTGGCAGGGGGAGGCTCGCCGACGACGGAACGGTGAGCGTGGCCAGCCAGGTGCGCCCGGAAGCCCAGGAGCAGGCGGCGACGATGCGCGCCCTCGACCAGGGACACGTGGAGATCCTGCGCAGCCCCGAGGCGCGCGAGCGGCTGAACTTCCTGCTCGCGCAGCGCTTCGATTGACACGCCTCGGCGCGCGCCGCTCGCGCTCAGCCCCCGCCTTTACCCTCTTCTTCGGCACCCACGGCCTCGCCCGTCTCGAAGTAGAAGGGCGCGATCTGCCCGATCAGCTCCTCCGCGCGCTGGGCGTGCCCGAGGACGGGCTCCTTCCAGCTCATCCGCCGCCCCTCCTCCCGGAGGTCCCGGATCACCATCCGTCCGCGCCGCGCGATGGGCCAGGTCTCGTCCATGCCGGCTCCCGACTCGAGCTGGCTCGCGAGCGCGCGGGTCTCGGTGCGCAGCACGCGCAGCGAGTCCGCGAAGCGGAAGCGCGCGCGCGACTGGACGGAGGAGCGGCCGGTCAGGGGGGACTCGCGCCGGAACGCGCTCTGGAGCTCGGCCACCACGTCGGCGAGCTGGACCGCGAGCTCCGTCACGCGCGCCTGGTTCCACTCCGCGCTCTGTGCGCGGCACGGCGTCGCGGGGAGCGCGAGGGCCAGGGCCGCGGCCACGACGGGAATCGAGAGGGCTGCGTTGGGGCGGTGCAAGAGATCTCCTTTCGGGAGGGCCGGATTCTCGTTGAGCCCGGTGAGCGCCGTCAAGCCTGTCGACTCGGGAATTCTCGCCTCGCTGCGGCTCGAAGCCTGGACCGACCGCTCTGGGCCTGTTCCACGTCACCGCAGGACGCCGGGCTCGGGGCCGGGCTCGCGGGCTGGAGCCCTGGCCCGGCGCGGCTCCGGCCCGGACGCGCGCGGGATCGAGCAGCCTCGAATCTCAGTTCCCCGTGCGGCGCAATTCGGGTGCGATCTCGTACACCGCGGCTCCGACGCGCTCGGGGTAGTCGTCCGGGAAGGTCCACAGGCCGCGGCCGGGCCCGTGCACCAGGCCGCGCCAGGCCGGATCGAACGGATAGCGCATCGACAGCAGCACATCGCTCGAGATCCACGGGTTGGCCACCCAGTAGCCGTGGCCCCGCATGCCGAAGAGCTCGTGCGGGCCCGGCACCTCGGCCACGTCGATGCCCACCAGGCGCTCGTTCCCGACCAGCGTCGAAAGCTCTTCCCGGGTCAGCTCGTCGAAGCTCGGTCGTCCGAGCCGCGAGGCACGGGACAGCAGGCTCGCGAACTGGAGCGCGCCGTCGTTCTCCGACAGATACACCTCCGTGCGTCGCGCGACGTCGCGCAGCGCCGGCAGGTGCGCGCGAGCAAAGGTCTGAAGGTCGATGTCGGCGGCTATGAAGATCGCGTTGGCGATGCGATACCGGCGCTGGAGCGCCGCGTGGTCTTCTTCGGGGTGGCGGTTGCGCAGCTCGACCAGCGCCTCGGCCAGCAGCGGCGTGCCGCAGCTGAAGGACACCAGGTTGATGCGCCGGGCCTGGCTGCGCTCGGCCACCAGCGCGATCAGCCGCGCGATGTCCGGCACGTAGGCGCGGGCGCGCGGGCAATCCACCAGGTAGTTCCACACCGAGGTTCCGGTCGGCCAGCTGAAGGCCACCACCGCAGACGAGCGGCCGAGGTAGTGCGCCCAGCCGCCCATCAGGACCATCACCTGTTCGAAGGTGACGCGATATCCCGGCACGTAGATCACCGCTTCACCGCTGCGCGAGCCTTGGACCTGCCGATCGATCCCGGCGACCAGGGCCGCCTCGGTGTCGCTCCCCTCCACCCCGAACTCCTCGACCGAGGTGACGCGCGCCGGGCGCAGCGAATCGATGCCACTGTTGCGGTCCGACTCGACCAGATCGGCGAAGGACCAGCCGGGTGCGCCGAGCTCGACGTGTGCGAGGCCGAATCGCACCGCATCGCCCCGACTCTGGGAATAGCGCTCGGGATAGCCCTCGCGTGCCGGAGCCCGCGTCGTGGCGTAGAAGACGTCCACGTCGGCGTCGCGACGTTCGGGTGCGACGACGCGCGTGAAGTCCAGGCGCGCATCCTTCACGACGATCGGCGCAGGGAACATCGTCCAGCTGCGCTCGCCGTCGTCCCTGCAGCCGAGTAGCAGAGTGACGAGGGCGAGCACGGCAACCTGGCGCATGGGGCGAGCGTAGCCGCGCAGAGGGCAACACTCACACCGGGGGATCCACCCGCTCCTGGCCGTCCCTCATGAGGTCCTCTTTGGCGTCGCCCAGCATGATCTCGTACGCCGCGCGCACGCCGGAGAGGAATGCGCCGTGGACCGTGGAGGGGAAGAACTGGGACGTGGCTTCCCCCGCTGCGCGCTCGAGTTCGTTCGGTCTCCAGAACTACACCGGGTCTGCCCGGCAGCCGCGCCGCGAGCGTCGGCTGCGCCTGAGGGCGTTCTCAGATAGCCTGCACGCACCATAGCTTGGAGATCAGCCACATGTGTGATTCCGAAGAGGGCAATGGCGGTCGCTTGCCGAGCTCGCCTTCGAGGCGAGCCTTCGTCAAGACGTCTTCCGCGGTAGCGGCGCTCGGATTGGTCGGCGGCTGGGGTGCTACCGCCGCCGCGCAGGATCCGCCCGTCGTGACGCTGACGAAGGAAGCGCGCGACCAGATGACGGCCGACCAGATCCTCGCGAAATGGAAGGAGGGCAACCTCCGCTTCCGCGAAGGGCGGAAGATCCAGCGCGACTTCCTTGCGGAGCAGCAGGCTACGGCTTCCGGGCAGTTCCCCGCTGGCGTACTGCTCAGCTGCATCGATTCGCGCGCCCCGGCGGAGATCCTCTTCAACCTCGGCATGGGCGACGTCTTCAACGTCCGGATCGCCGGCAACATCGAGAACCCCGACATCCTCGGCAGCATGGAGTTCACCACGAAGCTCGCCGGGGCGAAGGTAGTGCTCGTGATGGCTCACTCGGCGTGTGGCGCGGTGGCCGGGGCCATCGCCGACGCCAGGCTTGGCAACCTCACGCAGTTGCTGGCGAGAATCCAGCCGGCCATCCAGGCGACCGAGTACGCCGGGGATCGCACGGCCGGCAACGCGGAATTCGTCGATGCGGTGGCGCGCAAGAACGTCGAGCTGACCATGGCCAGAATCAGGAAAAACAGCCAGGTAATCGCCGAGCTGGAGAAAGCCGGTGCGGTCAAGATCGCCGGCGCGTTCTACGACCTGAAGACGGGTGCCGTAGAGTTCTTCGCCTGAGACCGGTCGGGAGCGTCCATGCGCTCGGGCCGGTTCAGGGTCACGACGGCGACCTCGGCGCGAGAGCGGTCGATCTCCACGCTCGGCACGGGACCTTCGGGTGCACCGCGCGGCGCGGCGCCCGAGCAGGCGTGACGTAGCGCTGCGGGCGCGGACCGACATCGGCGCGCGCGGAGGGAGAGCCGCGGTGATCGGGCGACTACTCGACGAACTCGCTGCCGAGGACGTAGGCGTCCCAGAGCTTCCAGCGTCCGCCTTCCTGGTGAAAGAGCGTCATCGTGTCGACGATGTTGTCGTTGAAGCCCTCCGCGCCGGGCGCGGTCACCTTCACCTTCACGCGCGCCACGGCGAACTCGTCGTCGTGGCCGACGTAGTGGAAGGACACCTGCTCGGCCTTGGCGTCGAGAGCGCTGAACTGCGAGGTGAGCTCTGCCTGCGTCGTGGAGTAGGCCGGGGACTTCGTGTGGGCGTATGCCATCGTCGCGGCCACGTTCTCGCGGTTGAAGGCCGCAATCTGATCCTTCGAGAGCTGTTCGAGCGTGGTGACGAGCACCTCTTCGGCGGCGTGGACCGCCGAGGCCGACGTCACTCCGAGCCGGTGTATTCGTCGAGGAGGAGTGCCACGCGCGGGTCGGCGCGCACGTGGCGGATGCGCGCGAGCTCCCCGCCCGCCTTGGGCTTGCCGTCGACCGCCGACCAGAGGACCCCGTCCACGCGCGCGAACACCACCGGCAGGAGCTGCGGCCCCGCCGCCCCGAGCGTCGCGAGCCGCGCGAGGGGCCAGCGCTCGAGGACGCGCTGCACGACGTCCTCGGGAAGTCCGTCGCCCTCCCGAGCGCTGCCGGAATCGTCCGGCTCGGTCCGCTCCTCGTCCGACGATCCGCTCACGCGCCCGAGTGTAGCGGCGGGGCCTTCGGAGGCGAGCATGCGGGAGGACGCGGCGGAGGGGATCGCGCCGGCGGGGGCCGGGCGAGCAGGAGCCGCCTGCGCGCCGTACGTGCTGAAGTCGGTGTTGAACGCCAGCCGCTACCTGGTGCTGGCCGCCGTGCTGGGCGCACTCGCCCGGCGCGGCTGCGCTGTTCCTCTACGGTCTCGTCGATACCGTCGCGGTCATCGCTCGAACGCTCGCGAAAGGCGAGATCTCCACCGTCGCGGCCAAGCAGCTCATGGTCTATTTCATCGAGGTCTTCGATCTGTTCCTGCTCGGGACCGTGATGCTGATCATGGCTCTCTCGCTCTACGAGCTCTTCTTCGACTCCGACTTGAAGCTGCCGGCCCGCCTGGAGATCCGCACCTTCGAGGACCTCAAGAGCAACCTGGTCACGGTCGTCATCGTCGTGCTGGCGGTGACGTTCCTCGGCCAGATCGTCTCCTGGAACGGCGAGGCGGATCTGTTCGCCTTCGGGGCGGCCGTGGCGCTCGGGATCGTTGCGCTGAACTTCTATCTTTGGATCGCGAAACAAGCCAGGAAATAGCGCTTCGTTGTTTCGCGAAGCGAAGGCGCCGGCGAGGCCGGGCGCGTCCTCGGGCATTCAGACATAGGTGTCGACCTCTCCCTGGCCGTCCTTCATGAGGTCTGCCTTGGCGGCGGCGAGCATGATCTCGTAGGCGGCGCGGACACCGGAGAGAAAGGCGCCGTGGACGGTGGACGGGAAGAACTGCGAGGTGGCTTCGCCCGCGAAGAAGACCCGGCTCTCCACGGGTGCCCCGATCTGCCTGCGCAAGCTCTGCTTGGAGCCGACGGGCACGTAGGAGTACGAGCCGAGGCTGAAGGGGTCCTGGTTCCAGCGCGTGACGAGGTGGCCCACCGGGTCCGGGATGTCCTGCCCGTACATCTTGCGGAGGCAGTCCATCAGGCAAGCCACCAGCTCGACATCGTTCCGGAGCTCGTTCTTCTCGCCGGCCGTTCCCGCGCTGAAGGCGAGCAGGACCGGGAGGCCGGCGATCCTGTGGAAGTTGACGATCTCGGGCCAATCGTCGTCCTGGCTCCCCATGTAGCCGATCAGCTCGTCCTCCTGGTCCCAGAAGACCGAGCCGAACTTGAGGAAGACCTTGTTGAAAACACCCATGCGCGTCTTGCGAATGGCGTCGCGTTTCGCCTTCGGCAGGCGCGGGTTGAAGGCGACGCGTCCGGCTTGCAGCACTCCGAGCGGCACGGTGACGAGTACGTGGCTGGCCTGGAAGCTGCCGCGGTTGGTGAGCACGTCCACGCGCGCACCCGAATAGTCGATTTGCGTGACCTCGTGGCCGAGGAGGATGTCGGTGCCCTCGGCCAGCCGTTCGGTGATCTGGGCGTAGCCGGCGGGAAACACCCGGTCGTGCCCCGCGAAGCCGAGACCCTTGTCGTGCTCGAGAAGGGAGACCTCGGAGCGCGGGCCTGCCCACTCGTGCTCGAGATAGGTTCGGGCGATGAACCTCAGGCGACGGAGATGATCGGAGTCGTAGCCCTGGCTGGCGGCGAAGCTCTCCTCGACGGCCAGCATGGACTCTTCGTGGCCCTCCTTCTGCTTGGCGACGACGAAGTCGAGGTAGTCCGCCATCATGTCGGCCATCTCGGCGGTCTCGCCGCTGCCGAGCCGGCGGCCGTCGTGGTCGTAGAGGGCGATCGAGCGATAGCGCGCCGGTGTCACACTGGAGATGTTGGTGCGGACGATCGCGATGTCGTGCCGCTGGGCGAGCCGCGCGATCGGGTTGTCTTCGAAGCCATGGATCCACGACGCGCCCAGGTCGGCAGGCACGCCGAGCTCGTACGAGGTCCAGATGCGTCCGCCGATGCGCTCGCGCGCCTCGAGGATCGCGACGTCGTAGCCGTCGACGGCGAGATCCCTCGCTGCCGTCAACCCGGCGATCCCGGCGCCGATCACCAGGACCTCTCGCGACTGAGCGCTCATGCGTGCCCGAGCCTCCACGGCCTGCCTGCCAACGGAACTCCGCCTGGATCTCGATCAGGTCCCCGCTTCCACCGCAGCGACCATCCTCCGCAGCGAGCCGGTCGAGCGGATGATCAGCTTCTCGACCTCCACGACCAGGAAGAACACGAGGCCCCCGAGGAAGAGCCACGGCCGCGCTCGGAGCGGGATCGCCTCGTTGTCGAAGAGGCGCTGCAGGGGCGGCGAGTAGGTGAAGAGCAGCTTGAGGATCGCGACCGCGCCGATGCCCAGCGGCAGGTACCGGTTCCCGAGGTGCGCGCGCAGCGAGAGCGACGAATCGAGCAGGAACCGGCTGTTGAGCAGGTAGAACACCTGGCCGATCGTGATGGCGTTGACCGCGACCGTCCGCGCCAGCGCGTCCGAGGCGCCCTGCCCCTTCATCCAGAAGAACGCCCACAGCGTGTAGGCGAGCAGCGCCAGGCCGACGAAGACGATGCGCCAGATCCCGAACCCGTGAAGGTGGCGCGGACGATCCGCCAGCACAAGGATCGGATCCTCGAGTACATCCGCGTGCGGCTCACCAACGGGCTCCCCGAGGGCCTCAACAACAAGATCCGCGTGATCACGCGGCGGGCCAACGGATTTCACACTCCCGAGGCGCTGATCGCCCGGGTCTTCCTTCTCCTGCGGCGGAATCGAGCTCACCCCGACACTTCCGAAGCCCACCTGAACCTTAGGAGATGCGATTTTTAGCTGCGTTCTGGGCCTACGTCCGATAATCCGATTTCGGTCAAGCTGGAACGACGTGAGGGGAACAAGCCCCCGCACGGGCAGCACCTGCTGCGCCCGCTCGAAGACCGCGCGCGGGGCAACCCCGCGCTCCAGCAGCGTCTGCTGGCGGTTGAACTCGAGCCTGCGAGGAGCCGCGCAGAGGGACGGGGGCGACGCGCGCGCGGGGCGTCCCCGATCCGCCTCCGCGGATCCTCTGCGCGTGGCGACGAGGGTCCCTCCGTCCAGCACCGTCGCTCAGTAGTCGACCGGGTCCCGGATGATCGGGCAGGTCATGCAGTGCCCGCCGCCCCGGCCGCGACCCAGCTCGGCGCCGACGATCGAGACCACCTCGATGCCTTCCTTGCGCAGCAGCGTGTTGGTGTAGGTGTTGCGGTCGTAGGCGAAGACGACGCCCGGCGACGCGCAGACCAGGTTGGCGCCGCTGTCCCACTGCGTGCGCTCGCGCATGTAGGCGGTGCCGCCGGTCTCGACCACGCGCAGCTTCTTGAGGCCCAGCCCCTCGGCCACCGTCTCCACGAAGGGCTTCGGGTCCTTGCGCAGCTCCACTCCGCTCGGCGTCTTCGCCGGCCGGTAGGAGTACGCGTGGATGTTGTAGACGATGTCCGGATAGAGCAGCACGCAGTCGCGGTCGGCGAAGGTGAACACCGTGTCGAGGTGCATCGCCGCCCGCAGCTTCGGCATCGCCGCCACGATCACCCGCTCGGCCGCCCCCTGCTTGAACAGAGCCGCCGCGAGCTGGCTGATGCCCTGGCGCGAGGTGCGCTCGCTCATGCCGATCAGCACGATGCCCTTCCCGATCGGCATCACGTCGCCGCCCTCGACGGTCGCGAGGCCGTGGTCCTGGGTCGGGTCGCCCCACCAGACCTTGACCTTGCCCGCGAAGTCCGGGTGGAACTTGTAGATCGACGTGGTGAGGATCGTCTCCTCGTGCCGCGCCGGCCAGAAGAGCGGGTTCACGGTGCAGCCGCCGTAGATCCAGCAGGTCGTGTCGCGCGTGTACAGCGTGTTGGGCAGCGGCGGCAGCAGATACTCGGTGACGCCCGCCGCTTCCCGGACGAGCTCGAGCATCTCGCCGCCGTGGGTCTCCGGGAACTCTTCGGTCGAAAGCCCGCCGATCAGGGTTTCGGCGAGATCGCGGGGAGACAGCTCCTCGAGGTAGCTCTTGATCTCGTCGACCAGGCCGAGGCCCACCTGGTTCGGGACCACCTGGTTGTCGAGGATCCACTTCTTCCCTTCCGGGACGGCGACGGTCTCGGCGAGCAGGTTGTGCATCTCGACGACGTCGACACCGCGGTCGCGCATCTTGGTCATGAAGTCGAAGTGGTCGCGCTTCGCGTTCTCGACCCAGAGGACGTCGTCGAAGAGCAGCGCGTCGCAGTTGCTGGGCGTGAGGCGCGCATGCGCGCGTCCCGGCGCGCACACCATCACCTTCCGCAGGGTGCCGACCTCGGAGTGGACGCCGTAGGTCTTCGTTTCAGCTGCCATGGGGGGCTCCGTTGTCTAGATGGTGATGTAGCCGGTCGCGAGCCCGTGGATTCCCACGATGGCTCCGAGGACCGCGACGAGGAAGATGATCGACTCGACCCTGGTGAAGGCCTTCTGCTCCTGTTCGCGCCGGGCCCAGAAGTAGAGCGCCGTGCCGGGTGCGTAGAGGATGGCGGAGAGCAGCAGGAACTTCGTCCCGCCGGCCAGGAGCATGAAGGCGGTATAGAGCATCGCGACAGCGGAGATGCGCAGGTCGCGCGAGCGCTCCCCCGGAACGGTCTCGTAACCCTCGCCGCGCCGCGCGATCTGGACCCCGAACGCCGCCGTCAGGAGATAGGGGATCAGCGTCATCGCGCTCGTCATGTTCAGCATCAGCGAGAACGCGTCCTGGGACCAGTAGGTGCTGATGACGAAGAGCTGGACGATGACGTTGGTGAGCCACAGCGCCGCCGCGGGCACCTTGTTCTGGTTCTCGCTGGCAAAGAGCCTCGGCATATCCTTGGTCTTCGCCGCCGTGAAGAGCACCTCGGCGGCGATCAGCGACCAGGCGAGGTAGGCGCCCAGCACCGAGACGACCAGACCGGCGCTGACGAAGATCGCGCCCCAGGGCCCGACCACGGCTTCCAGCACGGCCGCCATCGACGGCTGCCGCATGCCGGCGATCTCGGCCCGCGGCAGGACGGCGTAGGGCAGCATCGAGACGAGCACCATCAGTGTCGTCACGCCGATGAAGCCGGCGATGGTGGCCGCACCCACGTCGGAGCGCTTCTTCGCGTAGCGCGAGTACACGCTCGCGCCCTCGATCCCGAGGAATACGAACACCGTGACCAGCATCGTCGCGCGGACCTGATCGAAGAGACTGGCGTCGGGCATCCCCTCGCCGCCCCAGAAGTTCGCGCCGAAGAGGCCGGCGTTGAGCGCGCCAATCAGGATCACGATGAAGACCAGGATCGGGACGATCTTGGCGATCGTGACGATCGAGTTGATGGCGGCCGCCTGCTGGACCCCCCGCAGGATCATGAAGTGGAACAGCCAGATTCCGATCGAGGCGACGGCGATCGCCGCGACCGTGTTGCCGTCCCCGAAGACCGGGAAGAATGCCCCGAGCGTCGACTTGATCAGGACCCAGTACGAGACGTTGCCGATGCAGGTCCCGACCCAGTAGCCGAGAGCTGATAGGAAGCCCGGATAGTTTCCGAAGCCGGCTTTGGCGTAGGCGTAGACGCCAGCATCGAGATCGGGCTTGCGCCGCCAGCGCCTGGAAGACGCGCGCCAGCATGTACATGCCGCTGCCGGCGATGCCCCAGGCGATCAATGCCCCGAAGGGCCCCGTGGCGCTGCCGAAGGTGCGGGGCAGCGAGAAGATGCCCGCCCCGACCATCCCCCCGACGACCATCGCCGTCAGCGCTCGCAGGGAGAGCTTTTGAACCGCCGTCGACGCCATCGCACCTCTCCAGGGCTCAGCGACCGTACCACGCGCGACGACGCGCATAGCCAGCCACACGGGACCGTCGCGGAACCTTCGCATAGGCGAGGATCGGCCACCAGTCGTACCGCAGGATCTCGAGCCGCTATACAACTCGATGTCATTGAGGTGGGACAACCACTACATGCGCTGCTGCGGATCAGGCCGCGTCTCGCGAACGAGAAGCACCGAAAGAGATCGCAACGATCATGATATCGGCAAGAACGCGTCGAAGATCGCGCTCGTCAGTGGGCGCCGTGAGGAGTGCGGTCTCGATCGCTGAGAGTCGCGCTGGCTGCGCTGACCGGCTGCGCGGTGGCGCCGCGCCGCGCTCCTACTCCGAGACGGCCATCCCGGGCTCGCGCACCACGAGGCGAAGCGCTTCGGTGTAGGTGACGACGACGTCGTCGCCGACCCTCACGCGATCGAGGTTGGCGGGGTTGGCGACCCGTACGACGCGAGGTACGCCGCTGGGGCCGCGCAGGGTCGCGGTGCTCGCCTGCCGGTCGATCGCGTCGATCGAGAGCACGGCCGTGATCTCGTGTACGAAGAGGCCGGCCGGTCTCTGGCCGGGCTTGGCCGTCGCCACGACCTGGAGGATCGAGGCCCCTCCCGCCGCCTCCTCGGGCGTCGGCGGGCGCACCTCGAGCAGGATCGCCTCGATCCGCTCGCCCACCACCTCGTCGCCGACCTGGATCTGTTCGAAGTTCCTGACCTCCTCATCGGCGTAGAAGACGGTCTCGCTTCCGGCGACGTCGACCAGCGTCACCCGGCGCTGCTGGCGGTCGATGGCGCTCACCTTCGCGCGCATCGCGGCGATTTCCACGACCTCCTTCCGGATCGGCTCCGCCGTTCGGCTACCCGAACCCGCGCAGCCCATCAGAACGGCGAGCGCGGCGACGATCGCGAATTGCTGCATGAAGGCCCCCTGGCACCCGGGGCCAGTCGCTGGCCCGCGCGGAGCATGGCAGAAGTCGTGCGCGGCGCAAGAGCCGGGACGCCCCGGCGGCGGACACCCGCTCGCCCCGCGACCGCGGCGCAGCTTCACCGCTATTCTCCTGCACGATGAAGGCCGAGTCCGCCGCGGCCGATACGGACGTCCTGCTCGAGTTCATGTTCCGTCTCGGGCAGGCGTTCCTCGCCTGCGGCGAGCAGACCGCGCAGGTGGAGCTCACGCTGCGCCGCGCCGCCTCGGCCTACGGCATGCGCCGCTCGCGGATCGTGACGTTCCCGACCGCAATCTTCATCACGCTCCACGACGACGCGGGGGAGCGCGTCACGCTGTCCGAGGGTCCCGCCCAGAGCCTGCGCCTGGACCAGATCGCCGACGTCTACGCGCTCGGCGATGCAGCCCAGCGCGGCGCGGTGCCACCGCGCGAAGGCCTGGAGCGACTCGACGAGATCCTGCGCAAGAGAGCGCGCTTCGGATCCGCCGGCACCGTCTTGGGCCAGGCGATCCTGGCGGTCGGGCTGGCGATCGTGCTCAACCCGGCGCTCACGAACCTCGCCGCCGCGGCGTTCCTCGGGGCGATCGTCGGCGCGTTGAAGGTCTTGAACCAGAACCGACCGGTCCTCGCCGTGCCCTTGCCCGTCGTCGCAGCGGCGCTCGTGTCCGCGCTGACCTTCCTCGCGGTGCAGCGCGGCCTGCAGCTGGATCCGCTGTCCGTGCTGTTTCCACCCCTCGTCACGTTCCTGCCCGGCGCCATGCTCACGCTCGCCATGGTCGAGCTCGCCTACGGAGACATGGTGGCCGGGTCGAGCCGGCTCGTCACCGGCTTCGTGCAGCTCGTGCTGCTCGCGTTCGGCCTCGGGATGGGAGCCGCGCTCGTCGGGGTCGCTCCCGGCAAGCTGCTCGCGTCGAGCGCGCCGCTCGTCGAGATACCCGGGGCACCGTGGGTTGGAGCCGCGATGTTCGGCGTCGGCGTGTATCTCCACTTCTCCGCGCCGCGGAGATCGCTCGGGTGGATGCTCCTCGTGCTGCTCCTCACCTTCGCGGCGCAGCGGCTCGCGGCCGACTGCTTCGGTAGCGAGATCAGCGGCTTCTTCGGCATGCTCGTCGCGACGCCGCTCGGCTACCTGATCCAGCTGCGCTTCAAGGGTCCGCCGGCGATGGTGACCTTCCTGCCCAGCTTCTGGCTCGTCGTACCCGGCTCCCTCGGGCTGCTGAGCGTCACGCGGATGCTGAGCGACCGCAGCGCCGGGTTCGACGGCCTCGTCACCGTGGTGTTCGTGCTCACCTCCGTGGCGCTCGGCACGCTGATGGGGGCGGCGCTCTACAAGTCGGCGACCGAGACCTTCGGCTGGTGGCGAATCCAGATCGGCCGCGTCGGATCCTACTTCCGACGCAGGCAGGGGCGGTAGGGCGCTCGATTGGCGCGGGAAACCGCGCCGTCTCCGTCGCCGGTGTGATATGCTCCACGCCCCCCCCATCCCTCGCACGAGGCATCGAGGTCTCCATGGGTCCCCCCCGAGTCTCGCGGTCCCGCTTCTCGATCCTCGCCTTGAACATGGCGCTCTCGACCCTCTCCGGCGCGGCCATCGCGCAGGACCGCGTCGACCTGCTCCTCGAGCGCGTCGAAGAGCAGGATCGCCAGATCGAAGCGTTGCGCCAGGAGCTGAACGCGCTGCGCGCCGAGACGACGACGCCGCCGGAGGAAGACCAGAGCACGCGGGAGGAGTGGGGCCGCCAGGCAGAAGAGAGCGAAGTCCCGACCGACTACGACAACCCGGCGATCCGAGTCGAGCTCGCCGGCCAGATCAACCAGGCGATGAACTTCGCGGGCGACGGGGACGAGACGAAGGCCTACTTCGTCGACAACGAGACTTCGAACACCCGCATCCGCCTGAGCGGCGCCAGTCGCTTCGAAGAAGGCTGGCAGCTGGGCACTACGCTCGAGGTCGCGCTGAGCCCCAATCCATCGACCCGCGTCAGCCAGGACAACGAAACGGTCGGCGACACCATCCAGGTGCGCCGCGCAGAGCTCTTCGTCCAGGACGAGCGCTACGGGCGGCTGATGTTCGGCCAGGGGTCGGCCGCTGCGGACGACGCAGCGGACTACGACCTCTCGCTGGTCAGCGGCCCGATCATGTATTCGGGCGTGTCGGACATCGTGGGTGGGCTGAACTTCACCGACGGGCACAACCTCAGCGGGGTCACGCTCTCCGACGCGTTCTTCAACTTCGACAGCGGCCGCATGACCCGGATCCGCTACGACTCGCCGATGCTCGGCCCCGCGCAGCTCTCCGCCTCTGCCGGCAGCAATCAGCGCTGGGACGTGGCGTTGACCTTCGGCGGCGATTACGGCCGCTGGAGCGGCGTCGACCTCGGCCCCTTCACCGGGATCGGAGCGGTCAGTATCCACAAGCCGCAGGATCGGGACGAGGACAAGCGCGTGGCCGGCTCGTGGTCGCTGCTGCACGACGAGACCGGTCTGAGCCTCACCTTCTCGGGCGGGTTCGACACCGACACGCAGGGCGACACGCCCTACAACCTCTACGGCAAGCTCGGCTGGGACGTGGCGTGGCTGCCCTTCGGCGCTACGGGCTTCGGAGTCGACTACACCTACACCGAGAACGTCAGCGCCAATCACGACGAGGGCCAGTCGGTCGGCATCGCCATGGTCCAGCTGCTGGATCGATACGGAATCGAGCTCTACAGCCAGTTCCGCTGGTTTGCGCTCGACCGCGCCGTAGGGCCGGACTTCAACGACATCTTCACGGGCACGCTCGGCACGCGAGTGCGCTTCTGATGAGCCGCCTGGTCGTCGCGATGGTGATCGCGCTGCTGCTGGGCGGCTGCGCGGCCGGCGCGCCGAAATGCAACAAGGTCAGCTACAACCGCCGCGAGCTCCCGCCGGGCCCCGGTGTCCTCAGCGGCCCCTCGGGCAGCTACACGATCTACCGCAGGGGCAAGGACGACAACCGACAGGAATGCCATCCGTCGGCCTATGGACGAGGCGACGGCGAAGCCCCGGAAGGCCAGGCCGACGGAGCCGGTTCCGCCACGGCTGGATCCGAGCAGCGCCCGGCGGCGCCGAGCGGCACCCCCGACCGCGGCGCCGGCACGCCGTAGTCCCCATCATTCGTCCCCGTCATCCCTTGGCGTGGGCTTCGCTCGCGGAGCTGGAGGAAGCGACGCCATGAGCCGTTCCCTCGCCGGATCGATCCTGGCGCTCGCCCTGGCCGCCTGCGCGACGCCGACACCGGTTGGCGTCGAGCGCGCCACGCCCCGCGAGGTCCAGCGCGAGCTGACCCGGAGCGCTCTCTCGGGTTCCGAGCCGAGCGCGCCGACGCGCGAGCTCTTGACCCGGTTCGATCTTCGCGAGGCCTTCGCCCGGGACCCCGACGCCACCCTCGCCGCGCTCCACCGGGGCCTGGCGCCGAATGGCGACGTGGACCGGCTCTTCGCCCTGGCGGAGCTGTCCTTCCTCCAGGCGGAGCGCAGCGGCCGCCGGGACCACGCGCTGGCGGCGGCCGTGTATGCCTACGCCCTCCTCTTCGGCACCCCGCCGCTCGACCGCTTCGATCCGCGCACCCAGGTCGCGCGCGGCCTCTACAACCGGGGGCTCACGCAGGGCCTCGGCGCATCGGACGGCGTCCACGTCGCGATCGAGAGCGCGCGCCACGCGCTGCCCTTCGGCGCACTCGACGCCGTGCTCGAGCCGGATGCCACGCGCTGGGTGGGCTGGCGGCTCGAGAACTTCGTCTCGGCAGCCGACTTCCGGGTGCGCGGCCTGCAGAACCGCTACCGGCACCCGGGCATCGGCGCCCCGCTCTCCGCCGCGCTCGGCGAGCCGCTCGATGGCGCCCGACCACCCCGGGCCGCCTTCATCCCGCGCGGGCTCCAGGTGCCGGTGACCGCCTTCCTGCGCCTCCCGGACGTGCGCGCCCGGCTCGTGGACGGACAGCTCGTCGGGAGCCTCGAGCTCTACTCGGAGGACGAGCGCTCGCAGCTCGAGGTGGACGGCCAGAGCGTGCCGCTCGAGCGCGAGAAGAGCTCCTCGCTCGCCAGCATGCTGGAGGGCTCGGAGATCTGGAGCTTCGGCCTCCTGGGCTTCCGGCTGGGCGACTTCCTGCCCGACGGCACCCCGGACCGGCTCGTGATGCTGCGACCCTACCGGCCGGGGCGCATCCCACTGGTGCTGGTGCACGGCACCTTCTCGAGCCCCGCCACCTGGGCGGAGCTGGTCAACGAGCTGCAGAACGACCCCGAGCTCTCGACGCGCTACCAGCCCTGGATCTTCATCTTCAACACAGGCAACCCGATCGGATGGTCGGGTGGCCTATTGGCCGAGACGCTGCTCGAGGTCGTGGCCGAGCTGGATCCCGAGGGCCGCGATCCAACGATGCAGCGCATGGTCGTCGTCGGCCACAGCCAGGGGGGGCTGCTCGCCAAGCTCACCGTCGTCGAGAGCGACGACCGCTTTTGGCGCAACCTGTCTCAACGGCCCTTCGAGGAGGTCGAGCTCGCACCGGAGTCGCGCGCGCAGCTGCAGCGCTCACTCTTCTTCGAGCCGCTGCCCTTCGTCGAGCGGGTGGTGTTCATGGCGACCCCGCACGGCGGCAGCTTCCTCGCGGACTCCCGGGTGGCGAGCTGGATCTCACGGCTGGTGAAGGCGCCGGTGACGCTCAGCAAGGCGATGCTCGACCTGGCCACCCTCGGCGGCGACGAGCTCTTCCTGCGCAGCCTCGATCGCATGCCGACCAGCCTCGACAACATGGCCTCGCGCAATCCCTTCCTGCAGACCCTGCGCGACCTGCCGATCGCGCCCGGCGTCGCCGCCCACTCGATCATCGCCGTGTGCGGCGATCCGCTGCCCGACGGAAGTCCGCCCCCCGGCGCGAGCGATGGCGTGCTCCGCTTCGAGAGCGCGCAGATCGAGGGCGTCGAGTCCGATCTGGTGGTCTTCCGTACTGGACACTCGGTGCAGAGGAAGCAGGCTGGCATCCGGGAGCTGCGCCGCATCCTGCTCGAGCACGTCGACCTAGCGCCCTAGGCGCGCGTGGCTACTGTCGCGGCATGAGCCGTCTCGCCCTCCTTCCCCGATTCGTCCTCGTCGGCCTGCTCGTCGCCTGCAGTGGCGGCGACGTCGGCTGGACCATGATGCCGGCGCCGATCATCATGCAGGATGCTCGTTTCGACTTCACGCGCCTCGTCGAACCCGAGGATCGGGATACCGACGTTCGCGTGCTGTACGCCACCCGACGAGCGCCGGCACCCGAGGGAGCTCGCGAGCGCTACCTGCGCAGTGAGGGTGACGCGGTTCGCCTCGGCCTGGCGCAGGTAGAGCTGGGCGAACCGGGCTGGTCCTTTGCCGACCTCGTGGAATCGGATCGCACCAGCCGTGTCGACGAACTGCGACCCGCCCGCGTCACGTCGGTCGAGGAGTTCGGCAAGCTCGGGGGCGAGGCCGACCGTGCCTTCATCGCCGCCATCGACCGCCAGGTTGCGGCCTCGCGCACCGGCGAAGCGGTGATTTACGTGCCCGGGTACCGGGTCACCTTCGACCAGGTGATCGTGCTGATGGGTAGCTGGGCACACTATCTCGGGCGCTCGTCGGCGGTGGTGGCGTTCAGCTGGCCCACCGGTACCCGGGTGTGGAACTACTTCCTCGACTGCCGGCGCGCCCGCGCCTTCATCCCCGAGATCGAGCGGCTGGTGGCCCTGGTCGCCGAACACAGCCAGGCCAGGCGCCTGAACCTGATCGCGTTCAGCTGCGGCACGCCGCTGCTCGCCGAGGCGCTGGTGCGGCTGCGCAATCGCCACCCCGAGGAGGACCACGCGGCGCTGCAGCGGCGTTATCACATCGGCAATGCGATCTTCGTGGCCGCCGACATCGACCTCGGGACCTTCGCCCGTTCGCAGCTGCCGGCCTTGTCGGACGTCGCGGTACGCACGCAGGTCTACGTGTCGGAGGACGACGCCGCCCTCAAGTTCGCGAGCCTGCTGGCCGGCGCCTCGCGTCTGGGGCGGCCACGCCTGGACGAGCTCACACGGGAGGACCTGGAGACGCTCGCGAGCAACGAGCGGCTGGTCGGCATCGACGTGGCCGGCGTGTACGGCGCGCACGAGCTGCGTGGCATTCGCGGCCACGGGTACTTCGTCGCCAATCAGCGGGTCTCCACCGACGTGCTGCTGTCGATGATCTATCCCTTCGACCCGGCGTGGCGAGGGCTCGCGCACGAGCCGGGCCGGAGCAGGTGGACCTTCCCGGAGGACTACCCGCAGCGCGTCGGTGATGCGCTCTACCAGGCGGTGCCCGGACTGCGACGCGAAGGGAGCTGAGGCCGCCGCCGGCCGTGCGAGCCCGGGGCCGAGTCGTCGTCCACAGCACTCTCCTTCCCCCCGGTCGGAGCGCGGCCCACCCCAGCACCCGGCTTGACCTGCACGGGGGTCTGGCTACCGTCGGCTACCGCTGATGCCGCTCGCCCGTTTGCTCCTGCTCCTGGTCGCTGCGGCCGTGGGTTGCGCGCAGCCGGTGCTGCGACGCGACTGGTCGGGCTACGACGGTCCCGGCGCCGCCGCGTTCCAGCGCGAGACGCTCCCCCCGCCGAACTTCCCCGATCCGCTGGAGCCGATGAACCGCAGCGTCTGGGCGTTCAATCACGCGGCCGTCGTGGCCGTCGCCGATCCACTGGGGCGCTTCTACCGCTGCGTCGTCCCGCGCTTCGCCCGCGATCGCATCCGCGACTTCGCCGCGAATGGGGTCTTTCCGCGCAACTTCGTCGCGAACCTGCTCCAGGGGCGCTGGCGCGCTGCGGGCGACGAGACGGCGCGCTTCGCGGTCAACAGCACGCTGGGGCTGGCGGGGCTGTGGGATCCTGCGACCCGTTGGCTCCGGATCGAAGCCGCGCCCGAGGATTTCGGCCAGGTCTTCGCGAGTTGGGGCTGGCAACCCTCGACCTTCCTCGTGCTCCCGATCGCGGGCCCGAGTTCGATCCGCGACGGCGTGGGGCTACTACCGGACGCGGCCCTCGACCCCGCGACCTACTTCTTTCCGGCCGGGCCGATCCTCAACTTCAACGACCTCGTCGATTCGATCCCCGACTACCTCCGCTTCACGGCGAGCAGCTTCGACGCCTACGACGACGCCCGCCTGCTGTGGAATTTCGCCCGCGAGGAGCGGCTCGAGGAGCCGGCAGCGAGGGGGCCCGGTGCCAACACCGGCGCTACACAGACCCTCCAATCGGCCTTCCTGGGACCGCGCGATCCCGCCTTCGCCTCGCGCCTCGCCGCGCGCGAGGTGGTCACGCCGGCCACCGGTCGCGCGCTGCCGTATTCATTCCGGATGCAGCCGGGGCGAGCGCCCCTGGTCTTCCTGGTGCCGGGTCTGGGGGCGCATCGACGCAGCGGCTCGAGCCTCGCGATGGCGGAGATGGCCTGGGCTCGCGGTTTCTCGGTCGCGATCGTGAGCAGCGCGCTGAACTTCGAGTTCGTCGAGAGGGCTGCAAGCGTACCCGTGCCGGGGCATGCACCCGTCGATGCGCACGACCTCCACGTCGCCCTCGACGCGATCGACCGTGACCTCGGCACGCGCTACCCGGACCGCATCGGAGCGCGCATCTTCCTGGGCTACTCGCTCGGCGCCTTCCATGGCTTCTACATCGCCGCCGAAGCGCACGAAGCGAGCAACGACCTGGTGCGCTTCGATCGCTACCTGCTCCTCGATCCGCCCGTGCGCCTGATCGACGGGATGGAGCGGCTCGACGCCTTCTACGACGTCCCTATGGCGTTCCCGGAGTCCACGCGCGACGCCGAGGTCCGCCGGATCCTGCTGCTGGCGGCGTCCGTCGGCAGGAAGGCGCTCGAAGGGCGGATCGGACCGGGGTCGTATAGCCGCCTCGAATCCACGGATCTCGGGGGCACGACGCTGACACCCGAGACGGAGCTGCCTTTCACGAACGAGGAAGCCGAGTTCCTGATCGGACTGGCCTTTCGGCGCTCGCTCCAATCGCTCCTGTACGCGAGCCAGGAGCGCGAGGATCTGGGAGTGCTCCTCACCGAGAGACGGGCGCTGCGCCGCCTCCCCGCCTACGAGGAGATCGGCGACTACTCCTTCACCATGTATCTCTACGGCTTCGTGCTGCCCTACCATCGCGACCGGCTCGGCACGCTCGCTTCGGCAGAGCAGATGGTGGCGAAGAACGATCTACACGCCATCGCGGATCCCCTGCGCAGCAATCCGGAGCTCCGCGTGTTCGCCAACCACAACGACTTCCTGACCAGCGACGACGACGTGGCGTGGCTGACGGAGCTGGTCGGATCCGAGCGCGTGCGCTTCTTCCCGACCGGTGGCCACCTCGGCAATCTTCACAGGCCCGAGGTGCAGGCCGAGGTGATGGCGTCGCTCGAAGACCTGGTCGAGGCACCCACCCGATGACGGAGCTCAGCGTCTTCCGGGCTGGAGCGGCGCGAAGTCCGGGTCGTAGTAGGGTGCGAGCGGGTTCAGGATCTCGCGCGCGGCGGTCGCAGCATCGAGCCGCTTCGCGAGCTCGATGACCTTGGCCTGGTCCCAGGCAACGAGCCGCCCGGGCGCTCGCGAGGGCACGCGGATGCATCGAACTCTGCTGCTCGCTGCCGCGCTCGCCGCGCTACTCGCCGGATGCGAGCCCGACGCGGCGAAGTCCCTCGACGAGAGCGCGGCCGCGACGTCCGCACCTCCCGCCCTGGGCGGAGCGACCCCCTGGCAATGCGGTGACCTGCGCGTCTCCACGCAGATGGAGGGGGATTCGCTGCGCTTGTCCGGGCCCTTCGGCGTACGCAGCCTGGCCGGGCTGCGTTCGGCCTCCGGCGCGCGCTACGGCGACGAGCAGGGTACCGAGTTCTGGGAGAAGGCTGACGAGGCGATGTTGACCCTCGACGGAGAGCGCCAGCCGGATTGTCGCAAGAGCGCGCAGCTCTCGCCGTGGGACGAGGCAAAGGCGCGCGGGGTCGGCTTCCGCGCCATCGGCAACGAGCCCGGTTGGCTCGTCGAAGTCGGCAGCGAAGAAGCTCCGACCCTGCACGCCGAGCTCGACTTCGGCTCACGTCGCCTCGAGGTCGCGCACGCCACCGCGACCAGCGACGGGTGGAAGGGCGAGACGGCGGACGGAACCTCGCTGGTGCTGACGATCCAGCGCGAGGCCTGCAGCGATAGCATGAGCGACCACTTCTTCCCCGCGTCGGCGGTCCTCCGCGTGGGGGCCTCGACCCACCGCGGCTGCGGACGCTTCCTCTTCGAGTGACTGTGATCGTCGGAGCGAAGGCACTCCTCGCACCTTGCAGGTAACTTGGAATCAACCTATACAGTGGCCCCGTGCGCCTGCGGGCCCGGCACAGGATCGCTGGCGGCCCTCGACCGCGGCGCTCGATCCCACTCGATTCAGGAGGGTTCCAGGCATGCGGAGACTCGTTTCGATCCTCGTTCTCCCGGTGCTGGCCGCTGCGGGATGCGCGGCCCAGAACACCTGGTCGCCGACGGTCGACACCTTCGGCAGCTCCCGGGCGCAGTACACCAGCCGCGACATGGAGGAGTGCCGCGCCATGGCCCGCCAGGCATCCGGCCCGGCGGGTGGCGAGGCTGCGCGCGGGGCCCTCACGGGTGGTGCCGTCGGTGCCGCCGGCGGCGCGGCCATGGGGGCCATCCTCGGCAACGCCGGCAAGGGGGCTGCGCTCGGCGCCGTGGTGGGTGGTATCGGTCGTGGGGCGCAGCTGGCGTCCGCGTCCGAGGCGAACTTCCAGCGGGCCTTCAGCAACTGCATGCGCTCGCGCGGCCACAACGTGCTCAACTGAGCTCGATCCGCGCAAGGACATTCGAGGAGTCACCCATGAACGTCAGGTTTCTCTTTCTCGCTTCGCTACTCGGAATGACGCCGGCCGCGGCGGTCCACGCGCAGGACGCGCTCGTCACGGCGCTCCAACAGGTCTCGAAGGATCAGATCGCAGCCTTCAATCGCGAGGACGTGGCGGCGACGATGGGCTACGCGCACACGAAGTCTCCCGTGTACGCCTCCACCGAGTCGGAGCTCAACTCGCAGTTCAGCGCCTTCGACGCCAAGGCCGAGCAGATCTCCTTCCAGTTCGTCGGCCACGACGACGAGTTCGCCGTCGCGCGCGTGAAGGTGAAGGTGACGGCGCCCGGCGTGGAGGGGTTCAACGACAACATCACCGACACGATGGTGTTCTTTCACCAGGAAGGCGGACGCTGGAAGCTCTGGGACGTCTACGTCCTCGGCAGCGAGTTCATCGAGTAGTCGCGCGATCGCCGCGGCTCCAGCTCTCTCGGGGCACGCCGCACCAGCATGCGGCACACCTCGAGAGCCGCCGCGGCAGCCGTCAGATGCTTGATGGTGTGGCCGCTCACGAGATTCCCGAACGCGAGAAGCTCTGCGTCGAAGTGCTCCAGGAGCTTCGCGATCAGATAGGCCGCGAACACCCAATAGATCCGGTCGCCTTGCGTGTAGCGCGACGGATGCGACCAGGCGATCAAGAGCAGGATCACCACCGAGTAGCCCTGCAAGACTCCGTAGGGCATGACGTTGCCGGCGCCCGCGCGCTCCGTCGCACGCCAATAGACGACGGACGCGGCCCCGACCAGCAGCATCGGCACCAGCAGGGCGAGTCCCGCCCTCACGCTGATGCGATCGACGACCTGGGCCGCGATCAGAGACATGAACGCGATCGTCATCGGCAGCCGGTCCCAGAACAATCGATCGTTGTCCGGCGCGACGTGATAGTAGGCCGAGCCCGCCGCGGTCAGCAGCATTCCCAGGAAGAAGATCGCGTAGGGCCAGCGTTCGCTGCCGAACGCGAACTGGGTGCGTGGGCGCGCAACGACGACGAGCCCCGCGAGACCGGCGAGCAGGAAAGCCGCGTTGGAGACGACGTTCAGGAAGCTGCCGACCCCGAACACGGCCCGTCGATCGGCGAAGTCGTGGTACCCAGTGGGTTGCGGCATGCTCGGCAAGAGCAGAGCCGCCACGATGCTGAGCGCCGTGAAGGCGATGATGATTCGAGTTCGGTTCGTCACCATGGCCCCGACGCCCGTGATGCTACCAGACCCGGGGTCCGCTGGCCGGTACGCTGCAGAGCGACTACGCTTCGAACTCCCTCAACGTGATCGGCTTCACCGTCTCACGCCCGTTCTAATCCCCATGCACATGGAGAACACAATGACGATCATCGGACGCGTCGCCGGCGCGGCTGCCGCGCTCGCGTGCGCCGGAGCAGTGGCGCTGGGCGCAGTCTCCGCGCGCTCCCAGGGGCACCCGGCCGACCACTTCGACCCGAAGGGCAAGGCACCGTCGAAGTTCACCCTGGAGCTGCTCCGGCAGCAACAGGCGACCCTCCCCTTCGCCGACGAGCGGGACTTCTAGGAGCAGAAGAAGGGCTTCATCGCTCCGATGCAGGGCGACATCATGTCCGACGCCGGCCACGTCGCCTGGGACATGAAGCGCTTCGAGTTCCTGAACACCGGGAAGGAGTTCTCCAGCATCCACCCCTCGCTGTTGCGCCAGTCCCGATTGAACATGAACTACGGGCTCTACGAGGTGATTCCCGGCATCTACCAGGTGCGCGGCTTCGACCTCTCCGACATCTCCTTCGTCCGGGGCAAGACCGGCTGGATCGTCTTCGATCCGCTGACGGCGGCGGAGACGTCTCGCGCGGCGTTGAAGCTGTTTCAGGAGCACGTCGGCAAGGGTCTTCCCATCACCGCGGTGATCTACTCGCACTCGCACGGAGACCACTGGGGCGGCGTGCGCGGCGTCGTCGACGAGAAGGACGTTCGCTCGGGGAAGGTCGCCGTCATCGCCCCCCGCGACTTCATGCAGCACACGATCTCCGAGAACGTGTACGCCGGAAACGCGATGAACCGGCGGCTCTTCTACCAGTACGGCCTGCTGCTTCCGGCCAGCCCCTACGGCTACGTCGGTCAGGGCCTCGGCCAGGGCATCCCGGCCGGCGCCACGGGCCTGATCGCTCCGAACCGGATCGTCGAGAAGGGCATCGAGGAGATCGACGTCGACGGCGTCCGGATGATCTTCCAGAACACGCCGAACACCGAGGCGCCCTCGGAGATGAACACCTACATCCCGGCGATGAAGGCGCTGTGGACGGCCGAGAATGTCACCTCCACGCTGCACAACATCTACACGCTGCGCGGCGCGCCGGTCCGCGACCCGCTCAACTGGTCGAAGTACATCGGCGAGGCGCTCTACCGCTTCGGCCTCGACGCACAGGTGATGTTCGCGTCGCACCACTGGCCGCGCTGGGGCAACGAGCGGATCCAGGAGGTGCTCCGCGGCCAGCGCGACCTCTACGCGAACATCAACAACCAGGTGCTGCACTTCGCCAACCAGGGCGTGACGATCAACCAGATCCACAACGTCTACCAGATCCCGAAAAGCCTGCAGGAGAAGTGGTTCAACCGCGGCTATCACGGCTCCGCGCAGCACAACAGCCGCGGCGTCGTCCAGCGTTACCTCGGGTTCTGGGACGCCAACCCGGCCACCCTGATCCCGCTCTCCCCGGAGGACTCCGCTCCGCTCTATGTGGAGATGATGGGCGGCGCCGGGAAGATCCTGGCCCGCGGCCGGCAGCTCCACGACCAGGGGAAGTACCTGCTCGCCCAGGAGATCCTGAACAAGCTCGTGCAGGCCGAGCCGCAGAACCAGCAGGCGAAGGACCTGCTGGCCGACGTCTTCGAGCAGATCGGCTACCAGCAGGAGAACCCCGGCCTGCGCAACAGCTTCCTCGCCGCCGCCTACGAGCTCAGGCGGGGAATCCCGCAGGGGCAGACCGCCTCCTCGAGCAGCCCCGACGTGATCCGCGCGATGTCGACGGAGCTCTTCCTGAACTTCCTCGGCATCCGCATGGACAGCCGCAAGGCCGAGGGCATGCGCTTCAGCATCAACCTGATCACGCCGGACAACGGCGAGAAGTTCCTGATCGAGCTGGAGAACGCCACGCTCACGAACATCGCGGGCTTCCAGGCCAGCAACCCCACCCTGACGCTCACGATCAAGCGCTCCGATCTCGAGCAGACAATGATGGGGGCAAAGACGCTCGCGGCGCAGATCGCCGACGGCACCGCGAAGGCGGAAGGAGATGCGGGAGTCCTGAAGCAGCTCGCGTCGACGATGGTTGACTTCGACCCGCGCTTCGAGATCATGCCCGGTACGAAGGCGAGAGGGGCGAGCGTCGAGAAGACCGACCCCTTCGCTGTGACTCCGCTCGAAGCCGGCGTAGAATAGTGGGAGACCGACCATCAACGAGCGCTGCCGGCGCCGCACTTCGATCGACGGCCGCGCCGTGCGCGAGCGCATCGACGCGGAGCTCTTCCCGCTCGTGCCGAAGCTCGCGCAGGAGATCTTCGCGAAGCTGCGCGCGAGCCTGCCGGTCGCGGTGGGCCGGGCGTTTCCAGGAGCTCAGAGCCTGCCGACGAAGCGCACGCCGGCGTAGGGCGCCGGGTCGTAATCCTCCCTTCTCAGGCGGTCCCCGGACCGGTTTTCGAGCTCCACCTCGCCGGCCAAGGCGACGCCGCCGAGGAGGTGCAGGGAGATCTGCGGGGTGATGTCCCAGCTCACGCGCAGGCGCACCGGCATGACGTTGTCCTCGCCAACTCCGTCACAGGTGCCGGGCCCGAGTCGTCCAGCCGGAAGCGGCGCTGGTTGAAGAGCACGCCGAGCCCGACCTCCAGCGGGTCGACCACCCGGTACGCCACCTCGCCGCCGGCCGCGGCGCCGCCGCTGGCCGGGACGGCCCCGACGCGAACCGCCCACTGCTTGTGCGGTAGCCAGTTCAGGACGACCGACGGGGTGACGCGCACGCCGTCCTCGATCTGGCTGATCACCGCCACACCCAGTCTGACGTACAGGCTCTCGTTGGGACGGAAGTCGACGCCCGCGATGCCCCCACCGGTGAAGCTGTCGCCCCAGTCGGCGCCGGTCTCCGGCGCGAACATGAAGACCCCACCTCCGATGACGCCCCACCGCTCGTTCAGCGCGTAGTGGAGCGTGCTGGTCAGGCGCAGGCCGAGGATCGTGTCCCACGGGTCGCTTGCGCTGAACCCGCCGCCCTCGAAGTCGTAGACGTTGGCGGAGAAGAACAACGAGTTGCTCCATCGCAGCCGCTCCGCGAGATCGATCCGGCCGAGGACACCGGCGTCGAAGCGGTTCACCATCACTCTCCCGCCGCCGTCGATGTCGGTCTCGCCTTGAAAGGCGTAGCCCGCCTCGCCCACCAACGCGGACTCCGGCGCCACCTCCTCGCCGAGGGTCTCCTCGGCGTCCTGGGCCAGCGCGGAGGCGAAGGGGAACGCGAGCGCGACGGCGAGCACGGCGATCGCGACAGGGGTGCGGCGACGTTGCGTTTCCATCGATGACCTGCACCTCGAGGACCAGCCTTCCCCTCGATCGCGCTATTCTACCCCGAAACCCCGGTGGCGAGCCACGAGCCACTCGAGGGGACGTGGACCTCGTCGGCGCAGGCTGACCCAAGGCGGCGAAGCCGCCGCGCAGCGAGCCGCAGGCGAGCGAAACATCACTAGCGGAGCACGAGTGGGAGCCAGGCTGCTGAAGGTCCTCCGGCGCGGGCTCGTTGGCGCCGCCCTCGTCGCGATCACGCTGCTCGCCGTGCGGATCTGGGATGCGCAGCGTCGTCCGCCGCTCGAGCCCTGGCACACCACCGTACCGCACGAGCTGGACGCCCAGGAGCTCGACGCCGCCGATTGGCAGGGGTACCTGGCGGCGGAGGCCGAGACCCTCGAAGCGGTCCGGCGCAACGTCACCCAGCGACTCGGCCCCGAGGATCGCGTTGCGTACAACCGCTACTTCGAGGGCAGCCCGGTGTACCCGGGCCGCTTCCCACGGGACTGGAACCGCTCGTTCGTGCTGGATCCCGACGGGGAGCCCTCGGGTGCGGTTGTGTTGCTGCACGGGCTCACGGACGCGCCCTACAGCATGCGCCACGTCGCCCGCTGCTATCGCGACCGGGGCTTCGTGGCGATCGGGATCCGGCTGCCCGCGCACGGGACCGTTCCGGCCGCCCTGACCGACGTCGAGTGGGAGGACTGGGCGGCGGCGACGCGGCTCGCGGTCCGCGAAGCGCGCCGGCGCGCGGGAGGGTCTCTGCCCCTGCATCTGGTCGGCTACTCGAACGGCGGCGCCCTCGCGATGCAGTACGGGCTCGACGCCCTCGAGGACGCGTCCCTGGCGCGGCCAGATCGCATCGTCCTGATCTCGCCGATGATCGGCATCACGCGCTTCGCGCGCTTCGCGGGGTTGGCCGGGCTGCCCGCGCTCCTCCCCGCCTTCGCCAAGGCCGCCTGGATCAGCCTCGGCCCGGAGTTCAATCCCTTCAAGTACAACTCGTTTCCGGTCAATGGCGCGCTCCAGTCCCATCGCCTGACCGACGCCCTGCAGCGGCAGATCACGCGCCTCGACGCTCGCGCCCTGCTCGCGGGCCTGCCGCCCATCCTCACCTTCCAGTCGGTGATCGACACGACCACGAGCACGAGCGCCGTCCTCTCCGCGCTCTACGCCCACCTGCCGCCGAACGGCTCCGAGCTCGTGCTCTTCGACGTGAACCGGACCATCAAGTTCGGGCCCTTGCTGCGCCCCTCCGCCGACACCGCGCTCGCGCGCATCCTGCCCGAGGGGCCCCGGCCCTACCGCACCACCCTCGTCACGAATGCCGATGAGGAAGGCGCCGACGCCGTGGCGCGCAGCATCGAGGCGGGTGGAGCCGGAGAGAGCACGCGCAAGCTCGGGCTGCCCTATCCTGCGCAGATCTACTCGCTCTCGCACGTCGCCCTGCCGTTCCCGCTGAGCGATCCGCTGTACGGACTGGCGCCGGATCCGGGCGAGGACTACGGACTCCACCTCGGTACCCTGGCGCCGCGCGGAGAGCGCTTCGTGCTGATCACCAGCCTCGATCAGCTGCTGCGCCTCACGTCGAACCCCTTCTTTCCGTACCTGCTGGATCGGATCGAGGAGGGCATCGACGATCGATCCGCGGCGGCGGGAAGGGGCTCCGGGCGTCGGGACGCCGCCCTGCCGTAGGGCTCATCGAGGGCGCGCCGCGGGGCCGTAGCGGACGGACGAGCAGGAGGGCACGCGTGGCCGCATCGGATCCGGGGGCGCATATCGAACCGGACCTCGTCGACGTCACGACGAGAGCGGCGCTCGAGGAGAAGTCGAAGCTCCAGAAGCACTTCGGCCGCATGGATATCTTCTTCTTCCTGATCTGCACGCTGGTCGGTCTCGACACGATCGGCGCCGTGGCATCAGAAGGGGCGCAAGGCTTCACGTGGCTGATCTTCCTCGGGCTCACCTTCTTCATCCCCTACGCACTGCTGACCGCTGAGCTTGGTTCGGCGTTCACGGAGGAGGGCGGGCCCTATGTCTGGACTCGCCTCGCCTTCGGCCGCAAGGTCGCGGCCGTCAACGCCGTGATCTACTGGATCTCCAACCCGATCTGGGTCGGCGGGTCATTGGCGATCCTGGCCCTCACCGCATTCCAGACCTTCTTCACGAATGGCGAGGCCCTCCCAGGCCCCGTGATCGGCGTGACCTCACTGGGCAACTGGGCCTTCCTGCTGGGGTTCATCTGGTTCACCGTCGGCGCGGCGATCCTGTCCTTCGATGTCGGCAAATGGATCCCCACCATCGGGGCGTTCGTGCGCATTTTCGTGCTGGGCCTCTTCACCGTCTCGGTCGCGCTCTACGGCATCCAGAACGGCATCAGCGGCTTCGGCATCCGGGATTT
>CAYPSI010000372.1:0-15040 GCA_964413375.1 uncultured Spirochaetales bacterium | reverse complement strand
GGCGGCCGTACGGTCGGCGCCGGCGTGGTCTCCGAGATCGTGGAATAGCGGGGTTCCGAAGGCGCGTAGCACAACTGGCAGTGCACCGGTCTCCAAAACCGGGGGTTGGGGGTTCGAGTCCCTCCGCGCCTGCCAGACTGTCCTAGATGGGAACGGTGACGATCTCGATGCAGTGGAATCCGGCGGTATGGATCGGGCAATCGAGGCAGTTCCTGATGGAGGTGCGCACCGAGTTCCGCAAAGTCACGTGGCCGAGCCAGAAGGAAGCGATGGCAGGAACGGTCGGGGTGCTGGTGATCGTCGCCGTCATCACAGCCGTCCTAAGCGTCATGGACCTCGTTCTAGGGCAGCTGATGCAGTGGATCCTGCCCTGACCGTGGTTCGTCTGAGGTGAGGACGGGGGCGATGGCCAAGCAGTGGTACATCATCCACACCTATTCCGGGCACGAGGCCAAGGCCATGAAGGCCCTCCTCGAGCGCGCCAAGGCGGCCGGAATGGAGGAGAAGTTCGACGAGGTGTTGATCCCCGAGGAGACCGTCGTCGAGGTGGTGAAGGGCGAGAAGCGCACCTCGAAGCGGAAGTACTTTCCGGGGTACATCCTGGTCCGGATGGAGCTGACGGACGAGACCTGGCACATCGTCCGCGGGACTCCGAAGATCACGGGCTTCGTGGGCGGGGACAAGAAGCCGCCGCCGATCTCCGACGAGGAGGTCGCGCGGATGACGCAGCAGATCCGCGAGGGCGCCAGCAAGCCCAGGCCGAAGATCCTGTTCGAGGAGGGCGAGAACGTTCGCGTGGTCAGCGGTCCCTTCGCGAACTTCTCGGGCTTCGTCGACGAGGTGATGGTGGAGAAGGAGAAGTTGCGGGTGATGGTGCAGGTCTTCGGCCGCGCAACGCCCGTGGTGCTCGATTACACGAACGTGGAGAAGGCGTAGGAGCCCCCCTTGGCGAAGAAGGTCGTGGCCATCGTCAAGCTCCAGTGCCCCGCCGGGGCGGCGAACCCTTCGCCGCCCGTCGGACCGGCGCTGGGCCAGCATGGCGTGAACATCATGGAGTTCTGCAAGGCGTTCAACGCGCGCACGCAGGACAAGCAGGGTCTGATCATCCCGGCCGTGATCACGGTCTATGCGGACCGATCCTTCACCTTCGAGCTCCGGACGCCCCCGGCTGCGGTGCTGCTCAAGCGGGCCGCCAAGATCGCCAAGGGCTCCGGGGATCCGATGCGGGAGAAGGTGGGCAAGGTGACTCGCGCGCAGGTGCGGGAAATCGCGGAGCTGAAGCTTCCGGACCTGAACGCGCACGATCTGGAGAACGCGACGCGGATCATCGAGGGGACGGCCCGCTCGATGGGCCTGGAAGTGGAGGGCTAGCGCAGTGGTGGCGAGCAAGCGCTTCCGGACCTCCGAGGCGAAGGTCGACCGCACGAAGCCCTACCCGCTCCCCGAAGCGGTCGCGCTGCTTCTGGAGCTCGAGGTCGCGAAGTTCGACGAGACGATCGACATGGCGATGAACCTCGGCGTCGACCCCCGGCAGGCCGACCAGATGGTGCGCGGTGCGCTCGTGCTGCCCCATGGCCTCGGCAAATCGGCCCGGGTGCTCGTCTTCGCCAAGGGCGAGAAGGAGCACGAGGCGCGCAACGCCGGTGCGGACTTCGTCGGTGGCGATGACCTGGCGCAGAAGATCCAGAACGAGAACTGGCTCGACTTCGACCGGGTGATCGCGACGCCGGACATGATGGGCGTGGTGGGCCGCCTCGGCCGCATCCTCGGTCCGCGCGGCATCATGCCGAATCCGAAGCTCGGAACCGTCACGATGGACGTTGCCACCGCCGTGCGCGAGCAGAAGGCGGGCAAGGTCGAGTACCGCGTCGACAAGACCGGAATCATCCACGTTCCCGTCGGGAAGCGTTCTTTCACGGCGGAGCAGCTCGTCGCGAACGCGACCGCGCTGATCGACGTGGTGATGCGCGCGAAGCCCGCCTCGAGCAAGGGCATCTACATCAAGAAGATCACGCTCTCGTCCACGATGGGTCCGGGCATCCGGATCGATCCGTCGAGCGTCTCCCCCACGGCGGCATAGGAGCGGAGCCTTGCTGACGCGAGCCCAGAAACAGGAGAAGGTCGTCGAGCTCCACGAGAAGCTCGGTCGCGCCACGTCCGTCTATCTCGCCGACTACCGCGGCGTCACCGTGGAGTCCGTCAATCGGCTCCGCGGCCGGATCCGGCGCGAGGGGCAGGGCGTCTACGAATACGAGGTGGTGAAGAACACGCTGCTCGAGCGCGCGGCCCGCGACACTGAGGCCGCAGCACTCGCGGACCACTTCGAGGGGCCGACCGTCCTCGCGCTCTCCTACGGCGATCCGGTCGGTCTCGCGAAGATCCTGGTCGACTTCGCCAAGGACGTGCAGGTGTTCAAGCTGAAGGCCGGGGTGCTGGCTGGGCGCAAGCTCGGGATCGGCGAGATCGGCCAGCTGGCGACCCTCCCGCCCCTCGACGAGATCCGAGCGACGCTGATCGGGCTGATCCAGGCGCCGGCGACGAAGCTGGCGCGCCTGGTCTCCGAGCCCGGCGCACAGCTCGCGCGGGTCCTCGCGGCCCGCGGACAGCAGGAAGGCTCTTGAACCCCGGCGGAGCTCCGCCGCGCCAACATGGAAGGACCGCAAGGAAATGGCTGACCTCAACGCGATCGTGACCGAGCTCTCGAGCCTCACCATCATGGAGGCGGCGGACCTCGCCAAGCTGCTCGAGGAGAAGTGGGGCGTCTCGGCCGCCGCGCCCGTCGCCGTGGCCGCCGCGGGTGCTCCCGCAGCCGCCGCTGTCGAGGAGCAGGACGAGTTCACCGTGATACTGCTCTCCTCCGGGGACAAGAAGATCCAGGTGATCAAGGAAGTCCGCGCGATCACCGGCCTCGGCCTCAAGGAGGCCAAGGACCTCGTCGAAGGCGCGCCCAAGGCGATCAAGGAAGGCGTGACGAAGGACGAGGCCAAGAAGATCAAGGAGCAGGTCGAGGCTGCGGGCGGTCAAGTGGACGTGAAGTGAGGTAGGAGGAGTCCGCGAGGGGCGCGCGCGGAGGTTTTCGCGCGCGCGCGGGTTTCGCCACCGAGGTTCCTCCATCGAGGTTCCTCCGTCGAGACATCGAGCCCATCGAGATCCGGGAGGCCGAGACCGAAACCGTGAACGCCAACATCGCTTCCGAGAACGTGCTGCGCGTCCGTAAGGACTTCTCGAAGATCCCTTCGATCCTCGAGATCCCGAACCTGATCGAGATCCAGAAGCAGACCTTCGACCGCTTCCTCCAGGCCTCCGTGGAGCCAGAGAAGCGCGAGAACCTGGGTCTCCAGGCCGTCTTCAACTCGGTCTTTCCGATCAAGGACTTCAACGACTCGGCGTCCCTCGAGTTCGTGGGCTACACGCTCGAGGCGCCGAAGTACGACGTCCAGGAGTGCCTCCAGCGAGGCATGACCTACGCGGCGCCCTTCAAGGTGACGATCCGTCTCGTCGCCTGGGACGACAGCGAGGGCTCGCAGGCGATCCGCGACGTGAAGGAGCAGGAGGTCTATTTCGGGGAGATCCCGATCATGACCGAGCACGGCACCTTCATCATCAACGGGACCGAGCGCGTGATCGTGTCCCAGCTGCACCGTTCTCCCGGCATCTTCTTCGACACGACCGCCTCGTCGGCGGTGAGCGCCGTCGGCAAGAGCCTCTACTCCTGCCGCATCATTCCCTATCGCGGCTCCTGGCTGGACCTCGAGTTCGACCACAAGGATCTTCTCTACGCGCGGATCGACCGACGCCGGAAGATCTACGGCACCGTCCTGCTCAAGGCCCTCGGCTACACCCCGGAGCAGCTCCTCGCGGAGTTCTACCAGCCGGAGACGATCCGCGTCGACTCCAAGCGGATCATGAAGCGCGTGGTCTCGGAGCTCCTGGTCGGGCAGCGCTGCAGCCGCGAGGTGAAGGACGACGCGGGCCATGTGCTCGTGCGCAAGGACCGCAAGTTCACGTCGGCCGCGGTGCGACGCATCGTCGAGGCCGGAATCGAGTGGGTCCAGGTCGGCATCGAGGACCTGCTCCGCACCGATGCCGTGAAGCGCGTCGCACCCAGCGACATCGTCGACGAGACGACCGGTGAGGTGATCATCGAATGCAACGAGGAACTGACCCAGGCGCACCTCGATGAGCTCCGTTCCCGGGGCATCGAGGAGTTCCCGCTGCTCTACCTCGACCCGCTCACCAGCGGCACCTCGATGCGGGACACGCTGCTCGCGGACACCAAGACGCAGACCCAGGACGAAGCGATCATCGAGATCTATCGGCGCCTGAGGCCGGGAGATCCCCCGACGATCGATACCGCCACGAACCTGTTCCGGAACCTCTTCTTCAACCCCGAGCGCTACGACCTTTCGCGGGTCGGGCGTCTGAAGATCGACCACAAGCTCGGCTTCGATCCGGACGCGGTGATCGAGGCCCCGCCCGCGGTGGCGTCCGGCTCCGTCCGCCAGATGCCGCTGCGCGACCTCACGACGCTGCGGCCGGACGACATCCTCCGGGCCTTCAAGTACCTCGTCGACCTGAAGAACGGCACCGATCCGAACGCCCGGATCGACGACATCGACCATCTCGGGAATCGGCGCGTTCGCGTCGTCGGCGAGCTGCTCGAGAATCAGTACCGGATCGGCCTCGTGCGCATGGAGCGGGCGATCAAGGAGCGGATGTCGCTCCAGGAGATCGAGACCCTGATGCCGCACGCCCTGATCAACGCCAAGCCGGTCTCGGCCGTGGTCAAGGAGTTCTTCGGGTCCAGCCAGCTGTCGCAGTTCATGGATCAGACCAATCCGCTGTCGGCGGTGACGCACAAGCGGCGACTCTCGGCGCTCGGGCCGGGCGGACTCACCCGCGAGCGCGCGGGCTTCGAAGTCCGTGACGTGCACCCCACGCACTATGGACGCATCTGCCCGATCGAGACGCCGGAGGGACCGAACATCGGGCTCATCGCTTCGCTCTCGACCTACGCCCGCGTCAACGATCTGGGCTTCATCGAGACTCCGTACCGCACCGTCTCGGAGGGGCGCGTGCTCGCGGAGGTCAAGTTCCTCTCCGCCCTCGACGAGGAGCGGCTTGCGATCGCGCAGGCGAACGCGCCGCTCGACGTCGACGGCCGCTTCCAACGCGAGATGGTGCAGTCCAGGAAGGGGGGCGAGTTCGTCGTGGTTCCCCCCTCCGAAGTCCAGATGATGGACGTCTCGCCGAACCAGTTGGTCTCCGTCGCCGCATCGCTGATCCCCTTCCTCGAGAACGACGACGCAAACCGCGCGTTGATGGGCTCGAACATGCAGCGGCAGGCCGTCCCGCTGATGCGGACCGAGGCCCCGCTGATCGGCACCGGGCTCGAGGCCGTGGTCGCCCGCGACTCGGGGGTGACGGTCGTGGCCAAGCGTGACGGAGTCGTCGAGTCGGTGGACGCCTCGCGACTCGTGATCAAGCCGGACGACGACGAGGGTGCGGGTTCCAACGTCGACATCATCAACCTGATCAAATACCAGCGCTCGAACCAGAGCACCTGCATCAACCAGAAGCCGATCGTTCGCCGCGGCGAGCGGGTTCGCAAGGGGCAGGTGATCGCGGACGGGCCCGCGACGGACCGCGGTGAGCTGGCGCTCGGGCGCAACGTCGTCGTCGCCTTCATGCCCTGGGCTGGATACAACTTCGAGGACTCCATCCTGATCTCGGAGCGCGTCGTCAAGGACGATTCCTACACCTCGATCCACATCGAGGAGTTCGAGTGTGTCGCCCGCGACACGAAGCTCGGCAAGGAGGAGATCACCCGGGACATTCCGAACGTCGGCGAGGAGGCGCTGCGCGACCTCGACGAGTCGGGGATCGTGCGGATCGGCGCCGAGGTGAATCCGGACGACGTCCTCGTTGGAAAGATCACTCCGAAGGGCGAGACCCAGCTCTCCCCGGAGGAGCGGCTGCTGCGCGCGATCTTCGGGGAGAAGGCCGGCGACGTGCGCGACACCTCGCTGCGCGTCCCGCCGGGTGTCTCGGGCACCGTGATCGGCGCGCAGGTCTTCTCGCGCCGCGGCGTGCAGAAGGACGAGCGGGCGCAGGCACTCGAGGAGCAGGAGATCGAGCGGCTGCGCAAGGACCAGGAAGACGAGATCCGCATCATTCGCGACAGCGCGATGCGCAAGATGCGCGGACTCGTGGCCGGGAAGCAGGCCGCGAACCGGGTCGCCGACGAGCGCAGGGCGACCGAGTGGCTGCGCACCGGCGACACGATCACGGGGGAGATCCTCGACCAGATCCCGCAGCGGCGCTGGAAGGACGTGCAGGTCCAGGACGCCCGCGTGCAGGACCAGGTGGACCGGATCTTCCAGGGCGTCGACGAACGGGCGGGCGTGATCAAGGCAGTGTTCGACGAGAAGATCGCCCGTCTGCGCAAGGGGGACGAGCTGCCGCCGGGCGTGTTCAAGATGGTGAAGGTCTATCTCGCCATCCGGCGCAAGCTCTCCGTCGGCGACAAGATGGCCGGGCGTCACGGCAACAAGGGCGTGATCTCGCGAATCCTCCCCGAGGAGGACATGCCCTACCTCGCCGACGGGACGCCGGTGGACATCGTGCTGAACCCTCTCGGTGTGCCCTCGCGCATGAACGTCGGGCAGATCCTGGAGACCCACCTCGGCTGGGCGGCGCTCGGCCTCGGCGCCGCTGTCGACGCGCTCGTGAACACGGTGAACGATCCGGATCGGCTGCGGAGCGGACTCAAGGAGATCTACGGCGACAAGCAGGTCTCGAAGGCTCTCGATCAGGCCTCGCCCGAGGCGCTCCGGAGCCTCGCGCTGAATGTCCGGGGCGGGATCCACATGGCGACGGCGGTATTCGACGGCGCCAAGGAGGACGAGATCCGCACGGAGTTGCGCCGCGCGGGGCTTCCGGAAAGCGGCCAGACGATCCTCTTCGACGGTCGTAACGGCGACCCCTTCGACACCGAGGTCACGGTGGGCGTGCTCTACATGATGAAGCTGCACCACCTCGCGGACGACAAGATCCACGCCCGTAGCATCGGGCCCTACAGCCTGGTGACGCAGCAGCCGCTCGGTGGCAAGGCGCAGTTCGGCGGGCAGCGGCTTGGAGAGATGGAGGTCTGGGCGCTCGAGGCCTACGGCGCCGCCTTCGCGCTCCAGGAGTTCCTGACCGTCAAGTCGGACGACGTCACGGGTCGCACGCGAATGTACGAATCGATCGTTCGCGGCGAATGCGCGCTGGAGCCGGGGCTGCCCGAAAGCTTCAACGTGCTGGTGAAGGAGCTGCAGGCGCTCGGCCTCGACGTCGAACTCGTCGACGACAAGAACTAAGGGAGGGGAGTCCGCTTTGCGCGATCTCTACAACCTGTTCGAGAAGCCCAAGGACCCGCTCGCCTTCAACGCGCTGCGGATCTCGATCGCCGCGCCGGAGAAGATCCGCGAGTGGTCCTATGGCGAAGTCAAGAAGCCCGAGACGATCAACTACCGGACCTTCAAGCCGGAACGCGACGGGCTCTTCTGCGCCAAGATCTTCGGCCCCGTCAAGGACTACGAGTGCAACTGCGGCAAGTACAAGCGCATGAAGCACCGCGGCGTCGTGTGCGAGAAGTGCGGCGTCGAGGTGATCCAGAGCAAGGTGCGACGCGAGCGCCTCGGGCACATCACCCTCGCCACTCCCGTCGCGCACATCTGGTTCCTCAAGTCGCTTCCCTCGCGGATCGGCAACATCCTCGAGATCTCGCTGCGCGATCTGGAGAAGATCCTCTACTTCGAGTCCCACGTGGTCCTCGATCCCAAGGAGACGGAGCTCGCCGCGGGAGACCTCCTCACCGAGGAGGAGCTGCACGAAGCGCGGCAGCAGCACGGCCACGACGCTTTCGAGGTCGGCATCGGTGCGGCGGCGATCCGCCGCATGCTCCAGCAGCTGAAGGTCGAGGAGGAGTGCACCCGTCTGCGCGAGGACATGCGCGACGCGAACAGCGAGGCCAAGCGCAAGAAGATCTCGAAGCGCCTCAAGGTGCTCGATGCCTTCCGGGAGTCGGGGAACAAGCCCGAGCACATGATCCTCGAGGTGATCCCGGTGATCCCTCCGGATCTGCGACCCCTCGTTCCGCTCGACGGAGGCCGCTTCGCCACCAGCGACCTGAACGATCTCTACCGGCGCGTCATCAACCGCAACAACCGCTTGAAGCGCCTCCAGGAGCTGAACGCACCCGAGGTGATCATCCGCAACGAGATGCGGATGCTCCAGGAGGCGGTCGACGCTCTCTTCGACAACGGCCGGCGCGGCCGCGTCATCACCGGGCCCTCCAAGCGTCCGCTCAAGTCGCTCTCCGACATGCTCAAGGGCAAGACCGGCCGCTTCCGGCAGAACCTGCTCGGCAAGCGCGTCGACTACTCGGGGCGCTCGGTGATCGTGATCGGGCCCGAGCTGCGCCTGCACCAGTGCGGGCTGCCGAACCGCATGGCAGTCGAGCTCTTCAAGCCCTTCATCTACTCGAAGCTCGAGCAGCGCGGCTACGTCACCACCATCAAGGCTGCGAAAAAGATGGTGGAGAAGGAACACCCGGAGGTCTGGGACATCCTCGCAGAAGTGATCAAGGAGCACCCGGTGATGCTCAACCGGGCGCCGACGCTCCACCGGCTCGGCGTCCAGGCCTTCGAGCCGCTCTTGATCGACGGCAAGGCGATCCAGCTCCACCCGCTCGTCTGCGCCGCGTTCAATGCGGACTTCGACGGCGACCAGATGGCGGTGCACGTGCCGCTCTCGGTCGAGGCGCAGATCGAGGCGCGCGTGCTGATGATGTCGACCAACAACATCCTGAGTCCGGCGACGGGCCGCCCGATCATCGGTCCGAGCCAGGACATCGTGCTCGGCTGCTACTACCTCACGCGCGAGCAGCCTGGGGCCCGCGGCGAGGGAATGCGCTTCTCGAGCCCCGACGAGGTCCGCGTCGCCTTCGACGCCGGCGAGGTGGAGCTGCACGCCGCAATCAAGGTGCGCATGGACGGAAAGCTCGTCGACAGCGCGGTCGGCCGGCTCCTGCTACGCGAGATCGTGCCCGACGAGATCCCCTTCGCCGTCATCAACCGCGTGATGGACAAGAAGGCTCTCGGGGAGCTGATCGACCAGGCCTATCGGCTCCTCGGAAACAAGGCGACGGTGATCCTCGCGGACCGGCTGCGTACCCTCGGCTACCAGTACGCGACGCGCGCGGGCATCTCGATCTGCGTCGATGACATGCAGATCCCGCCCGACAAGGAGCGCTTCATCGCCGAGTCGAGCGCCGAGGTACAGGAGATCGAGCAGCAGTACCAGGAGGGTCTGATCACCGACGGAGAGCGCTACAACAAGGTAATCGACATCTGGGCGAACTGCACCGAGCGGGTGGCAGAGCAGATGCTGGGGCGTCTGAAGGTCGACACGATCATCGATGATGAGGGCCAGAAGCGGGAGATTCCGAGCTTCAACCCGATCTACATGATGGCCGATTCGGGGGCTCGCGGGTCGAACCAGCAGATGCGCCAGCTCGCAGGAATGCGCGGTCTGATGGCGAAGCCCTCTGGTGAGATCATCGAGACGCCGATCACCTCGAACTTCCGCGAGGGGCTCTCGGTGCTCCAGTACTTCATCTCGACGCACGGCGCGCGCAAGGGTCTGGCCGACACGGCGCTGAAGACCGCGAACTCTGGCTATCTGACGCGGCGCCTCGTCGACGTGTCGCAGGACGTGATCATTCGCGATCACGACTGTGGGGCTTCGGACGGGATCCAGATCGGACCGCTCGTCGAGGGTGGCGACATCATCGAGCCGATCGGAGAGCGCATCCTCGGTCGGGTCGCACTGCACGACGTTCGGGATCCGATCACGGACGAGATCCTGGTCCACGCGAACGAGGAGATCGACGAGGACAAGGTCCGCATCGTCGAGAATGCGGGCCTCGAGAACGTGATGATCCGGTCCGTGCTCACCTGCGAGTCGACACACGGCGTTTGCGCGCGCTGCTACGGGCGAGACCTTGCGCGCGGCACCCTGGTCAACCTCGGTGAGGCGGTGGGCGTGATCGCCGCGCAGTCGATCGGCGAGCCGGGGACGCAGCTCACGATGCGGACCTTCCACATCGGTGGCACGGCGACCCGGCGTGTCGAGCAGTCGCACGTGGAGGCCAGCAGTGAAGGTGAGATCCGCTTCACGGCGAACCTGCGGACCGTACCGGACCGGCAGGGTCGGCAGATCGCGATGGCCCGGAACGCCGAGATCGGAGTCTTCGACGCGAGCGGGCGCGAGCGCGAGCGGCACACGGTGGTGTATGGCGCGCAGGTCAAGGTCACCGATGGACAACGGGTGAAGACCGGCGAGATGCTGCTGGAATGGGACCCCTTCGCGAATCCGATCCTGTCCGAGGTGTCGGGAACGGTGAAGTTCGGAGACATCCTCGAGGGTGCGACGATGCGCGAGCAGGTGGACGAGTTCACCGGCCTCTCGTCGCGAGCGATCATCGAGTCGAAGGACCCGGAGCTGCGCCCGCGCATCTCGATCAAGAACGCGGATGGAGCGACCATCTACCGGGCGCTGCTACCCGTGGGTGCGAATCTCGCGGTCGCCGAGGGTGCGGAGGTCGCGGCCGGGGACGTGCTCGCAAAGATGCCGCGCGAGACCACGAAGACGAAGGACATCACGGGGGGTCTCCCGCGCGTCGCCGAGCTCTTCGAGGCGCGCAAGCCGAAGGACTACGCCATCGTCAGCGAGATCGACGGCATCGTGTCCTTCGGTGCGGACTCGCGCGGGAAGCGGCGGGTGATCGTGACGCCGGACGTCTCCGATGCGGAGCCGAAGGAGTACCTGATCCCCAAGGGCAAGCACGTGAGCGTCCACGAGGGAGACCGGGTACGGGCCGGGGAGGCCCTGATGGACGGCTCCTCCAACCCGCACGACGTGCTGCGCATCAAGGGGGAGAAGGAGCTCGCGAAGTATCTGGTGGACGAGGTCCAGGAGGTCTACCGCCTGCAGGGCGTGCGGATCAACGACAAGCACATCGAGACGATCGTGCGGCAGATGCTGCGGCGCGTGCGCGTGAAGGAGGTGGGCGACACCGACTTCCTGGTGGGCGAGCACGTCGAGCGGAACGTCTTCGAGGACGTGAACCGAAGCATGCTCGAGGAGGGGCGACAGCCGGCCCAGGCCGAAGCGCTGCTGCTCGGGATCACCAAGGCGTCGCTCTCGACGGAGTCCTTCATCTCGGCCGCGTCGTTCCAGGAGACGACCAAGGTGCTGACCGAGGCGGCGATGTGGGGCAAGGTCGACCACCTGCGCGGACTCAAGGAGAACGTGATCATGGGGCGACTCATCCCCGCCGGGACGGGGATGGCCCGCTACCAGCGGATCGGGATCCAGATCGAGGCGGCGGAAGGCGAGGGGCCCCAGCCCGAGTTCTCCGAGTCCAGCACTACGGGCGCAGCTGGCTACGCTCCGGCATCCGAGGGCTTGATGGCCGCACCGGGCTCGGCAGGCGAAACCCTGGAAACCTGATCCAGGGTCCCCGCGGGACAGAGGCCCATCGTCCGAGGTCCGCGCCGGGCGCTCCCGTGGATGCGTTGACAGGCCACCGAAGCTCGCTAAGATGCGACGGTTTTCAAGCAGACGACCGCTCTCCTGCGGTCCGCTCCTGGCCATTCGAAAGGGGTTCCCGAGGCACGCGCCTCCGGTCCTTTCGGCGCCTGGGGTGTGGGACAGGGGATAGGTGTCTTCCGTCTTCTTCGTTGGCGATCACTCGCCTTTCCACGGGGGCCAGCGTGCCGACCACCGAGCAGTTGATTCGGAATGGCCGAAAGCCCGCGCGGGCCCGCTCGGCCTCGCCGGACCTGATGAGTTCCCCGCAACGTCGCGGGGTGTGCCTTCGCGTCTTCACCGCGACGCCGAAGAAGCCGAACTCCGCGCTCCGCAAGGTCGCGCGTGTGAGACTCACGAACGGTCGCGAAGTGAACGCGTACATCCCCGGTGAGGGACACAACCTTCAGGAGCACTCCGTGGTGCTGGTGCGCGGCGGCCGCGTCAAGGACCTGCCGGGCGTCCGCTATCACATCGTGCGCGGCTCGCTCGATACACAGGGCGTGACTGCGCGGCAGAAGAGCCGTTCGAAGTACGGAGCGAAACGGCCGAAGTAACGATCTTCTCGTGCGGTCGGTCGGGCATCGGGTGACGCTCGACAGACCGTGCGTGTCTGGATTGCGGGGACGCAGGGGTCCTCACCAGACCGGGGAGCGGTGACGTGCCTCGACGACGCGAGGTTCCGAAGCGACTGGTTGAGCCGGATCCGAAGTTCAAGGACCGGCTCGTCGGGCGCTTCACCAGCATCATCATGCGCGACGGCAAGAAGAGCACCGCCGAGCGGATCGTCTACGGCTCCTTTCGCATCATCGAGAGCAAGACGAGGAACGACCCGCTGGCGATGTTCCGTCGCGCACTCGAGAACGTCCGCCCGCGAGTGGAGGTGAAGTCCCGCCGGGTCGGCGGCGCCACCTACCAGGTGCCGGTGGAAGTGCGCCCCGAGCGGGCGACGTCGCTGGCGATGCGCTGGCTCGCCGACTACGCGAGGTCCCGCGCCGGCAAGAGCACCCGCGAGAAGCTCGCGGACGAGATCATCGACGCCGCGAACGAACGCGGCGAGGCGGTGAAGAAGCGCGAGGACACGCACCGCATGGCGGAAGCCAACAAGGCGTTCTCGCACTACCGCTGGTAGTCGGGGCCGGTCGGGGACCGCAACATGGCCCGGACGGAGCCGCTCGAGCGAACGCGAAACATCGGCATCATGGCCCACATCGATGCCGGGAAGACGACCACGACCGAGCGAATCCTGTACTACACCAAGGTCAACTACAAGATGGGAGAGGTTCACGACGGTGCAGCCACGATGGACTGGATGCAGCAGGAGCAGGAGCGCGGCATCACGATCACCGCGGCCGCGACGACTTGCACCTGGAAGGATCATCGCATCAACATCATCGACACGCCGGGGCACGTCGACTTCACCATCGAGGTCGAGCGATCCCTGCGCGTGCTCGACGGCGCGATCGCCGTGTTCTGTGGCGTGGGTGGAGTCGAGCCTCAATCGGAGACGGTCTGGCGGCAGGCGGACAAGTACCGCGTGCCGCGCATCGCGTTCGTCAACAAATTGGACCGCGTCGGGGCCGACTTCGAGCGCGTCGTGCGGATGATGGTGGAGCGGCTGGCGACCCGACCGGTTCCTCTCCAGCTCCCGATCGGTGCCGACGATCGCTTCGACGGCATCGTGGATCTCCTGACGGAACGGGCGTTCTACTGGGACGAAGCGAGTCTGGGCGAGACCATCGAGGAGCGCCCTGTCCCGGAGGAGCTGCGCGAGGCCGTCGCGCTCGCGCGCGAGCGTGTGGTCGAGACAGTCGCGGACTTCGACGAAGCCGTTGCGCAGCGTTACCTGGACGACGAGCCGATTCCGCCGGACATGCTCCGCAAGGCCCTTCGGCAGGCCACCATCGACCTCCACGTGGTTCCGGTGCTCTGCGGGGCGGCGTTTCGCAACAAGGGCGTTCAACCGCTCCTCGATGCGGTGGTCGACTATCTGCCTTCGCCCCTGGACGTGCTCCCGGTCGAGGGGCGGCTCCCGGGCAGCGAAGTGACGATCCGGCGCAAGCCGGACGACAACGAACCCTTCGCCGCGCTCGTCTTCAAGCTGATGAGCGACCCGCACGTGGGGCACCTCACCTACATCCGCGTGTACTCGGGCTGCGTCTCTTCGGGCGACCAGGTCCTGAACGCGAATCGCGGCCGCAAGTCGCGCATCGGTCGTCTGCTCCAGATGCACGCGAACAAGCGCCGCGAGATCGGCGAGGTGCGCACCGGAGAGATCGCCGCGGTCGTCGGCCTCAAGTCCGTGGTGACGGGCGAGACCCTGTGCGATCCGAAGCACCCGATCGCTCTCGAGACGCTCCAGTTCCCGGATCCGGTGATCTCGATCGCCATCGAGCCGCGTACCAAGGCCGACATGGATCGCCTCGGTCAGACCCTCGAGCGCCTCACGCAGGAGGATCCCTCCTTTCGCGTCTCGGTCGACGCCGAAACGGGCCAGACGATCATCTCCGGGATGGGCGAGCTGCACCTCGAGATCATCACGGACCGCCTGCTGCGCGAGTTCAACGTGCAGGCCAACGTCGGCAGGCCGCAGGTCGCCTACAAGGAGACGATCACGCAGGTGGCGATCGTCGAGGGCCGCTACATCAAGCAGACGGGCGGGGCCGGCGACTACGCGGTGGTGAAGCTCGAGGTGGGGCCAGGCGAGCAGGGTGCGGGCTTCCACTTCGAGAACGCCCTCCGCGGCGGCGCGATCCCCTCCGAATACATCCCCGCGGTGCGTGCGGGGGCGGAGGAGGCCTCGCAGAGCGGTGTCCTCGCCGGATACCCCGTGGTCGACCTCAGGGTGAGGCTCCTCGATGGCCAGTACCACGATGTCGACTCGTCCGAGCGCTCGTTCAAGATCGCGGCTTCGATGGCGGTGCGCGAGGGAATGCAGAAGGCAGGCCCGGTGCTCCTCGAGCCGATCATGAGCGTCGAATCGGTGACGCCGGAAGAGTTCGTCGGTGTCGTGCAGGGGGATCTCGCCAGCCGACGCGGCGACATCACCGGACTCGAGACGAGGGGCAACGCGCGTGCGGCCACGGCGAAGGTTCCGCTCGCGACCATGTTCGGCTACGTGAACGCCCTGCGGTCGATGACCCAGGGGCGCGCGACGTACACGATGCAGTTCTCGCATTACGCGCAGGTTCCCCCACAGGTTTCCGCCGGGATCGTGTACTCGTGAGCGGACGAAGGGCACCCGCGCCTCCGGAGGCGTGAAGGAGATCGCATGGCGAAGGGAAAGTTCGAGCGGACGAAGCCGCACGTGAACGTGGGGACGATCGGCCACGTGGACCACGGCAAGACGACGCTGACGGCGGCGATCACGCAGCGTCAGGCGAAGAAGGGCCTGGCGGACTTC
>CAYPSI010000371.1:0-49826 GCA_964413375.1 uncultured Spirochaetales bacterium | reverse complement strand
GTGACCGATTCGTCGGGCTTCTGCCAGTTCCTGCAGCCGAGCCTCGACGCGATCCGGGAGTTCTACGGGCACCTCTACGGCGAGGAGGTGAGCCGCGAGCAGATCGCGGACCTCGGCTGGCAGTGCATGCTGGACGAGTGGGAGTTCAATCGCCGGGCCGGCTTCAAGCCCGAGGACGACGTGATGCCCGAGTGCATCAAGCAGGACCCGATCGGCCCGGCGAAGGCCGTCTGGGACGTCTCGAACGAGATCGTCGCGCAGGCGTACCGTCGCCAGCCGCTTCGGCCGGAGCTCTTCGCACAGAAGGCCGCCGGCTGATCTGATCGCGCGGGGTCCCAACGGGGTCGCATTGCGCGACGTCCGCATGAAAGGCTTCTCCGAGCGGACCGACGTCGAGGAGGTGTTGAGCTTCCTCGCCCGGGGGACCGCCCTGCTCGCAGCGGAGCCCGTTGCGGTCGATGCCTGCGCCGGCCGCGTTCTCGCAGCCGACGTCCGTTCCGAGGTGGACGTTCCTGGCTTCGCGCGCGCGGCGATGGACGGCTACGCGGTGCGCGGCGAGGACACCTTCGGCGCGAGTGCGTACGAGCCGGTGGAGCTCGTGTTGGTCGGTGAGTCGCTGCCCGGCCGTCCCGCGTCGGCCGCGGTCGCTCCCGGGCGTGCGGTTCGCGTGATGACCGGGGCCCCGCTTCCCGATGGCGCCGACGCCGTTGCGATGGCCGAGGTGTGCAGCGAGCGCGACGGGCGCGTCGCGGTGAGCGACGCCTTCTCACCCGGGAAGAACGTCGGGGTGCTGGGCGAGGACATCCGCCGCGGCGATCGCGTGCTCTTGAGCGGCCGCCGGCTCCGCCCGCAGGACGCGGGGCTGCTCGCATCGATCGGCGCGGCGAGCGTTGCCTGCGTGCGACGCCCGCGCGTGCGTCTGGTCGTCACCGGCGACGAGCTGCTCCCGGTCGGGAGTCTCCCCGTGCCGCCGCGCATCGTCGACAGCAACTCCGTCGTGCTGCGCGCGCTCGTCGCGCGCGACGGCGGCGAGGTGCTGCCCTTCGAGATCCTGCCGGACCGGCCCGAGCGCATTCGCGAGGCGCTGCTCGCGCCGGCCGATGCGCTGCTGGTTTCGGGCGGAAGCTCCGTCGGGAGCGAGGATCACGCTCCTCGTCTGGTGGCCGAGCTCGGATCCCTCGATTTCCACGGCATCTCGATGCGCCCCTCGAGCCCCGCCGGAGTCGGTCGAGTGGGCGATGCCTGGGTCTTTCTGCTGCCGGGCAATCCCGTGAGCTGTCTGTGCGCCTACGATTTCTTCGCAGGCCCGACGATCCGCGCGCTGGGCGGGCGCTCGCGCGCCTGGCCGCATCGTCGCGTACGTCTCCCGCTCGCGCGCAAGATCGCGTCGGCCGTCGGCCGCACCGACTACGTGCGCGTGGCGATCGAGGAGGGCAGCGTAGTCCCGATCGCGACCTCGGGTGCGTCGATCCTCTCGTCGACGGTGCGGGCGGCCGGCTGCGTGATCGTGCCTCGCGCCCTCGAGGGCATGCCGGAGGGCGCCGTGGTCGAGGTCTTGCTCTACGACGACGAAGGCGGCGCGTGAAGCAGGAGCAGTTCCTCGAAGTTCTCGACCGCGACGAGGCCGAGCGCCGCTGGCGAGCGGCGATCGACACGGCTCCGCTCCCGGCCGAGGAAGTGGCGCTCGATCGGGCGCTCGGGCGCGTGCTCGCCGAGTCCGTGCGCGCCGAGGTCGACGTTCCGGGCTTCGACCGCTCGAACATGGACGGCTTCGCGGTGCGGGCGCAGGATACCTTCGGCGCGACCGAGGAGGCGCCCCTGCGCCTGCGCCTCGGCGCCGAGTCGATCCCGACCGGCTTCGTGCCGCGGCTCGAGGTCCTGCCGGGCACGGCCAGCTCGATCGCGACCGGCGGGATGCTGCCCCGCGGCGCCGACGCCGTCGTTCCGGTGGAGCACACCGATCTCGTGGGCGGCGAGGTCGTCGTGCGGCGTGCGCAGGTCCCGGGCGGAGCCGTCTCCTTTGCGGGAACCGACATCGGGCGCGGCGAGACGGTGCTCTTCCGCGGCGCGAGGCTCAGCTCGCGCGAGACCGGCGTGCTCGCGGCGATCGGCATGGGCCGCGTTCGCGTGGTGCGCCGGCCGCGCGTCGCGATCCTCTCGACGGGGGACGAGATCGTCGCTCCGGGCGAGCCGATGCGGCCTGGGCTCGTGTACGACAGCAACGGCAGGATCCTCGCAGATGCCGTCGCAGAGCTCGGAGGCGAGCCGCGCTTCATGGGCGTCTTCCGCGACGACGAGTCGGCGCTGCGGACGGCCCTCGATGACGCGCTCGCTGCCGCGGATCTCGTGTTGCTCTCGGGTGGGACCTCGAAGGGCGAGGGGGATCTGGGGGCCCGCGTCGTGGACGCGCTCGAGCCGGGGATCATCGTGCACGGTGTCGCGCTCAAGCCTGGCAAGCCCATCTGCCTCGCCGCGTGCGGGCGGCGTCCGGTCGTGATCCTGCCCGGCTTCCCGACCTCGGCGGTCTTCACCTTCCACGAGTTCGTCGCGCCCGTGCTTCGCGCCCTGTCGGGTCTCCCGCCCGAGCGCCGGCATGCGCTGCGCGCGCGGCTCGCGCAGAAGACGCTCTCGGAGCGCGGCCGTCTCGAGTACCTGCTCGTCGGCCTCTCCCGCCGCTCCGACTCGACGCTCGCAGCCTGGCCGATGGGCAAGGGCAGCGGATCCGTCACCGCCTTCAGCCGCGCCGACGGCTTCATCCGCATCCCGCGCAACGTCGAGATCGTCGACGAGGACGCGGAGGTCGAGGTCACGCTGGTCGGGCGCGAGCTCGAGGCAGTCGATCTCGTCGTGATCGGGAGCCACTGCGCGGGGCTCGATTGCATCGCGGGGGCCCTCGGCCGCGAGGGCTTCACGCTGAAGGTCCTCGCGGTGGGTTCCCAGGGAGGCCTCGCGGCAGCGCGGCGGGGCGAGTGCGACGTGGCGCCGATCCACCTGCTCGACCCGGCGACGGGGCGCTACAACGAGCCCTTCCTCGGCGCGGGCCTCCGACTCGTGCCGGGCTATACGCGTCTCCAGGGGGTGGTGACGCGCCCCGAGGAGGCCCGCGGCGTCGAGGATCTCCTCGGAGATCCGGGCCTGCGCATGGTGAACCGCAATCGTGGCAGCGGCACGCGCATCCTGATCGACCGGCTGCTCGGAGCCAGGCGTCCGCCCGGCCACGCGCACGAGCCCCGCTCCCACTACGCGGTCGCGGCGGCGATCGCGCAGGGCCGCGCAGACTGGGGCGTCGCGATCGAGAGCGTCGCGCGCCAGGCCGGCCTGCGCTTCCGTCCGCTCCAGCCCGAGTGCTACGACTTCGCGGTTCCGGCCGATCGCTGGGATCGACCGGCGGTGGCGGCGTTGCGCCGTCTGCTGGCGTCGGAGGGTCCCTTGCGTCGAGAGCTCGCCTCGATGGGCTTCGAGTCGACCCCGAGCGCAGCGGAGGCGCGCTGATGCCGTTGCGCAAGGGAGCGCGCCTCGGGAAGTACCGCCTCGATCGCCGCATCGGGAGCGGGTCCTTCGCCGACGTCTGGAAGGCGCGCGACACGGTCGAGGATCGCGCGGTCGGACTCAAGATCGCCACACCCGAGGCCGTGCGCGAGTGGGGCCGTAACGAGATCGAGAAGGAAGCGCGGATCGCGAGCCGCCTGCATCACCCGAACATCGTCGCCGTGCGCAACGCGGACTGGATCGACGGCACCTTCGCGATGGCCACGGACCTCGCCCAGACGACCCTGGCGCGCTATGCGCGCGCCCGACGCTCCGCGGCCACCGCGCTCCAGATCGTCTGCGACATCGCGGCGGCGCTCGCCTACGCGCACGAGCAGCGCGTCCTGCACCGCGACGTGAAGCCCGAGAACATCCTGATCTTTGCCGACGGGCGTGCCGCACTCGGCGACTTCGGCACGGCCCGCTTCGCGAGCAACTCGCCCGGCACCGTGACCGAGGCCGGGACCCTCGGTTACCTCGCCCCCGAGCAGGCCTACGGACGCGCCGGCTTCGCGTCCGACGTCTTTTCGCTGGGACTGATCGCCTACGAGATCCTGGCGGGGGTGCTTCCGACCTGGCCCTTCGAGTGGCCCTTCGCCGGTCACGAGCGTTTCGTGGCGAAGGTCCCGGAGCCGCTGCGTCCGGTGCTGCGGCGCGCCGCCGAGTTCGACCCGAGGCGGCGCTACCCGGATGCCGGGGCCTTCCACGTGGCGTTGCTGCGCGCTCTCGAGCAGGCGCGCGAGGAGCCGCGCCGGCCGCGCCGGGGGCGCCGTCGCAAGCCCGAGCCCCAGCCCTCGCCGATTGCGCTGCAGGCGGAGGCCTTCCGGCGCAGTCACGGCCGCGCGCTCGAGCTGCGCTACCGCTGCCGCCGTTGTCACGGCCCGATCGGCGAGGCGATGAACTTCTGCCCATGGTGCGGAACTTCCGACAACTCCTTCCGAGAGCTGACGCGTTACGCACTCGTGTGTCCGGACTGCGAGAAGGGCGTCCGCCCGGAGTGGAGCTTCTGCCCGTGGTGCTACGCGGGCCGCTTCGTCTCGAACGGGAAACGCCCGGCTCACGATGCACGCGCCGTGCGCAAATGCGGCCGTCGCGGCTGCGAGGGCGAGCTGCGCCCCTTCATGCGTTACTGCCCGCTCTGCAAGTGGCGTACGCGTCGCCCATGGACCCTGCCGGACCTTCCGAACCGCTGCCCGCGCTGCCGCTGGCCGACCTCGCACGCCTTCCTTCGATTCTGCCCCTGGTGCGGCAGGCGCGAGAGGCGTGCGGGCGCTGTCGACGGTCGCAGCAGAGGGAAATCCCGATGACGAGTCCGAGCGACCCGCACTGGTTCTCCCGCAATCCCGACAAGGCGTGGGCGGAGAAGTTCTTCCTGAGCTTTGTCCCGGTCTTCTTCGCGTACAACGCGATCGTGCAGCGGATGGGCTGGCTCGACGTCGGTACCGGCTGGCACGTCGTACAGAACCTGGGCATGTGGCTGCCCTACTGCGTGATCCTCCCCGCCTGGCTGCGCCGCGGCTCGGAGGTCCCGTGGAGCGAGAGCTACTGGTTCAAGTACAACCTCTACATGGTCGTGTGGGTCTTCTACTGCACCTACTTCCACACCGAGTACTTCTTCGAGATCCTGGGCCTGCGCTATCGCTTTCCGGAGGTGATGCTCACTTTCGACACCGTCCTCGTCGGTCCCGACGAGGCGACGGCCGCGTCGGAGTGGAAGAAGGTCCCGATCGGGATGTACTGGAACGCGATCGCCTTCTTCGTCGTCTATCACACGCTGGCCGTCGTCTGCATGCGGCGCGTGCGGACGATGACGCTCGGCTTTCCGCCGCTGGCCCGTCGCCTCGCATGGGTCGTCATCGTCGGCGCGACCGCGCTCTTCTTCGCGTGGGCCGAAACGCGCCTGTATCTCACACAGGCCGCGTCGGGAAACGTCTGGTACGTCGACCTCCAGGCGATGCTGCGCTGGGGATCGGTCTTCTACGCGCTCTACTTCGTGGTCAGCTTTCCGAACGTGTATCGCCTCGACGAGAACGCCGATGAAGCGCGCTGGACGATCCCCCGTACGATCGTCGAGGCCTCCTTCGTCGGCATCACGAGCCTGCTGCTCCTCGATCTCTGGGCGCGCGTGCTCGGCCCGATCGTCTGACGGATGCAGGGCGCGACCCGCATCACCGACCAGGACCTGTACCTCTTCAACGAGGGCAGCCATCTGCGACTCTGGGAGAAGCTCGGCGCGCATCCGAGCGTCGAGCGTCGCCGCGCCGGGACTCGCTTCGCGGTCTGGGCGCCGAACGCCGAGTCGGTCGCGGTGATGGGGGATTGGAACGGCTGGAGCAAGGACGCCGATCCCCTGGCCCAGCTCGGAGCTTCCGGAATCTGGCATGGCTTCGTTCCGAAGATCGGACGCGGTGCCGTGTACAAGTACCACCTGCGCTCGCGGCACGGCGGCTACCGCGTCGACAAGGCCGATCCCTTCGCGATCCATGCCGAGCTCCCCCCGCGCACCGGCTCCGTGGTCTGGACGCTCGACTACGCGTGGGGAGATGAGAAGTGGATGAAGACCCGCGCGGAGCACGCGCGGCTCTCGGCGCCGATCTCAATTTACGAGCTGCACGTCGGCTCGTGGCGGAGGGTTCCCGGCGAGGGCAACCGCTCGCTCTCGTATCGCGAGCTCGCGGATGCGCTCCCTGGCTATGTGGCGGAGCAGGGCTTCACGCACGTGGAGCTCATGCCCTTGATGGAGCACCCCTTCTTCGGCTCCTGGGGCTACCAGACGACCGGCTACTTCGCGGCGTCGAGTCGCTACGGTTCGCCCGAGGATCTGATGCTTCTGATCGACGCGCTCCACCAGCGCGGCATCGGGGTGATCCTCGACTGGGTTCCCTCCCACTTCCCGACCGACGAGCACGGTCTCGGCTACTTCGACGGCACCCACCTCTACGAGCACGGCGATCCGCGCCAGGGCTTCCACCCCGATTGGGGCTCCTTGATCTTCAACTACGGCCGGCACGAAGTGCGCAGCTTCCTGCTCTCCTCGGCCTCCTTCTGGCTCGACGTGTTCCACGCCGACGGCCTGCGGGTCGACGCCGTCGCCTCGATGCTCTACCTCGACTACTCACGCAAGGAAGGCGAGTGGATCCCGAACGAGCTCGGGGGGCGCGAGAATCTCGCCGCGAGTGCGTTCTTGCGCCAGATGAACGAAGCGCTCTATCGGAACCATCCGGGCGTGCAGATCATTGCGGAGGAATCGACGGCGTGGCCCCTGGTCTCGCGCCCGACCTACGCCGGCGGGCTCGGCTTCGGCCTCAAATGGGACATGGGCTGGATGCACGACACCCTCGAGTACATGCGGCGCGACCCGATCCATCGCAAACATCACCATGGCGAGCTCACCTTCCGGATGGTCTATGCCTTCAACGAGAACTTCGTGCTGCCGCTCTCACACGACGAGGTCGTGCACGGCAAGGGTTCGCTGCTCGGGAAGATGCCCGGCGACGAGTGGCAGAAGTTCGCGAATCTGCGCCTGCTCTATGGCGCGATGTGGATGCAGCCCGGCAAGAAGATGCTCTTCATGGGAGGTGAGTTCGGACAGGGATCGGAGTGGAACCACGACGGGAGCCTCGAGTGGCACCTGCTCGACCAGGATCGGCATCGCGGCCTCCAGCGCTGGGTGCGCGATCTGAACATCCTCTATCGGGGAGAGCCGGCGCTCCACGAGCTGGATTGCGAGCCCGCCGGATTCTCCTGGATCGACTGCAACGACAACGAGCGGAGCACCCTGAGCTGGATGCGCAGCTCGAAGGATCCCGGCCAGGCGGTGCTGGTGGCCTGCAACTTCGCGCCGCTTCCGCGACACGACCATCGGATCGGGGTAGCGCAGGGCGGACACTGGCGCGAGATCCTGAACAGCGACGCGCCGATCTACGGCGGTAGCGGCCAGGGCAACCTCGGCGGCGTCGACGCGGATCCGGTCGCGTCTGATGGCCATCTGCAGTCGCTCTCGATCACGCTGCCGCCGCTCGGAATCGTCGTCTTCAAGAGCGGAGGGCGCTGAGCCCGGATCGCGCGACCCTCGATCCCGAGGCTTGCGCTCCGGCCGCCTAGCCTTTGCGCTCGGGTTCGGAGGTGCGGTAGTCGCCGAAGGGGGCGTCGCGGTCCTGGAGCGCCTGCGTCAGATCCTGGCGCATCCGGCCGATGAACTCGTGGAAGCTCTGCTGGTGGGTGCCCAGCGCGCAGAGCTCCGTGCCCGCGCGCAGTGCCGTGCGAAAACCCATGATCTCCATCTGGCGGTGCACGGCGCGCTTGTTGAGCTGCACGAGGTCGGGGGGAAGCGTCGCGATCCGCTTCGCCATCGCGACCACCCGCTCCTCGAGCTCGGCTGCGGGATAGGCACGTGTGGCCCAGCCGAGGCGCGCGGCCTCGATGCCCGAGATCGAGTCTCCGGTGACCATCATCTCCATCGCCATGCGCATGCCGACCAGCCAGGCGTGGAAATGCATGTCCGGTACGCCGAAGCGGACGGCCGGATATCCGATCTGCGCGTCTTCGGCCACGTAGACGAGATCGCAGCCCGTGGCGAGCTCGCTGCCGCCCGCGAGGCAGAAGCTGTGAACCTGCGCGATCACCGGCTTCGCGAGGTCCCAGATCCCCATCCAGCCGGTGGTCACGTGGCGGGGCCACTGGCCGTCTCCCCCGGGCGTATAGAAGGGAAGCTCCTGCCCCTCGTTTCCGCCGCCGAGCTCGTAGCCGGCCGAGAAGCACTTGCCGGCACCGCGCACGATCTGCACGCGCACTTCGGGGTTCGCGTCTCCCTCCTGAAGCGCGTGCAGGACCTCGCCGCGCAGCGCGTGGTTCAGCGCGTTGCGCTTCTCGGGCCGGTTCAGCGTGATGCGGCGCACCTGCGGCGCCGGGTCGTCGACGAGGATCACGCTGTAGTTCATCAGGGCTCCCAGAGATCGCCGGTGTGGGTGTCGGTGCCGACCACCGTCGGCAGGAAGGGCCCGAGAAAGAGCGACTGCGCGAGCCGCGAAGCTGCGACGGTTTCCGCGAAGCCCTGGAAGCGCTCCCACTCCGCGGCGGGGTCGCTCTCGAGGAAGAAGAGAAGCAGGCGGCGCTCGGAGCCTCCGGGCGCGCTGCCGAGATCCATCGGGGCATTCTGCGTCGGGCTCCCCTCGGTCGGATGCGGGGCGAAGATCGCGCTGCATGCGACCCTCGATCCGGCCAGGAGCTTGGGCAGCGCCTCGCGCTCGAGCCAGGCGTCGAGCTCCTTCTCGCCCGCTTTTGCGACGCGTTCGAGCGCGCAGACGACGAGCCCCGGGTAGCGATGGTCGAGGGCCAGCTCGACCGGCACCGGATCGGCGTCTCGGTAGACGCAGTTTCGATGGTCGTAGAGAGCGGTGTGGACGTGCGAGCGCTCGGGAAAACCGCGTCCGTGCGAGTAGAGCCGGTGAACCTGCTCGCCGGACCACTGGAAATGGTCGTCGTGGTGATCCGCGTGGATCCAGTAGATCGCGAGGTACGAGCCGGCGTCGGCCGACCGCGTGAAGGGGGAGTCGGCCGGAAGCCGCAGCCGCTTGTGTGCGCGCGGCGCCACCCAGCGGCTACCGGCCAGCAGCCACGGTCCGATCATGCAGCCGGCGTAGTAGTGATCGCGTTCGTACCAGCGGTTGTAGGCCACCTCGTGGCCGCGGTGCGGGTCGACGAGCGTGAAGAGCATGCTGCCGAGCTTCACCGGCTGCTCCGCGGGCTCGCAGAGGGGTTTCGGGTCGATGGGGGGCACCTCCCGGGCCGAGTATACGCGACGCTGCCGCGAGGGTGGTGCGGATCGCCCGGGGCCGTCGGGGGGTCGCCGCGAGGCCGGGTTTCGGGGTATCAACCGGCATGCGCTTCTCCCTCCAGCTCCCGACCGACCGGGTGACACTCGGCGCCGAGTACGCAAGCGCCGAGGCCGTGATGGAGATGGCCCGCGCTGCCGAGGAGCACGGCTACGACGCGGTCTACGTCACCGAACACCCGATCCCCTCCGACGACTGGATGCGGACGGGTGGTCACCATGCCCTCGATCCCTTCGTCGCCCTCGCCTTCGCGGCGGCCGCGACCCGCCGGCTACGCCTCCAGACGAATCTGTGTGTCGTGCCCTATCGCAATCCCTTCTTGACCGCGAAGTCGGTCGCGACGCTCGATTCGCTGTCGGGCGGGCGCGTGATCTTCGGCACCGGAGCCGGCTATCTCGAGCCGGAGTTCCGCGCTCTCGGCGTCGACTTCGCCGCGCGCAACGAGCTCTTCGACGAGGCACTCGTGGTGATGAAGCAGGTGTGGACCGGCGAGAGCGTAGACCTCGAGGGCCACGGCTTCGCGGCGCACGGGCACCATGCGCTTCCGCGCCCGGCGCAGCGCCCCCATCCACCGATCTGGATCGGCGGGAACAGCCGCCGCGCGATCCGCCGCGCGGTCGATCTCGGCGACGGCTGGATGCCGATTCCGAACCCCGCGAAGCTGGCCGAGCGGCGTCGCACGCCGGGGCTCGAGACCGTCGACGACCTTCGCGGGCGCCTCGAGTATCTGCGCGCCTACGCGGCGGAGCGCCGGCGCGCCGTGCCGCCGGACCTCATGTTCATGCCGATCGGTCGCAGCATGTACTCGAGGGCCGAGCCGGATGCCGGAGCCGAGATCGCACAGATCCAGGAGCTCGAGGAGCTCGGTGTGACCCAGCTCGCGGTGGGATTTCCCGTCGACACGCGCCGCGAGTTCCTGCGCACTCTCGAGCGCTATGCGCGCGAGATCGTCGCCCGGATCGCGTAGGATCATCCCAGGTGGCCCTGTCCGGACCGGCGCAGACTCCGATGCAAGAGACACCGGGCGGAACCCGATCGGACGCCTACGCGAACTACGTCCTCGGCGTCCTCTTCGCCTGCTACGTCTTCAACTGGGTCGACCGCAACGTGCTGGCGATCCTGCTCGCTCCGATGAAGGCGGAGCTCGGCGTCTCCGACACGGCCATGGGCTTCCTGTCGGGCCTCGCCTTCGCGCTCTTCTACACCGTGCTCGGGATCCCGATCGCGCGCTGGGCCGACCTCGGAAGCCGCCGCTCGATCCTGGCCCTCGGCATTGCGCTGTGGAGCGCGATGACGGTCGTCTGCGGACTCGCCAGGAGCTTCACCGGGCTCGCCCTCGCGCGTGTGGGCGTGGGCGTGGGCGAGGCGGCCGGGAGCCCGGCCTCCCACTCCCTCATCTCCGATTACTTTCCCCCCGAGCGCCGCGGCCGTGCGCTCTCCGTGTACGCGATGGGGAACTACGCCGGCCACTTCGTCGCCTTCGTGATCGGCGGCTGGGTCAACGAGCACTACGGCTGGCGCACCACCTTCATCGTGATGGGGATCCCGGGCCTCTTGCTCGCGCTCCTCGTGCGCCTCACCGTCCGCGAACCACCGCGTGGCAGCTTCGACGGTGCGGCGGGCGCCGAGCCACCAGCCCAGCTCGGCGAGGTGCTGCGCTTCCTGGGCGGCCAGCGCTCGTACCTCTTCATCAACATCGGCGGGGCGCTGAATGCGCTCGTCGGCTACGGCTTCGGCATCTGGGGTCCCACCTTCTTCATGCGCGTGCATGGCATGGGCACCGCGGAGGTGGGTCTGTGGCTCGGCTGGCTGGCTCCTCTCGGAGGGCTCACCGGAACCTTTCTGGGCGGTTTTCTGATCGATCGCCTCGCCGGGCGCGACGGCCGTTGGTTTCTATGGATCCCCACCCTCTCCGCGATCGCCTCCGTACCGATCTCGATCCTGCTGCTGCTGAGCGACAAGCCGCTCGCGCTCGCCCTCTACGCACCCCACGCGCTGTTCTTTGCGCTCTACATCGGGCCGATGTTCGCGGCGATGCAGGGGGTGGCACCGCCGCGGATGCGGGCCATCACCGTCGCGATCCACCTGCTCGTCGTGAATCTGCTCGGGCTCGGCGCGGGCCCGCTGATCGTGGGCGCGCTCAACGACTTCCTGAACGCCGAGTACGGCGCCTCGGCGGTGCGTTATTCCCTGCTGCTGGTGAGCGTCACCGGGATCGTCTCCGCGGCCTGCTTCATCGCCGGCGCCAGCAGCGTGCGCCGCGATCTCCTCGCTGCGAAGGGCGTCACAGCCGCCGGATGAGCGCGTCGCGGGTGCTCGTGACGGGTGCCACGGGCCTCATCGGGGTCCACGCAGCGGCTCGCCTCGTCGCGAGCGGGCACCCCGTCCGCGCGCTCGTGCGAGACGCGGCGAAGCTCGCGCGCGCGCTCGAGCCCTTCCCCGGTGCGGCCGACGGGATCGAGCCCTGGCTCGGAGACGTGACCGACGCGGGCTCCGTCGAGCGGGCCCTCGCCGGCTGCGAGGGCGTGCTGCACTGCGCGGGGGTCTTCTCGCACGATCTCTCCGCGGCCGCTCGCCTGCGCAGCGTGAACGTCGAGGGGACGCGGAATGTCCTCGGCGCGGCCGCGCGCCGCGTCGTCGGGCCGATCGTGCACGTTTCGAGCCTGCTTGCGCTGCGCCTGCCCCCGCCCGGTCCGATGCAACGCGTGACGGACCCGGTCGCCCGCCCGCGCGCCATGTACGCCGAGACGAAGGCTCTCGCAGAGCGCATCGCGCGCGAGCTCGAGGCCGACGGCGCCCCCGTCGCGATCGTGTATCCGTCGTCGACCCACGGTCCCTTCGATCCCACGCTCGGGAGCGGCCCCGAGTTCATTGCGAACATGCTGCGCTCGGGCCGCGTGCTCGTCACCGAAGGAGGTCTCTCCTACACGGACGTTCGCGACCTCGCGGCACTGCTCGCCGCGCTTTTCGCCCCAGGCGTGCGGCCCCGGCGACTGCTGGCCCCGGCGACCTTCCTGACGCACGCGCGCACTCACGCGCTGTTGTGCGAGCTCACCGGCCGCGATCTCGCTGCGCTCCGCATGCCCGGATGGGGACTCCGTCTCGTAGGGCGCGCCGGCGACCTGCGCCAACGGATCCTGCGCCGCCCGACGCTGCTCACGAGCGAGGCGGCGCTCGTGCTGACGCGAAGCGTTCCGGTCGACGACCGCGGGGCGCGCCAGCTCCTCGGCGCCGATCCGATCCCGATCGAGCGCTCGCTGCGCGACCTGCTGGTCTGGATGGTTCGCTCCGGCAACCTCGAAACGCGGCAGGTCGGGCGGCTGGTAGAAGGTTAAGCCAGCCGGCGGATGGCCTGGGCCTTCACGACGGCGAAGACGCGCGTGCCGGGTCTGAGTCCGAGCATCGTCGCCGCGCCCGTGGTGATCTTCGCGACGAGCGGCTCGTGCGCGTCGAGGTGCACGAGCGCGTCCGCGCCGCTGGCTTCGCAGCGGTCGACGCGAGCGGAGATCACGTTTCGCGCGGAGATGCGGCCGGGTGGGTCGGCAGAGAGCAGTACGTCCTCGGCCCGCACACCGACACAGATGGATTCTCCCACGGCGAGTGCGAAGGGCAGAACGAGCCGCAGACCGCGCGCCGTTTGCGCGACGCATGCATCGGAGGAGAGCTCGACCACTCGCGCGTCGTAGGTGTTCTCGATGCCGAGCCGCTCCGCGAGCGGGAGCACGGCGCGGCTCCAGAGCACCTCGCGGGGAGGGCCCGTCGCGACGACCGAGCCGCCGTCGAGAACGATCACGCGTTCTCCGACGAGGAGCGCTTCGTCGGGGTCGTGTGTCACGTACAGGATCGCGAGCTGCAGCTCGTCGCGCAGCCGCAGCAGGTGGCGCAACGCGCGGGCGCGCAGGCCCACGTCGAGCGAGGCGAGGGGCTCGTCGAGGAGCAGGGCGCGGGGGCCCGACGCCACCGCGCGGGCGATCGCGACGCGCTGCTGCTCGCCGCCGGAGAGCTCGGTCGGCCTCCGGTCGAGGAGCTCGCCGATCTCGAGCACCTCGATCACCCGCTCGAGCGCGTTGGCGCCGCCGCTGGCGCCGCGTGCGGCGCCGAGGTGCAGGTTCTCGCGCACCCTGAGGTGCGGCAGCAGAAGCGCGTCCTGAGGCACCCAACCCAGGCCGCGCCGCTCGGGCGGCAGGTGCAGCCCGCGCTCGGCATCGTCGAGCAGCAGGCCGCCCACCCGAACGAAGCTCGCGGCGCGCGGATGGAACCCGAGCAGTGCCTCGAAGAGTGTCGACTTCCCGGACCCGCTCGGGCCGAACACGACCACGACGCGCTCGTCCCAGGCGAGGTCGACGTCGAGCCGGAAGCCGGCCCGCTCGAGGCGCACGCAGACCCGGGTTCGCTCGCTCATCGCGCTCGCCTCCCGATCCAGCCCTCTGCGGCCCAGAGCGAGGCCAGCGCCAGCGCGAAGGAGGCTGCGCAGAGCACGAGCGCCCCTGCGTCGTCTCCGCGCTGCACGCGCGACCAGATTCCGAGCGCGAGCGTTTCCGTGCGTCCGGGAATGATTCCCGCGACGACCGCCGTCGCACCGAACTCCCCCAGCGAACGCGTGAAGGCGAGCAGCGATCCGTAGAGGACGCCCCGACGAGCGAGAGGCAGGCTCACGCGGAAGAAGGTCGTCAGGGGGCCCAGCCCGAGTGAGCGCGCGAGTTGCTCGCTGCGCGGATCGATTTCGGCGAAGGACTGCTGACAGGCGCGGACGAGGAGCGGAAAGCCGACCACGGCCGCGGCCAGCGCGGCCGCGCCCCAGGTGAACACGACCTCCACGCCGAGCGTCGAGAGCAGCGGCGCGAGCGGGCCGCGGCGTCCGAGGAGCAGGAGCAGCCCGACGCCGACGGCGACCGGCGGAAGCACCATCGGGAGCGCGACGCAGGCCTGCACGAAGGAGCGAGCGCGGAACTCCCGGCGCGCGAGGAGCCACGCGAGGCCGACTGCTGGCGGGATTCCGATCAGCGTGGCCACCAGGGCCACGCGCAGCGTGAGGCCGGTGATCTCGGCGATCTCGCCCGGGCTCACGGTGTTCCGGGGGGAGGCGAGAAGCCGGCGGCAGCGAGTGCGCGTGTGGCGGCTCCGGCCTCCAGGTACGCGAAGAAGTTTCGAGCCTCGTCGCTCGCGCGCGAGCAGAGCGCAGCCTCGTAGACGATCTCGGGCTGCTCGTCCGCCGCGATCTCGAAGGCGACGCGAGCGGAGCTCGCGAGGCGCGCGTCGGTCGCGTAGACGATGGCGGCGTCCACGTCCCCTGCATCCACGGCTACGAGCGTCGCCCGTGCGTCGGCGGTGGCGAGGAGGCGCGGCTCGAGCGACGCGAGCAAGCCGCGAGCCGCGAGCCAGTCTCGCGCATAGCGTCCGATGGGTACGGCCGCGTCCGGAAGCGCGACGCGGCGGATCTCCGCGGAGACCAGCTGCTCGGCCGAGGTGACCGCGATGCGGAGCCCCGGCCGGACGAGCACGACGAGACGATTGCCCGCGAGCCGCACGCGCCGCGCCGGGTCGACGATGGCGTCGGCCACGAGCTGGTCCACGACGCGCGGGTCCGCGGATACCAGCAGGTCGATCGGTGCGCCCGCGCGCATCTGCTCGGCCAGCACGTTGGAGGCGCCGACGACGAGCCGCACCCGGTGCTCGGGCCGATCCGCCCCGTAGCTGGCGGCGACGACCGCCATCGGCTCCGCAAGGCTCGCGGCGGCTCCCACCAAGATCTCTCTCGGCTCCCCACAGGCGACGAGCGGCGAGGCGAGCAGCAACAGCACCCGCACGAGGCCCCTGGCCCTGCAGGGCGGGCGACCCGGGTCCCGACCCTGCCGGTCTTGGAGCGACCCCCTGGCGTGGGGCGAGGCGCGCGGCACGTGGCCTCCGATCGAATGGCGTGTCAGCATAGTCCTCGGGGATCCGCTTGGGGGGCTGCGGTGCGCCAGATCATCCTGATCCTCGGGATCCTGCTCGCGGTCGTCGCGCTCGGATCGGCGTGGGTCGACGAGGGAGAGGTCGTGCAGCTCACGACCTACGACGCCCGCGCGCATCAGCACGAGACCGACCTCTGGATCGTCGACGTGGACGGCCGGCGCTACGTGCGCGCCGACCTCCCGGGCGCGGATTGGCTCGAGCGGCTGAACGCGCAGCCCGAGGCCGAGTTGAGGCGCGATGGCGTGGCGGAGCGCGTGATCGCCCGCTCCGTCGACGACCCCGGCGTGCGGGAGGCCGTCGCGCGCGCGATGACCGAGAAGTACGGGTTCCTGGACCAGCTCACCGGCGTGCTGCGCAACGAGGACGTGGTCGTAGCGGTGACCCTCGAGCCGATCCCCACCGCGTCGCGCTGAAGGCTCGCAGGTGTCGCGAGCGGAGCTGCGCATCGAGTCGCTCGCTGCCGGCGGAGACGGCGTCGCGCACCTGCCCGACGGACGCGTCGTCTTCGTGCCTTTCACGGCGCCTGGCGATCTGGTGCGCGTGAGGCTCGTCGACACGCGCGCGCGCTTCGCGCACGGGCGGGTCGAAGAGCTCCTCGAAGCCGGTCCCGCTCGCGCGTTGCCAGCCTGCCCGGCCTTCGGGAGCTGCGGAGGGTGCACTTGGCAGCACGTCGACTACGCGACGCAGCTCGAGGCGAAGCGCCGAATCCTTTGCGACGCGATCCGTCGGATCGGAGGGCTGGACGAGCCGCAGGTCGGACCGGTATTGCCCTCGCCGTCCGAGTACGCCTACCGGGGGCGCACACGGGTACGCGTCGAGGGGGGGCGCGTAGGCTACCTGCGCCGTCGCTCGCACGCGCTGTGCGCGGTGAGCCGCTGCCCCGTTCTCGTCCCGGAGCTCGACCAGCGCCTGCACGAGCTGGCGGCCCACCCGCCGCAGCGGGAGGGCGAGTGGGAGCTCGCATCCGGATCGGGCGAAATCCGCGCGACCCCGCTCGGGGCACCCGGCGCTCCGCGCATCCGGCTCGAAGTCGGGACCCGCCGCATCGGGGTGTCGAGCGGCGTCTTCGCGCAGTCGAACGCGTTGATGCTCGACACCCTCGCCACGCGGGTCATGGAGGCCGCAAGCGGAGCGCGCAGCGAGGGCAAGCGAAGCGCGCAGCGAGGCGAAGCCGAGCGAAGGCAGGCCCCTGGCGGGCCTGCGAGCGAAGCCCGGGGCCCGAGCGCGAGCGAAGAGCGAGTGCGAGGCCCCGGTAGGACGGGGCTCGCGGTCGAGCTCTACGCGGGCGCCGGGTTGCTGACGGTCGGGCTCGCGGAGCGCTTCGAGCGGGTCGTGGCCGTGGAGGGAGACGCGGCCGCGGTCGGCGATCTGCGCGCGAATCTCGCAGAGGCCGGGCTCGACGGCGTCGAGGTCCTGGCGGAGAGCGTGGAGCGGGCTCTCGCTGGGCTCGCCGGACGCAGCCCGGATCTGCTCTTGCTCGACCCGCCGCGCTCCGGGCTGGCGCGGGGCTCCGCCGACGCGCTCGCCGCGGTCGGCGCCGAGCGGATCGTCTACCTCTCCTGCGACCCCGCCACCCTCGCCCGTGATCTCGCGGCCCTCTGTGCGCTCGGCTACCGGCTCGACGCGCTAGAGGGCATCGACCTCTTCCCCCAGACCCCCCACGTCGAGGCCCTCGCGACCCTGGAGCGCAGGCCGAGCGCGCTGCGAGGCCCCGGCAACGCAAGCGAAGCGCGCAGCGAGCCGTAGGCGAGCGGAGAGGGCAGGCCTCGCCCAACTCATCGCAACGTCCTCGGGCCGGCGAGCGGAGAGGGCAGGCCTCGCCCAACTCATCGCAACGTCCTGACGCCGAGCTAGACTCAGAACGGTGCGCCTCGACCCCGTCGCGGCCGGTCTTTCCGCTCCCAGACGAGAGGGCTTCGCCCTCTATCTGGAGGGCCCCCGCGATCGCGGGATCCTCCAGGCCTGGGCGAAGCGACTGCTCCCGGCCGATGCGCGCCGCCTTTTCGATGCTTCGGTGATCCTGGGCGGCCGCCAGCCAGCCCGCGCCCTCGAGCATTTCCGCAACCTCGGAGGGAGCCGCAGCGGGCGGCGCGCGCTCTGCATTCTCGATCGCGACGACGGCGGCGCACCGGCGGCTCCGGATCACGACGAGCCGGCGCTCGAGTTCTTCATCTGGGGCCGGCGCCATATCGAGAGCTACCTGCTCGTGGCTCCGGCGATCGGCCGTGCGCTCCGCCTGCCCGACCGCGACGGCCGCGTCGAGCGCGTGCTGCGGCAGCACCTGCCCGCCGAGGGAGACGAGGAGGGCTGGCGCGATCTCGATGCCAAGCGGCTGCTGGCTCCGGGTGGGCTGCTCCCGCGCGCACTCGGGGCGACGCTCCGGCCCGGAGCGATCGCGCGATCGATGCGCGCCGCGGAGCTCCACGCGGATGTCCACGACTGCTTCGCGCGCCTGCGCGACGTGCTGGGCCTCCGGGAACCCGTCTTTTTCGTGCGTTGATCCCCGGTCCCGCCAACCCCGCGATCGTGTAGCCTCGGACGCTCGATGGACCCGAGGATCCTCTTCTGGGCGGGCGCGCTGGCACTGATGGCGGGCGTCGTCGGCGTAGCGGTAGTGGGCATCCTGAGGCGCCGCCGCGGCGATCTCCCGGGACACCGGCGGGCGATGCTCTCCGCCTGCGCGCTGGTGGGTCTCTTCCTGTTCGCCTACGTGTTCAAGGTCTTCTTTCTCGGCCACGAGCACGTGGCCCAGTGGAGCCCGCGAGACCGCCTCGTGCTGCGGATCCACGAGGTCTTCATTGCGGTGATGCTCTCGGGCGGCGCCGTCGCGGGCTCTCGCGCCTGGCGACTGCGTCGCACGCGCAATGCGACGCTCGATCCGCTCGACCCCCCGGCGCCCCACTCGGTGGCGCGCTGGCACCGGCGGGCCGGATGGGCGGCGGTGCTGGCCGCGGCGGGCGGCTGGTTCACGGCCCTGCTGATGCTGATCGGAATGCTCCAGCGTACGGGGGCGCCGTGAGAGAGGGCCGCGGGAGGGGCGCGTGCAGGCGATGAGCCTGCGGGCGTAGGGGGCGGCGCGGTGCGTCTGCTGGCGCTCGATTTCGACGGGGTGATCGCGGACAGCGCGCCGGAGGCCTTCGTGGTGGCACTGCGCAGCTTCGGCGAGATGCGGCCCGCAACGGCACTCGCCGGCGCGATCGCAGCGCTGCTCGGGCGCAGCGCTCCCTCGCGCGAGCAGGTGCTCGCCCATCCGCTCTATCCAGCGTTCGTGGAGCTGATGCCGCTCGGCAACCGCGCCGAGGACTATGCGGTGATCCTCACGGCGATCGAGGCAGGGGTCCCGCTTCCCGACCAGTCCGCCTATGACGTCTGGCGCGACCGTCAGGGTCGCGACTGGCTTCGGCGCTTCCACAAGAGCTTCTACCGCGTCCGGACGGCGCTCTCGGAGAGCGACCCGCCGGGCTGGGGAGCGTTGATGGGCCCCTATCCCCCGGTGCCCACGGCACTCCGGCGGCACGCCGGGGAGGTCGATCTCGCGATTGCGACCGCGAAGGACCGCCGCTCGGTCGGGAAGTTGCTGCGCGCGTACGGGATCGCGGACCTCTTCCCAGAGGGCCGCGTGCTCGACAAGGAGGCGGGGGTGAGCAAGGCGGAGCACCTCGCGCACCTGCACGACTTGCTCGGCATCCCCTACGCCGAGATGACCTTCCTCGAGGACAAGGTGAATCATCTCGATGCAGCCGCGCGCCTCGGCGTGCGCTGTGCGCTTGCCGCCTGGGGCTACAACGGGGCGCGCGAGATCCGGCACGCGCAGGCTCGCGGCTACCTCGTGTGTACGCTCGACGACTTCGAGCGTCGGCTCTTCACCAGCGCCGCGGTGGGCTGAGCGTCCGGCCCGCCTTTCTCGCCCCAGGGGCTTGGCTCTCGCGCAGGGGCGGCTACTTTCGACGGGTAAACGGGAGGACTGGACGGAAGGGCTAAGATGGTGGATGGGAAGGAGACTGTATGGACCCCGGCTTCCGGATGCACGCCGAGCGCACCCCGAATCCCAACAGCATCAAGTGGGTTCTGGGACGCCCCGTGGTCGAGGGGGCTGCGAGCGCCCATTTCGAGACAGCACCTTCCTCGTCCGTCTCGCCGCTCGCGGCCCGTCTGTTCGCGATCGAGGGCGTGACGGGGGTATTCCTCGCCTCGAACTTCGTGACGGTGACCAAGCGAGCCGAGATGGAGTGGACGGACCTCGCGCAGCCCATCGTCGATGCGATCAAGGCCTGCATCGGGGAGGGCGGCGAGGCGCTCGGTCCCGCCTTCCAGCCCGAAGCCGCCCCCGCGGAGGGCGAGATCGTGGAGCGGATCCGGCGGATCCTGGACGAAGAGGTCCGGCCCGCCGTTGCGATGGATGGCGGAGACATCGTCTTCTCCGCGTTCCGTGACGGAATCGTGGAGCTCTACCTGCACGGCTCGTGCAGTGGCTGCCCGAGCTCCACGGCAACCCTCAAGCTCGGGATCGAGGCGCGTCTGCGCGAGGTGATCCCCGAGGTACAGGGCGTAATCGCCCTCTGATCGAGCCTTCGCCCCCCCGAAGAGGAATGCACGATGCAGCGGCGCGCGGCCCACGGTCGCGCCCGCGGGCGCGGGGGGATTCCCTTGGGAATGCGGTCCACCTTCGAGAGCCTCGGATCCGGGCGCGGCGGGCCTCGCTGGCAGCGAGCCCAGCGGCAGCGACATCAGCCGTCGCACCGGTTCACGCGTCGCGGACGCATCACGATCGGAGCTCTGGCCCTGCTCTGCGGGACCGCAGCCGGTCTCGGCGTGGCGACGAGCCGTGATCCTTCGGCACAGGAGCTCGCGGACGTCTCCGCAGGTGCACCGCCGCTTCGCTCCGACAGCGAAGCAGGCGCTCCGGACGCCGGCTGGCTCGCCCCGGCGTCGTTGCTCGAGCGCCTGCCGGCCAGCCGCGAGGCGCTCTCGCTGCCCGTGAGCGTGGCGGTCGACGCGACCGACGCCCCGCTCCCCGGTCGCCTCTACGAGTTCGCGCCGGTTCCGACGGGTGCGCCGCCGAGCATGCAGGGGCCGCTGCGCGTGGACTACAGCCTCGATGCCGAGCTCACCCGCGCGGTCTTCGCTGCGCTGGCGGACGGCCGCGTACAGCTCGGCCACGTGATCCTGCTCGACGTCAAGACAGGCCGCGTGCTGGCCTACGCCTCCACCGACCCGGAGCGCTTCGGGCCGACCCGGCTGTACCCCGCGGCGTCCCTCGTGAAGGTGATCACGGCGACGGCGGCGCTCGACGCCGATCCCGACGTCGCCAAGGTGCCCTGCCGTTTCACGGGGAGCCCCTACCGGCTCACGCCGGGTCGCATCGATCCGCCGCGTCGGGGGCGTGAGGTGAGCCTCGCACGCGCGCTCGCCACCTCGAACAATCAGTGCTTCGCGCAGCTCGCCGTCCACAACGTGGGTGCGGATGCGCTTCGCGACACGCTCGGACGCTTCGGCTGGCTTTCCGCGCCGGCTCCCGCCCACGCGGCCGGGACGGTCGGCCCTGCCGCCGACCGCTACGACGTGGGCAAGCTCGGCTGTGGGCTCGACGGCTGTCGCATCACCCCGCTGCATGCGGCCCAGCTCGCGACCGTGCTCGCTCACGGTGAGCTGCTGGCGCCGCACTGGATCGACCGGATCGTCGATGCGAACGGTCGCGAGCTGGTGCTGCCGGCAATCGCCGCGCCGCGCCGGGTGATCTCTCCCGAGCGCGCCGAGGAGATGCGCGAGATGCTCGTCGAGACCACGACGCGTGGCACCGCGCGACGGGCCTTCCGCCTGCGCAACGGGCGCCCGTTGCTTGGGGACATCCGCGTGGCCGGCAAGACGGGGAGCCTGTCGGGCAAGGACCCGGACGGTCGCTACGAGTGGTTCGCCGGGGTAGCTCCGGCGGACGAGCCGCGGATCGCCGTCGCGGTGCTGGTGGTGCAGGGGAAGGTCTGGTGGCGCAATGCGTCACAGGTGGCCAGTGAGGTCCTGAAGAGCGTCTTCTGCGTACGCGGGCGCTGCGATGTCGCGCACGCTTCGCGCTACGTCCCCCCCGCGAGCCGGGGCGAAGCTGCGCCGGCGGCGCCCCTGGTCGGAGCCGCTGCGCTCGGCATCGCCGAGCCCCGTTAGCGAGGACGTTGCGAGGAGTCGAGCGGTGGCTGCCCTCTCCGCTCGCCTGCGGCTCGCTGCGCGCGCTTCGCGCTTGCTTCGCCGGTGGTCCGGGGCTAGCCGCGGTCCTGTTTGCGGGCGGTCTTCTTGCGCTCGATCCGGCGCTTGCGCTTGACGTTGAGCCGATGGCGCTTGATCCTGAGCTTGTTCTTGCTGCGAGCCACGCTGCCCTCCGGAGCGGGCAGAAGCTACCGGAAAACCCGGGGAAGCCAAGCCTACCCTCGCGAAGGGGCGTCCGGGACCGCGCCCCGACCCCGGACCGGGCGCCTAGGGCAAGCGCGAAGCGCGCGCAGCGAGCCGCAGGCGAGCGAAGTTCATCGGGCTACGCCTCGAGGATCTCCGTCATCACGGTGCCCATCGCGCGGACTTCGTCGTCGTGGAGCGACTCGATGGCCGGAAGGTCGACCAGCACCTTCTCGATGCGCTCGGCCGTCGCATCGGACACGTCGTCGAAGACCAGGCCGATGCCCTCGTGCCCGTCGTCCCGCGCCACGGTGCCCCACACGAGCGTCGGCTCGCCGGCCGCGCTGCCGTAGATCGCGAGGTGAAGGCGATCTCCCACCCCGAGACCGCTCAGATGCTCGACGCGCATGCCGCCCACGGAGAGATCGCGCGCGACCAGGACCCGCATGGCGCGCTCGCCGAAGGCGGGGACCCGCCGCGAGTACATTCCGCGCGGCGAACTCCGGCGCTCCGAGTCGGAGCCGTCGGTCTCGTCATCGTCCTCGACGTCAACGGCGCGGGGGGGCACCGGCGTCGGAGCGACCCGGACGTCGACGGCCAGCTCGACGCGGCGCATATCTTCGGCCCGAGCCTCCGGCGGGAGCAGAGGCTCGTCACCGGCTGCGCCGATCAACGTGGCTTTGCCGAGCGCGCGTCGGGCCAGCATGCTTCCGAGCCGCTGCTGGTCGGCCTCGGGCAGCGTCTCGAAGGCGACGGCTGCGCTGTAGGGTCCGCCCGGTCCGAGGTTCTCGTCCAGACTGATGCGAAGCACCTGGCCGCGGACGAGCAGGGGATCCCGCTCGCCGTCGGGCACCTGCACGCACACGCGGCGGCCCGGCTCGAGCGCATAGCTCGAGAGCAGCCGACAGCCGCGGCTCGAGAGGTCGACCATCGTCGCTCGGCGCGGCAGCAGACCCGTGCGGAACGAGACGTCGATGCCCATCGGAACCCGCTCCTCGACGCGCCGCTCTTCACCGGCGTAGAGGCAGCGCATCAGCAGAAGTCGGAGCGCCTCCGGATGGACCGGGCGTCTCACGAGGTAGTCGAAGCCGATGCGGCGCATCTGCTCGCGCAGAGTGGTCGAATCCTCGCTCACGACCACGATACGGACGAGCCGCTTCGCCTCCTCGGTCCCGGCCTGGGGAAGCGACACGGCGTCGATCCTGCGGGGCGTCGAGATGAGCAGGCGCGAGGGCGGGGGAGTCTTCCGGACGATCGCGCCGCCGCGTACGCGTCCGAAGGCGACGCCCATCTCCTCGAGGCACTCCTGCACGTCGTCGAGCTCGCCGTCGTCGAGGAGCAGCACGGAAACGGTCTGGCTCATGGCACGCGGTCTCCGACCCGATGGTCTGGGCGCTGGCCGATGGTCTGGGCGCTGGCGTTCCCACGCAGCTTCCTTCGCACATCGCGACGCAGGCGAGCGGGAATGGGTCTGCGCAGGAAATCGGCAGGACGCGGGGTTCGCTGAAGCGGCGACTAGGGGATTGCCACGATCGAAGTGGCTCGTCCGTTCCCACGCGACTCTTCCAGCGCTGCAGCAGGCACCTGCCTGCCCGCCACCCAGAGGCAGGCCGCCGCCAGCACGAAGCCGGCGGCGGTCGAAGCGGGGTTTGCGAACTCGAGCTGCGGCCAGCAGGCGACGACCACGACGGCGAGGAGGTTGTTGGCGGCGTGACAGGCGATCGCGGCCCGGGTGCTCGCCGCGATGTAGGCGGCGAGTCCGAGGTAGAGGCCGAGCAGGCTCGCGAAGACCGCGTGCACCGGGTCGACGTGCAGCGCGCCAAAGAACGCAGAGGCCAGCGGGATCGCCACGAGGGGTCGGAAGCGCGCGAGCAGGCCGCGCTGCACCAGCCCGCGACACAAGAGCTCCTCGGCGATCGCGGGTGCGATCCCGATCCCGATGAGCGCCAGCACGAGAGCGCTGCCGCGAGCACCCGCGAGCGTGAAGTCGAAGCTCGCGAGCGAGCTCTTCTCTCGCAGCCCGAGCAGCTCGATCATTCCGTCGAGGCCGTGACTCACGCCCACGGTGCCCAGGACCAGCGTTGCGAGCAGGCGCGCGGAGATCCGGTTCGGCCCGAGACCGAGTCGTCGTCGCAGCGGCGTGCCGGAGAGCGAAGCTCCAGCGAGCGCGACGCCTGCGAGGAAGATCTCGAGCCCGAGGCTGTCGATCGCGAGGTGCTCCGCGAGGGAGCCACCCGAGAGGGAGGATGCGCTGCAGGTTGCGAAGCCGCAGCTTGCACCGAGCAGGAGGAGCAGGAGGGCCCGTGCGCCGCGTCGGCGGTCCATGGGCGAAAGCCTACCCGAGATCGGGCCGTGCCGGCCCCGAGCTTCCGCTCGCGTGATACACTTGCGGCGTGTCGGACTCACTCGCGCCGACCTTCCTCGTCGCGATGCCCCAGCTGCTCGATCCGAACTTCAAGCGTGCGGTCGTGCTGCTGATCCACCACGACGCGGAAGGTACCTTCGGCGTGGTGCTGAATCGTGCGACGGATCTCACCGCGACCGATCTCTGTACGACGCTGGAGATCGGCTGGCGGGGCGATCCCGATCACGAGATCGGCTGGGGCGGCCCGGTCCAGCCCCAGACGGGATGGATGCTCTTCGCCGAGGAGACCGTCTCCGGCTGCGACGACGTGAAGTCCGTCGGGGACGGTATCGCTTTCGCCGGGTCGCTCGAGGTGCTGCGGGAGCTCGCAGACGATCCGCCGGAGGATCTCCAGCTACTGCTCGGCTACGCGGGCTGGGGCCCGGGGCAGCTCGAGAACGAGCTCTCCGAGGGAGCGTGGCTGATCGCGCCGGTGAGTCGAGAGGTCGTCTTCGACGTCGATGCTTCAGCGATGTGGGAGTACGTCGTGCGCAGCCTCGGCATCGAGCCCTCGACGCTCGTCGCGACGCGCGGCGTTCACTGATCGCCTCGGGGCGCCGCGCTCAGGCTCCCGCCGGCGCCGATTGGAGCAGCGAGTCGAGCTGCCCGGCCAGCGTCGGATCATCCGGCTCCGCGGCGAGACCCTCGCGGAGCGTGCGGATCGCGTCGGCCCCGCGCCCTGCGCGCTGGTACGCGTTCGCGAGATCGGAGTAGCCGAGCCAATACCAGGGCCGCATCCGTAGAGCGGCCTCGAGGTGAGGGATCGCTTCCGGGTCGCGCCCGAGGTGCACGAACGCGGTGCCGAGCATGTGATGGGCCCGCGCGTCGTCCACGAGCTCGAGGGCTTCGCCCGCGGCCTTGGCCGCATCTGCGAAGCGCTTCTGGTCGAGCTTGCGCACCGCGATCTGTACCAGCCCATTGGCGAGCTGCGCACGAGCTGGGGAGTAGTCCGGCAGCTTGCGTAGGATGCGACGCAGGCGCCGATTCGAGTCGCCGAGCGACTCGCGCGCGAAGCGCTCGGTTCGCGCTCCGTAATAGATGTGGGTGGTGGCCTGCTTCGCCTCCTGGTAGCGGGCGAGTGTCAGGGAGGCCTCCTCGTCGCTCGAGAAGAAGGGATCCGGTCCTGCGAGGATCACGGCCGGATTCACGCGGTGCTCGTCGATCGAGAGCACGTTGAAAGGCGCCGCGCGCGACCCGATTGCGAGTGGGCTCTGGAACTCGAGATACAGGTTGTCATCGGTGTTGAGCGGAGCGCCTTCCGCGTAGCTGCGCACGCCTGCGTCATCGAGCGCGAACTCGGCGAGGAAGGGCAGCGGCGAGTCGAGCCCGACGCGCGCGAGCTGTCGTGCCACCCGGGGCTCGGCAAGGCGCCGCGCGAAGTTGCCGAGATCCACCTGGATCGGGCGATTGCTGCCGATCAGGATCACGTCGTAGGTGGTCTGCCACAGGGTCGTGTGGGCGAAGGCGGTCGCGAAGGTGCGCACGAGCGCGCGGAAGTCGTCGTTCGAGAGGTCCGACGCGGGCCACCACTGGCACATCACGCCGCCCTCGCTGAGGCGTTCGGCGGCCAGGCGGTAGTACTCGGTCGTGTAGAGGTAGCCCGATCCGACGTTCCAGGGGTAGATCGGGTCGGAGGTGATGACGTCGAAGCGTCGCGGGGTCGTCTTCAGGAAGTTGCGTCCGTCCTGGAAGACGATCTCGAGGCGCGGGTCGTCGAGCGCTGCCCCGTTCAGGTCGGAGAACTTCCGCGTGCCGTCGAGAACCACCGGCTCGATCTCGACGAGCGTGATGCTCTCGGTCTGCTCGTGAGCGGTGACGGCCCCGAGCGTCACTCCCGCACCGAGCCCGATCACCAGGGCCGAGCGGGGATCGGGGTGCAGCAGCATCGGCACGTGCCCGAGCAGGTACTCGACCTGGAGGTCCGGCAAGAAGTCCGAGGCCTCCGTCCGACCGTTGACCAGGATCGTGCGGTGACCGCGCCACTCCGCCACCGAGATCGTCGATGTGCTTCCCTCGGCGAAGTAGAGCACGCGGTAGTCGCGCAGTGCGGCCGCGACGTCGACCTTGCCTCCCGCCTGGACGTAGCGGCGGATCTGCGAGCTCGCGAAGGCACCGAGGACGTCGAAGCTCCACGGCGGCACCAGCAGGGGGACGCAGAACACGCCCGCTGCGGCGGCTCCAGCCGCCGCGAGCGCGAGAGGGCGCGAGCGCACCGCGCGTCCGGCCAGCACGACCCCGAGCAGCAGGGTGCCCCACGCGGCGTCGAGTGCGCCGGCAAAGAGCATCCCGTCCTGGAGCCCGAGGCGCGGGATCAGCACGAAGCCGGCCAGCAGCGAACCGGCGATCGAGCCCAGCGTGTTGAGGCCCAGGGTGTCACCGACCGGCCCGCCCGTTCCGGAGCGCAGACGCGCGCGCGCCCGACCCGCCAGCGGGAAGGCGATCCCCATGAAGATGCAGGGAAGCAGCATCACGCTGAAGGCGACGAGCAGCACGGTTCCGGGCCGCACGCGCTGGAGGTCGCCGTAGACCTTGAAGTTGAGCTCGACCATCAGCTGCGGCAAGTGCGGGATCAACATCGAGGCGAGCCAGCTCGTGACGCCGATCGCGATCAGGACGAAGCCCATCTGCGTGGCCTCGCCGATCCGGCGCAGCGGTAGTGCCGCGTGAAGCCAGCTCCCGAGCCAGATCCCGATCAGGAAGGCCGCCAGCATCACGGTGAAGCTGTAGACGGTTCCCCCCACGGCGATCGCGATGCCGCGTGTCCACAGCACCTCGAGTGCGAGCGCGCAGGCTCCGGCCATCGCGGTGCCCAGGAAGGCCAGCCGCAGTGCGAGCGGATTCGTCGGCGCCGCGGCCGCTTCCGCGCTCGGGGAAGGAGCGGGTGCGGTGGCTGCTTCCCGGGCGCCCCGCAGACGCGCGTCGACCAGCAATGCGATCGCACCGATCGCGAGATTGAGCGCGACGGCCACCAGCTGCGTGCGCCAGACCCCGAGCGAGGGGATCAGCAGGAAGCCCGCCGCGATCGCACCCGCGGCTGCGCCGAGCGTGTTGACTCCGTAGAGCCAGGCGAGGCGCGAACCGAGCTCCGCCCGACGGTGTACCGAGAACTGAATCAGCAGCGGCAGCGTCGCGCCCATCAGAAAGGTCGGGAGTGCCAGGACGGCAAAGGAAAGCGCGATCCGCATCAGCACGATCGCAGGGGTGACAGCGCCCGCGCTCTGGGCCGCGCCTACGTATGCGGCATCGACGGCTTCGAGGAGGGTCGGGAGCGCCAGCGCGAAGAGCGCGATCCCGACCTCGAGGAGCCCGTACATGCGCAGCGGTCGGGCCACCGACCCGGCGCGGCGGCCCGCCGCGGCGCCGCCGAGCGCGAGCCCGGCCATGAAGGAGGCCAGCACGATGCTCGTCGCCTGGTGGCTCGCGCCGAAGATCAGGGACAGATTCCGGACCCAGGTGACCTGGTAGACCAGCGCCGTGCCCCCGGAGAGCAGGAAGAGCGCGTGGATCAGCAGGCGAGTCCCGAGCCGCATGGCTGGAATCCTACGCCATCCTCAAAGCGACACCCCGGCCTGCCGATGCGACCCGCATGCGAGTGGGTCCGGAGAGTGCGCAGCCGGAGGCGGTGGGCGGACGGCTCGGCGTTCTCGGCGCCTGGCTGCCGCGCATTGCGTCGCGCTTCGCGCGCCACGGCGCTCTCGGCGTGGTCGTCGTAGACGCCTCGGCGCTCCGCCCCATCGAAGCCCAGTACGGTGGCGAGGCGCTGCGCCGCGTCACGGAAGCCATGGGCGCCTTCGTGACGGAAGCGGTGAGCGACGCACTCGGCATCGATGACCTCGTGCTGGGCGGCGAAACCGGGCGCAGCGAGATCGTGGTTCTCGTCTTCCGAGACGCCAACGAGGTCGCCTTCTATCGGCACGAGCTGCCGGAGCTCCGCCGCAGCATCGCCGATTCCATCGCGCGGCGCGGCCAGCGACTCGCCTATCCCTATCTGCGGGCGACCCCCGCGCTCCCGGTCGGAACGGGCGCCGCACTGCGCAATCCGACGATCACGGCCGAGACCCAGCTCGTTGCCGCGCTCGCCGAAGCGCGCGAGGAGGCGGGGCTCACCGCCCTCGTGGCCGCGCGCCGCCGCCGGCAGCGCCTCTTCGATCTCGTGGTCTCGCGCCAGATCACCTCGGTCTACGAGCCGATCGTGGAGGTCGAGAGCCGTACCGTCTTCGGCTACGAGGCGCTCGCCCGCGGGCCCCAGGACTCCGAGCTCCACTCTCCCTACGCGCTCTTCGCGACGGCGACGGAGCAGGACCTGCTCTTCCAGCTCGACTGCCTCTGCCGGCAGAGCGGGTTGCACGGAGCGAGGGAGCTCCCCGGCGGCACCAAGCTCTTCCTGAACGTGCGGCCCACCACGATCCACGATCCGGCCTTTCGGGCCGAATCGATCTCGAAGACGCTCGAGGCCTGCGGGCTCAGCCCCAGCGACATGGTCTTCGAGATCTCGGAGCAGGAGTCGATCGGAAACTTCGACATCTTCCGCGAGGTGCGCGACTACTATCGAAAGCTCGGCTTCCAGATCGCCCTCGACGACACCGGCGCGGGCTACGCGAGTCTCGAGGCCGTGATGGAGCTCTCTCCGGACTTCATCAAGGTGGATCGCGCCTTCGTGCACGGGATCGACGAGGACCCGGGCCGCCAGGAGCTGCTGCGCGCGCTGCGCTCGGTCGCCGACCGGATCGGCGCCCGCATCATCGGCGAGGGCCTCGACACGCTCGAGGAGCTCGAGACCCTCGGCCGCCTCGGCATCCCCTTTGGCCAGGGTTGGCTCTTCGGCAAGCCGCACCCTCTGCGCTCGGACATCTAGCCGACTAACTCTCCGTCTTCCGACGATGTCGCCCCGGGCGCGGCTGTGGCATCATCGCGCCGCCTTCGGGAGGGCGCGCGATGCTCCGCAAGCTCGCGATCGGCGCCGCGGCGCTCGTGGCCGTGGCCGGCGCGGCATTCGTCTGGCTCTACCAGGAAGTCACCACGCTCGAGTCCGAGCCGGTGAGCGCCGACCTGCGCGTCGTGCAGGCCGGCGGGATCAACGGAAACGTCGCCGTGCTCTCGACCGCGGAGGGCGCAGTCGTCGTCGACACGATGACCTTCCGGGCCCAGGGAGCCCGCATCCGGGAGCTGGCGGAGCGCCTCTCCGGCGGTCCCGTTCAGGCGGTGATCAACACGCACTATCACAGCGACCACTCGCATGGGAACCCGGGCTTCCCGTCGGGTACACAGGTCGTCGCCACGCAGCGCACGCTCGACTACATGCTCGAGTTCGACGCGGACTACTGGAGCGGCGCCAACGCCGGAACGCTGCCCAACGACACCTTCGAAGCGGAGCGCGAGCTGCGGATCGGGGGCAAGACGATCCGCATGCTCCACCTCGGTCGCGGTCACACCGGTGGCGACCTCGTGGTGCATTTCGTCGAGGATCGCGTGCTGCACATGGGCGATCTGCTCGTCCATGGTCGCTACCCGAACATCGACCTCGAGGCCGGCGGCTCGGTCGAGGCGTGGATCGGAACGCTCGACCGAGCGCTCTTGCTCGACTTCGACCGCGTGATTCCCGGCCACGGACCGGTCACCGATCGCGCGGGGATCGAGCGCTTCCAGCGCTTCCTGCGCGAGCTGTGGGAGATCGTGCAGCAGGCGGTGGGCGAGGGGCTCTCGCTCGAGCGGACCCAGCAGCTTGCGCGCGAGACGCTCACGAGCGACGCGGGCTTCGAGACGCTCGGGATCCCCGGGCTCTTCCGCCTGGACCGCGACTTCGTCGTGCGCCGTGCCTTCGAGGAGGCGACCGGAGCGATCCGGCCTCGCGAGCCGGCGGGGAGCCAGGGATCGTGAGCCGGCGAGCGCCTCGCCACCTCTCGACGCTGGTCGGACTCGCGCTGCTGCTCGCGCTGCCGGCAGCGGCCCAGCCGCCGGCTGCGCCGGCGCCGGCAGCGGGCTCCGGGGCGCAGGCTCAGGCGGCGCCGGTGGCGCCCGAGCCGATTCCCGGCGCCGAGGTGGCGGATCGCGCGCAGGAGGAGAGCGACCGCACCCAGCGCCTGACCGACCTCGCGAAGCCCGAGCCCGCCGTCGAGGAGATCGAGCAGCAGCTCGCCGGGTCGGCCGGGGAGGTGGCTGGGATGGTCGCGACGGCGCGCGAGCGCCTGGGCGAGGACTCCAGGCGCGCCGATCTCGATCGCGCCTCCTTCGAGTTCGTGCGCCTGCACGACAGGCTCGCCGGCTGGAGCGCGACGCTCACGCAGAGGGCCGAGCGCCTGGACGCCAACCTGGTGCTGCTCGCCGAGCGCCGCGCCGTCTGGAAGGCGACTCAGGTGAGCGCGGCCGCCGCTTCGGATCCCGCCGTGGTCATCGCGCGGATCGACAAGACTCTCGCCGAGATCGACCGTGCGGAGCGGGCGGTGCTCGCCCGGCGCAACCAGCTGCTCACCGCACGGGAAGGCATTGCGCACCAGCAGTCGTCCGTCGACGCGATCCTCGACCAGGTAGAGTCGCTGCGCGCGGAGCGGCTCAAGAGCCTCTTCACGCTCGACCGCCCGCCCTTGTGGGAGGTCATGACCCGCGCCGAGCCAGCGCAGGCGGGCCTCCTGGAGCGGCTCGGGGCCGCCCGCGCCAACGATCTCGAGGATCTCGACAACTTCGTGCGCGAGCGCTCTGGGCACCTGCTGCTGCTGGCGATGCTGGCCCTCGGCACGATCCTCGCCGCAGCTGCCCTCCGCCGGCCGACCCGGCAACTCGCGCATGAGGACCAGTCGCTCGCGGCGCCCGCCGGGGTCCTCGAGAGGCCCATCTCGGCCGGGATCGTGATCGCCGGGGTCTTTTCGCTCGCGCTGCTTCCGAAGGCGCCGCCCATCTTCATCACCCTCCGCGCGGTCGTACTGCTGATCGCGACGCTGCGGCTCCTGCTTCCGCTCATCGACCCGGAGCTGCGCCGGATTCTCTACGGACTCACCGCCTGGTTCGCGATCGATCGCATCCGCGATCGGATGGTCCCGGACCCGCTCGCAAACAGCCTCGTGCTGCTCGCGGTCGCGGTACTGGCGCTGGCCGTCTTCCTCTGGCTCTTGCGCCCCGCGCAGCTCGCGAAGCTCGGCCAGCTCGCGCGGCGCAGCGCCTGGCCGCAGGTGATCGGGCTCGGGATGCGCCTCGGCGTGGTGCTCATCGGGGTCTCGATCGTCGCCAACGTGCTTGGGAACACGATGCTGGCCGAGACCTTCGTCGAGGGCACACTCGCCGCGTCGCTGGTCGCCTTCTGCTTGTACGCCGTGGCCCGCGTGCTCGAGGGTGCGTGGGCGCTGCTACTCCGCAGCCCGCTCGCGCGCTCGCTGCGGATGGTCCGCAACCATGCTCCGCTGCTCCAGGAGCGCGGCCGTTTCGCGATCCAGGCCACGCTCACGCTCTGGTGGCTGTACCGCTCTCTCGACGACTTCGACGTGGCCGATCCCATCCTCGCGGCCATCTCCACGGCGCTCACGGCGAACTGGGCGACGGGCGAGCTCTCGCTCTCGCTCGGCGGGGTGCTGGCCTTCGGGCTGATGCTCTATGCCTCGATCCTCGCGTCGCGCTTCGTGCGCTTCGTGCTCGAGGAGGACCTGCTCTCGCGTGCCTCGCTGCCGCGCGGCGTTCCCTTCGCGATCTCGGCCCTCGTCCGCTACGCGATCCTGTTGACAGGCTTCACGATGGCCGTGCTCGCCGCCGGCTTCGAGATGAGCCGCCTGGCGCTGCTGGTCGGTGCGCTCGGCGTCGGCATCGGCATCGGGCTCCAGGACATCGTGAACAACGTCGTCTCGGGCCTGATCCTGCTCTTCGAGCGCCCGGTGCAGGTGGGCGACGTCGTGGACGTCGGCGGCACCCTCGGCGAGGTGCGCCGGATCGGAATCCGCTCGAGCACGGTGCGCGGCTTCGACGGGGCCGAGCTCGTGCTCCCGAACTCGAAGCTCGTCTCGGAGACCTTCATCAACTGGACGCTCTCGGATCGCCAGCGCAGGGTCGAGGTCCCCGTGGGGGTTTCGTATGGCAGCGACCCCGACCAGGTGCTCGAGCTGCTGAAGAGCGTCGTAGAAAGGCGCCCCGAGCTGCTCCAGCATCCGGCTGCGTCGGTGCTCTTCCTGGGCTTCGGCGAGAGCTCGCTCGACTTCCTCGTCCGCGCCTGGACGCCCGAGCCGGACACGGCTCAGGCGCTGCGCAGCAAGATCGTGCTGGACATCCACCGGGCGCTGCGCGAGGCGGGGATCGAGATCCCCTTTCCGCAGCGGGATCTCCACCTGCGCTCGGTCGATCCGGCCGCCGGGAAGGCGCTCGCGGGCAACGCCGCCCCCGAAGGCCGGGCGTCGCCTGCCACGCTTTCACGGCCGGGCTAGACTCCGCGCCTCTGCGGCGCGCGCAGCGCGACGCAGGACAAGGGGGGGATCGCATGACTCGCAAGACCGCGAACTGGTTCGCGCCGTGGGTGCTGCTCGCGTTCGTGGCCTCTGGCTGCGCGACTGCCGGCCAGACCATGGTGGACAACCCGAAGGCCACCGGTGGCGCGGCGCTCGGCGCGGCCGGGGGCGGGCTGATTGGCGCGGCGGCGGGGGGTGGGGCGGCCGGGATCATCGGCGGCGTGCTGCTCGGCGGCCTGCTCGGCGGTGCGATCGGCAACGCGCTCGACCAGCGCGACAAGCAGATGGCCTACCAGACGCAGCAGGCCACGCTCGAGTCGACCCGCACGGGCCAGTCCGCCACCTGGCGCAATCCCGACACGGGGCACTCGGGCTCGTACACCCCGACCAAGACCTACGAGAATGCGGGCGGGCAGTACTGCCGCGAGTACCAGGAGAAGGTCGTGATCGACGGCAAGACCAACTCCGCGTACGGAACGGCCTGCCGCCAGCCCGACGGCTCGTGGAAGATCGTCAACTGAGAAGCCGGACGGGGCGCCTCCCCGGATGCTGAAGATCCGGTGAGCCGGCGCCGGGTCGTCCAGTTCGGGACCGGCTTCGTCGGCCACTTCGCACTGCGGGCGATCATCGAGCACCCCGAGCTCGAGCTGGCCGGCGTCTGGGTCCACTCGGATGCCAAGCTGGGGCTCGACGCCGGGGAGATCCCGGGCTTCGGGATCGTCCGGAAGGAGACGGCCGACGCCTTCCGCTTCGAGCTCGAGGGGAGCGTCGATGGACGTCCGGCCATCGTGCTCGAGCACGTCACGCGGCTGCGCCCGGACACGGCGCCGCAGTGGCCGCAGGGGGAGCACGGACCGGGCTACTACGTCTTCGTGGACGGCGACCCGCGCATCGAGTGCCACATCTCCTGCGTCGATCCCGACGGAGACCACCACAAGGGCGGCATCCTCGCGACCGGCACGCGGCTGGTCAACGCCATCCCGGCGGTGTGCGCAGCGCGGCCGGGCCTGATCTCGACCCTCGATCTGCCGCCCCTCACCGGTCGCGGCCTCTACCGGCCTGGATAGTGGCGAGACGAAATCCCGGCCGGCGCCACTATCCTGGGGTGCGCGGCAGCTCCCTGCGAGCCGAGGAGTGCGGATGAAGGTTCTGGTCAGCGGGGGCGCCGGCTACATCGGCAGCCATGCGATGAAGGAGCTGCGGCGCGCCGGCCACGAAGCGATCGCGCTCGACGACCTCCGGCTCGGCCATCGCGCGGCGCTGCTCGGGGCTCCGCTCGTGCAGGTCGCGGTGCAGGACCGGGCGGCAGTGGAGGCGGCACTGCGCAGCCATCGGATCGACGCGGTGCTCCACTTCGCGGCCTACTGCTACGTCGGAGAGTCCGTCGCGCAACCCGGCAAGTACTACGCGAACAACGTGGTTGGAACGCTGTCGCTCGCAGAGGCCTGCATCGCGGCGGGAGTGACGGTCTTCGTGCTCTCGTCGAGCTGCGCCACCTACGGCGAGCCCGAGCGGATTCCCATCGACGAGGACACCCCACAGCGCCCGGTGAATCCCTACGGTCGTTCGAAGTGGATGGCCGAGCAGCTGCTCGGGGACCTGGCGTCGGCGAATCAGGCCTTCCGCCCGGTGTTCCTGCGCTACTTCAACGCGGCGGGATGCGATCCGGAGGGCGAGCTCGGCGAGGACCACTCGCCGGAGACGCACCTGATCCCCAACGCGATCGCTGCGGCTCTCGGGCGTCGGAAGTGCCTCGAGGTCTTCGGGGACGACTATCCGACGCCGGACGGAACCTGCGTACGCGACTACATCCACGTCGTGGATCTCGCCAGCGCGCACATCCTCGCGCTCGAGTACGCCTCGCGAGGCGGCGAGCAGCGAGCCTTCAACCTCGGCAACGGCCTGGGCTTCTCGGTCGACCAGGTCATCGAGAGCGTGCGCCGGGTGAGCGGAGCGGACTTCGAGGTCGCCGTGAAGCCCCGCCGGCCCGGAGATCCGCCGATCCTGGTAGCTGCCGCCGAGCGTGCGCGCCGCGAGCTGGGCTGGCGCCCGCACTTCGCCGATCTCGATGCGATCGTCCGGACTGCCTTCGAATGGAGCAGACGGCATCCCCGTGGCTATGGAGACCGGGGGGGTGGCTGATCGCGGCGGCGTCGCGGCTTCCCCGCCGGCTCGCATCGCCCCCCGGTTGCCCCTAACATGGGGGCTCTTGGAAGGAGGTGTTCCTTGACTGTGCGTCGCGATTGGTCGGCCGTGATCGAGCGGCTCAACCGCAGCCCCCGGGGCGAGCTCCGCATCCGCATGGGTTCGCCTGGCAGCGCCCAGGTCACCCGTTGTCGGCTCCTCGAGCAGTGGTCCAACCTGGAGGTCCGGACCCGGGGATCGAACCTTCACCTGCGCCTAGTGCGCTGAGCGCCGCCCGCGGTACCAGGCGAGGGTCTCCGCGAGCCCCTTTGCCAGCGGATGGGCCGGCGCCCAGCCGAGGGCCTGCCGCGCACGCGAAGCGTCGGCGCTCGACGCGCGCACGTCGCCAGCCCGGCTCGGTGCGAAATGGTGGGGCAGCGTGTGAGTCGCGAGGCGCGCGATCTCGTCCGCGAGGTCGAGGATTGCCTGGGCCTCGCCGGTGCCGACGTTGAAGACGCCGTTCTCGGGCCCCTGCGCGGCACGCAGTACCGCCTCGGCGACGTCGGCCACGAAGACGAAGTCACGGGTCTGACGCCCGTCTCCGTAGATCGTCAGCGGCTCGCCTCGCAGCGCGCGCTCGATGAAGATCGGCACCGCGGCCGCATACGCCGAGCCCGCCGCCTGGCGTGGTCCGTAGACGTTGAAGAAGCGCAGTGCGACCGAGCCGAGGCCGTCGAGCTCGGTGTGGGATGCGAGCAGGTGTTCGCCCTCGAGCTTCGAGATGCCGTAGGGGCTCGACGGAGCGGGGCATTCGGCCTCGGACTTCGGAGCCGAGGCCTGGTCCGAGTAGACGGCCGAAGAGCTCGCGAAGACGAGCTTGCGCACGCCGTGTCGCACGCAGGCCCGAACCACGTTCGTGGTGCCGAACACGTTTGTCCGATAGCAGTCTCCGAAGCGCTCGAAGCTCTCCGGCACCGACGTGAAGGCCGCGAGGTGGATCACGATCTCGGCCCCGGCGACCGCGGCATCGACGGCGGCACGGTCGGCGACGTCCGCGCGCACGAGCTTCCACGCGGGAGAGAGGTTTCCCGCATCCCCGGTCGAAAGGTCGTCGAGGACGCGGATTCCGAAGCCCTCGCGCGCGAAGCGCAGGGCGACGTGGGAGCCGATGAAGCCGGCCCCGCCGGTGACCAGGACGCTTCGCTCGCTCATCGTCTCCCCCTCTCCCCATGTGTCGCGATGCGCTCGCGTCGGATTCGAGCATGCCGCAGGCTCGCCGCGAAGGCGATGCTCGCTGCTGCCACGCGGCGCAGCCACAGCGCCTTCGGTAGCATCCGAGGTCGCGGCGGTGGAGGCCATGACCGGAAGCGACTGGCGGATCTTCCAGATCGACGAGCTCTTGGCGCGCAAGCAGGGGATGAAGAGCCCCTACCTCGAGTTCCTGCGCGTCCCCTCGCTCTCGTGCGGACTCTACACGCTGAAGACCGGAGCGAAGGACCTCCAGGGCCCTCACGACGAGGACGAGGTCTATCTCGTCCTCTCGGGCCGCGGCCGCCTGCGCGTGAACGGCTCCGAGCACGCGGTGCAGCGGGGCTCGGTGCTCTATGTGCGGGCTACCTCCGAGCATTCCTTCTTCGAGATCGAGGAGGACATGACGGTGCTCGTGTTCTTCGCGTCTGGTGGCCCTTCCGAGCCCGAGCCGTAGCGGAGGCCCTGCGTGTCCGGCGAACCCTGGTACCGCGATGGGCTTCGCTTCGCGTGCACGCGCTGCGGCAACTGCTGCGGCGGCACATCCGGCAGCGTACGGGTGAGCGACGCGGAGATCGAGGCGCTGTCGCGTCGCACCGGCCTCGACCCGGAGCAGTTCCGCAGCGTCTACACGCGACGCCTCCGGGGCGGCGACCTGAGCCTGCGGGAGCGCAGTGACGGGACCTGCATCCTCTACGGCGCCGAACGCGGCTGCACCGTCTACCCCGACCGGCCCCGGCAGTGCCGGACCTGGCCCTTCTGGCGCGCCGTCGTGCACTCGCCGGAGCGCTGGGCCGAGGAGGCCCTGGGATGCCCGGGGATGGGCCGCGGAGGGCTCCACGCCGCCGAGCAGATCGCGCACGCGCTCGCGGACGACGGCACCGCGGGGCAAGGCGGCGGAGCCGCCGCGCAGCGAGGCGAAGCCAAGCGAAGTGCGGGCCCGGGCTGAGCGCATGCGGTACCGCGGGCTCGTCGCACTCCTCGGGCTGCTGGCCGCGGCCGCGTCTTCCGCCGCAGAGCCGCGCGCCGACGTGCTGCGCGTCGCGGCAAAGGCAAGGCCCGGAGGCTACGAGTTCACCGTCACGGTGAAGAGTCCCGATCGCGACTGCGACCAGTACGCGAACTGGTGGGAGGTGCTGAGCCTCGACGGAAGGCTGCTCTTCCGGCGCGTGCTGATGCACAGCCACCCGGAGGAGCAACCCTTCGCGCGCCCCGGCGGACCCATCGCGATTTCGGCGCAGGAGACCGTGATCGTGCGCGCGCACTTCCACCCGACCGGCTACGGCGGCGCTGCACTGCGCGGGAGCGTCGCGAAGGGCTTCTCGGCCTGGCCGGAGGCTCCGCCGGGCTTTGCGGCGGATCTCGCGCGCGAGAAGCCGCATCCGACCGAGTGCTGGAGGTAGCGGCGGGCTCGGGTCAGCGCTCGATCACGGCCTCGATCAGCCGGGGCCCCGGCTCCGCAAGCGCGGCGGCGAGCTGGCTGTGCATTTCCTCCGCGCTCGTCGCGCGGGTGGCTCGCACGCCCATCCCCTCGGCCATGCGCACGAAGTCGAGCGTGGGCCGCGCGATTCCCAGCATGTCGCGCGCGCGCGGCCCCGGGTCGCGGAAGCCCATTCGCGCGAGCTCGACCTGGAGGATGGCGTAGCTGCGATTCGCGAGGATCACGGTCGTGACGTCGAGGCCCTCGCGCGCCTGTGTCCACAGCGACTGAAATGTGTACATGGCGCTCCCGTCGCCCTCGAGGCACACCACCTTCCTGCCGGGGCAGGCGACGGCCGCTCCGGTCGCCACCGGCAGGCCCTGGCCGATCGCGCCGCCGGTGAGGAAGAGCCAGTCGTGAGGCGCGGCCGTCGCGGTCGGTCCGAAGAGCGCCGGGCTCGCGGTGATGGCCTCGTCGACGACGATGGACCCTTCCGGGAGGAGTGCGGCCAGCGACGCGCCGATCGCCGCGGGAACGAGTGCGCCGCGCGGCGCATCCGGGCGCCGGAGCTCCGCCCGCTCGGGTTGAGACGAGCGTGCGCCGAGCTCGTCCTCGAGCGCTTCGAGCGCAGCCTCCGCGTCCTGCGCGGGGCTCGCGAGCACGTGCACGCTGCACCCTTCCGGTGTCAGCGCGCTCGGCCGCCCGGGGTAGGCGAAAAAGGCGACCGGCGGCTCGGCGCCGACCAGCACGAGGTGGCGCACACCGCGCAGCGCCTCGTTCGCCCCCTCCGCGAAGTAGGGCAGCGTCGGTACGGCCACGCGACCGGCGCCGCGGGAGAGGCGCGCATTGAAGGTGTTGGCGAAGAGACGCGCGCCCGTGGCCCGAGCGATCCGCCCGGCCGCCGCGAGCGGCCGCTCGCGAAGGGCCGCCCCGGTCATCAGCACGACGGTCGCCTCGCCCGAACGCAGCGCGGCGGCGGCGGCGCGCACGGACTCCGTCGCGACCGTCTCGCGCTTGCGAAGCGGAAGTGCAGGAGCGGGCCCCTCCGCCTCGCCCCAGGCGACGTCGGCGGGGACGACGAGGGTCGCGATGCCGCCGGGCGGTGACAGGGCCGCGGCCACCGCGGCCGCAGCGTCGCCTGGGAGCTGTGCCGGGTCGCGTGCCGAGCGAAGCCACGCGGAGACGGGCCGCGCGATCGCCTCGACGTCGGCGGTGAGCGGGGCATCGAAGGCCAGATGCGGCAGCGCGTGATTGCCGACCAGGCTCACGATCGGTGTGCGCGCCTTCTTCGCGTTGTGGAAGTTGGCGATGCCGTTCGCCAGCCCGGGCCCCAGGTGCAGCAGGGTCGCAGCGGGCCGCTCCGCCATGCGTCCGTAGCCGTCCGCGGCGCCCGACACGACCCCTTCGAAGAGGCCCAGGATCGAGCGCATCCCGGCCACGCGGTCGAGGGCGGCCACGAAGTGCATCTCCGAGGTGCCCGGATTCGTGAAGCAGACCTCGATGCCCGCCCCGACGAGGGTGCGGACGAGGCCCTCGGCCGCGTTCATGCCGAGGACGCTAACACAGGGTTCCAGGGATTGGCGCCGGCGCGCCGCTGGCGGTATCAAAGCAGCGCTCCAGATCGGGAGGAAGCCATGAAGGTGCGTGCAGCGGTGGCGTTCGAGGCGAAGCGGCCGCTCGAGGTCGCGGAGATCGAGCTCGCGGGCCCGAAGGCCGGCGAGGTGCTGGTGCGCCTGGCGGCGACCGGCGTATGTCACACGGATGCGTATACGCTCTCCGGGCGCGATCCCGAGGGCTTGTTCCCGGCCGTGCTCGGGCACGAGGGGGCCGGTGTCGTCGAGGAGGTGGGTCCGGGCGTCGGCTCGCTTGCACCCGGCGATCACGTGATCCCGCTCTACATTCCCGAGTGCCGCGAGTGTCGCTACTGCGTCTCCGGTCGAACCAACCTCTGCGTGAAGCTGCGCGCCACGCAGGGCAAGGGTGTCATGCCCGACGGAACGAGTCGCCTCTCCCTCAAGGGGAAGCCGATCCACCACTACATGGGAACTTCGACCTTCGCCGAGTGCACGGTGCTTCCGGAGATCGCGCTCGCGAAGATCCGCAAGGACGCGCCGCTGGACAAGGTGTGTCTGCTCGGCTGCGCGGTGACGACCGGCATTGGTGCCGTGCTCCACACGGCTCGCGTCGAGCCGGGCTCCTCGGTCGCGATCTTCGGCCTCGGCGGCGTCGGTCTCTCGGTCGTGCAGGGAGCGGTCATGGCCGGCGCCGAGCGCATCATCGCGATCGACCTGAATCCGAAGAAGTTCGAGCTGGCAAGGCAGTTCGGTGCGACCGAGTTCCTGAACCCGAAGGAGGTCGGAGACGTCGCGCAGGCGATCGTCGACAGGACCGACGGGGGGGTCGACTACTCCTTCGAGTGCGTCGGAAACGTCGAGCTGATGGGCCAGGCGCTCGCCTGCACCCAGCGCGGCTGGGGCCAGTCGATCGTGATCGGCGTCGCGGGGGCAGGCGAGGAGATCCACGCGCGGCCCTTCCTGCTGGTCACCGGCCGCTCGTGGCGCGGGAGCGCCTTCGGCGGCACGAAGGGTCGCACCCAGCTCCCGCGCTTCGTCGATCGCTACATGTCCGGTCGCATCCGCCTCGACGAGATGATCAATGCCGTGCTCCCGCTCGAGCGCATCAACGAGGCCTTCGACCTGATGCACCAGGGCGAGGTGATCCGCAGCGTGATCAGGTTTTAGGACGCTGCGATGATCTGAGCGATGGCTGCCAACTCCGCTCGCCTGCGGCTCGCTGCGCGCTTCGCTTGCGCTCCGTCTCCTGTGGCAGCAAGCGCGAAGCGCGCGCAGCGAGCCGCAGGCGAGCGGAGTGCTAGGACCGGAGCGCCTCGGCCGGGGGGATGCGGGCGGCGCGTAGCGCCGGGAGCACGCCGGCGACGATGCCGACGGCGACGAGGGATCCCACCACCACGGCGACGGCGAAGGGATCGAGGAGCGGCGGCGAGGCGAGGGGACTCTCCGGGGGAGAGATCGCCGCGACGAGCTTCGTGAGGCCGACCCCGAGCAGCGCGCCCACGACGCCCGAGGCGCCGCAGACGGCGGTCGCCTCGGCGAGGAACTGGCTGAAGATCGCGCGATGGGTGGCGCCCACCGCCTTGCGCAGGCCGATCTCCGCGCTGCGCTCGCCAACGACGACGAGCATGATGTTCATCACGCCGACGGCGCCGACGAGGAGCGTCGTCAGGCCGGCGGAGAGCAGGAAGACCCGGAAGGCCGTGAAGAGCGTGAAGACGATGTCGAGGATCTCGCGCACGTCGAAGTAGGAGAGGGCGGTGTCGAGGTCGGGCGCGAAGTCGTGGTGCAGTGCCAGGATCTCGCGGGTCTCGCGGATCGTTTCGCGGCTCGCTTCGCGGTGGAGAGGGGCGAAGGAGATCTGCATGATCTCGTCCGAGTGCAGCAGCCAGCGCTGCGCTGCGGTCCACGGCACGAAGACGATCCAATCGTCCCAGCCTCACGCCGATCATCTGATCGTGCTTCGCCTGGCCGACGCCCACCACCTCGAAGGAGATCGACTCGATCTGGATCCGTCGCCCGAGCGCCGGCTGGGTCCCGAAGAGGCGCTCGGCGGCCACCGCCCCGAGGAAGGCCACCCGCGCCCGGCCTTCGACGTCGTCTCCCTCGAGGACGACCGTGCGAGCGCCGCGCTGGCCCACGCGCTTCTCGAGCACGCTCCCCGGCCACAGCACGACGACCTTGGGCCCGACCTCCTCGAGCTCGCGGGTGAAGTGCCGCTCGGTGCCGCGCATGCTCGCCGTGAGAAAGGTGAGGAGGAAGGCGCCCCACACGATCCCGAGGGAAGTGAGCGTGAAGCGCAGCGCGTGCGCCCGAAGGCTCTGGAGCGTGGTGAGCAGAAGGTCCACGCTGCCTACTCCATCCGCAACGTGGAAGCGGGGTCGACGCTCGCGGCGCGCCAGGCGGGGACGACGCCGGCTGCCACGCCGACGCCGACCATGATTACCAGCGCCGCAACCACGGTGTCGGCGCGCAGCACGGGCACCGGAGCGAGCTCCGGGAGGTCGAGCGCGCCGAGTGCCAGGCAGGCCCCCACTCCGAGCGCGGCGCCGGCGAGTCCGCCCAGCAGCGACACGCACAGCGTCTCGGCCAGGAACTGGGCGACCACGTCGCGCCGGCGCGCGCCGACGGCGAGGCGCAGGCCGATCTCGCGCCGCCGTTCGTGGACGGAATCGAGCATCATGTTCATCACGCCGATCCCCCCGATCCCGAGCGTGGCGGCGGCGAGCAGGAAGAGCAGCCCCCGCATCTGCTCGATCGGGAGGCGGTTGAGCATCTTCACGCTGCTCCAGATGCCGATGGCCTCGCTATCGTCGGGTGCCACGTGTAGACGCGACGCGAGGATCGCGCGCACCTCGCGCTCCGTCTCGGCGAGGAGTCTGCGGTCGCGCATCCGGTAGACGATCTTCGTCACCACCGGCTCGTCACTCCAGGGTTCGGGCCACGACGCGAAGACCGCGGAGATCGGCACCCAGACCTGCTCGTCGATCGACATCCGGTCGGAGGAGAGCTGCGTCCCCACCTGCTCGAGGAAGCCGATCACCTCGAAGGGGATCCCGTCGATGCGGATCCGGCTTCCGAGCTGTCCTTCGACTCCGAGCAGCCGGCGGCGGACGAGGTCTCCCACCACGACGACCCGGCGCCTGTGCTCGACGTCGGCACGGGTGATGCCACGCCCGGCGCTCACCGGGACGCCGCGGATCTCCATCACCTCGGGCTCGATCCCCCGTACGTCGACGTTGAGACCGCGCTGGCCGTGTGCGGCGGGGAGCAGCTCCCAGGCCTCCGCGCCGATGAGCTCCGGGAGCCGCGCGCGCCGGCGCAGCACCTCGACGTCGTCCGGGGTGAACCACAGGAAGCGCCGGTCGACGGCCGGCGTGAACTCCTCGGAGACCCTCCCGGCCCAGACTTCGCCCATGTTGCGGCCGGCCTTGAAGAAGCCGAGCTCGAGCTTGTCTCGCACGCCGCGGCCCCAGCCGACGAGGAAGATCACGGCCGCGGTCCCCCAGACCAGTCCGAAGAGCGTGAGTAGCGAGCGCAGCTTGTGCGCGAAGAGCAGGCGAAGCGCCTGGCGGAGGATCTCGAGGCCGCTCAGCGCGGCTCCTCCCTCGAGTCGCGTTCGATGCGGCCGTCGCGGATCGAGACGGTTCGCTCGGCGCCCCTTCCGATCCCGGGATCGTGGGTCACGACCACGAGCGTGTTGCCTTCGGAGTGAACTTCGCGCAGCAGCGAGAGGATCTCCTCTCCGGTAGCCGAATCGAGGTTTCCCGTCGGCTCGTCGGCAAGCACGAGCGCGGGGCGGTTCACGAGCGCTCGCGCGACGGCCACGCGCTGGCGTTCGCCGCCCGAGAGCTCCGTCGGGAGATGTCTGGATCGATGCTCCAGCCCGACGCGCTCGAGCGCCGCGAGCGCACGCTGGCGTCGCTCGCGGCGCGGGACTCCCGAGTACACCAGAGGAAGCTCCACGTTCTCGACCGCAGGAAGCCGGGGTAGCAAGTTGAAGCTCTGGAAGACGAAGCCGATCTCCTCGCCGCGCAGTCGGGCGAGAGCGTCCGCGTCGATCGCGTCGGCAGCATTCCCGGCCAGCCAGTAGTGCCCGGAGCTCGGTCGCGACAGGCAGCCCAGGATCTCGAGCAGCGTGGTCTTGCCCGATCCGGAGGGGCCCATGATCGCGAGGAACTCCCCGCGGCGGACGACGAGATCGACGCCGCGCAGCGCGTGTACCTCGAGCTTTCCGTTTGCATACACCTTGTGCACGCCCTCGAGCCGGATCACCGCGGCCGGAGCGGGCTCGCTGCCTGCGCTCATCGCACGCGGACCACGTCTCCCTCGGCGAGTCCTCGTAGGACCTGCACCTGGGAGCCGTCGACGATGCCGATCTCGACGTCTCGCTCGACGGCGTCCGGCGATCCGGCGGGAAGCGCCTCGACGAAGATCCGCTCGATGCGCCCGCGCTCCACCGTCGCGGTGGGAGCCGGGCCGGGATCTCCGCCGCCGCAGCCGACCTGCGCGGCGAGGATGGCCCCGAGCAAGGATCGCGGGAGGCGCACCGACGGCTCCCTGGGCGCGGATGCCGGCCGGGAGCCGGATCCCGGAAGCCACTCTATCCGATCGCGTGTGTGGCGTCAGCGCGCGCGGCGACTCGATGCATCGGGTCTTCGGCGGATGCGCCTACGCCCCGAGCCGCTCGCGGGCGATCTCGGCGGCCCAGCGGTAGTCGGCCTTGCCGGCGGGCGAGCGTTCGATGCGGTCCACGACGAGCCAGTCGCGCGGGATCTTGTACGCGGGGAGGCGCTCCCGACAGAAGACCCGTAGCTCCGCGGGGTCGAGGCTCGCGCCGGGCCGCGCCTGCACGATCGCCACCACGCGTTGACCCCAGCGTGGGTCGGGAACGCCGACCACCACGACGTCGAAGACGCTGGCGTGCGCCTTCAGCTCCGCCTCCACCTCCTCCGGAAAGACCTTCTCGCCGCCCGTGTTGATGCACAGCGACCCGCGGCCGAGCAGCCGGACCCCCCCGTCGGCATCCACGCTCGCGAGGTCGCCCGGGAGCGCCCAACGCTCGCCATCGATCAGCGCGAAGGTCGCGCGCGTCTTCGCCTCGTCCTTCCAGTACCCGAGCGGGATGCGCCCGCGGCGCGCGAGCCGGCCGACGACCCCGGAACCGGGGACGACGGGATGCCCCGCGTCGTCGAGCACGGCGGTATCGGCGCCCACGCGGAAGCGGGGCGCCCCTTTCCCGCCGCCCGGTGCCTCCGTACCGAGCGTGCCGGTTTCGGAGGAGCCGAGGCCATCGAGGATCATCCGACCGGGGAGCAGCGCCGCGAGCCGCTGCTTCGTCGCCGGCGAGAAGAGCGCGCCGCCCGAGACCACCGCGAAGAGCGATGCGGCGGTGGTGCGCTCGCGATGCTGCGAGAGCTCGTCGACGAGCGGCGTCGCCATCGCGTCGCCGACGATGAGCAGCATGTTGACGCTCTCCCGGTCGACGAGGCTCCAGATCTCGGCCGGGTCGAAGACCCCGCCGCGCGTCGTCACGAGCTTTCCGCCCGAGAAGAGCTGGTTGAACGCGAGCCAGTGGGCGGCGGCGTGCATGAAGGGCGGCGCCGCGAGGGCGACCACCGGCTGCGGCGGGATGCGGCCGACGAGCTCCTCGGGCGTGCGGATCGGCTCGCCGGTGCGCAGCGGGTCGCCTCCGCCCATCGACGCGAAGAAGATGTCCTCGTGGCGCCAGATCACGCCCTTCGGACGGCCCGTGGTCCCGCCGGTGTAGACGATGTAGCGGTCGTCCGGGGAGCGCGGAGCGAACTCGCGCTTCGACGAGGCCTCTGCGAGCGCCCTTTCGTAGTCCACCGCGCCGGCCAGCGCGAGCTCGCTTCCCGAGCCGTCGTCGACCACGAGGAAGACTCCGAGTCGCGGGACTCGAGAGGCCACAGCCGCAACGCGTGCTGCGAAGCTGCGGTGCAGCACGAGCGCGCCAAGATCCGAGTCTTCGAAGAGATGCAGCAGCTCGCCCTCGACGTAGCGGTAGTTCACGTTGATCGGGACGGCGCGCAGCTTGTAGGCCGCGAGCATCGCCTCGATGTACTCGCTGCCGTTCGTGAGCTGCACGCCGACGTGGTCTCCCCGGCCGATCCCGCGGGCTGCGAGCGCGTTCGCGAGCCGCGTTGCGCGCAGATCGAGCTCGGCGAAGGAGAGACGCCGCTCCGCTGCCGCGATCGCCTCCCGGTCGGGTACGGCATCGGCGATGCTCTCGAAGAGGTCCGCCAGGTTGAAGGTCGTCACGGGGAGACCTGCTCCGGATCCGAGGGGGGTGGCGTCGTCGCCGCCGCCACCTTCACGAGCTCCAGCAGCGACGCGCGGATTGCGTCGACGAGCTCCCAGGGGTCCGGCACCGCGTCGCGACAGGCGATCACGCCGATGGCGAGGCGATCGACGTAGCTCCAGACCGTGATGTTCAGGCCGATGCCCTCGAGCACGGGTCCCACCGAGTAGAAACTCTCGAGCCGCGACTTTCCGTAGTAGAGCGGCTCCGTCGGGCCGGGGACGTTCGAGATGGTGAGGTTCGCCGTCGAGGGACGACCGCGCTGTTTCAAAAAAGTCGGAAGGCGGCTGAAGACGAGCTGGCTCACGAAGGGCGGGAAGAGCTCGAGCCAGTCCGAGAGGCGGGCCCCGCGCGTGTCCTGGAGCTCGAGCTTCGCGGCGCGCGTCGCGCGCTGCGTCGCGCGCAGCCGCTCGGCCGGATCCTCGATCTCCGAGTGCACGGCGACGTACATCGCCGTGACCCGGTTGCCCCAGCTCAGGCGCTCCTCCTCGCTGCGCGTCGAGACGGGAATCTGGCCGACGAGGGGAACGCTCGGCAGCTCGCCGCGTTGCGCGAGCCAGGTCCGCATCGCTCCGGCGATGACCGCGACCACGACGTCGTTGAGCGTCACGCCGAAGGCCTTGCGAACCGCTTTCGCGTCGGCGAGCGAGAGGTCGCCGAAGGCGAAACGGCGCTGGGCCGAGATCACGCGGTTCACGGAGAGGTCCGGGCCGGTGCCCGGCGCCGGGGGCTGCTCGACGTGGTGCGCGAGGGACTCGGCGTGGCGACGGCGCGCCTCGCGCGCCGCGTGCGCGATGCGGGCGACGTACTGCGGCAGGAAGCGCGCGAGGTCGAAGAGCGCCATCCACAGCCGCTCGAGCGGGCGCGGGATCGCCTCGGGCGCCCAGGGCGGTGCGTCGTGGGGAAGCTCCTCCGAGGGCTCGTGGGTCAGGAACTGGTTCAGGAGCTCCACGCTCGCGACCCCGTCCGCGAGCGTATGGTGGACCTTCGCGACTTCCGCGATCCGCCCGCCGGGGAGTCCCTCGATCATCCACAGCTCCCAGAGCGGGCGGCTCTTGTCGAGCGGACGGCTCGCGATCTCGGAGATCACGAGGCCGAGCTCCCTCGGGCCCCCGGGCGACGGGACGGCGGCGCGGCGCACGTGGAAATCGATGTCGACCTCGCTGTCGACGACGAGCGGGTGATGGAGTGCCAGCGGCGTCGGAACCAGCTTCCAGCGGAAGGGAGGGACGAGGTGGAGGCGCGACGCAAGCTTCTCCTTGTCGTGTTGGAAGGAGTAGCCGTCGGGATTGTGACTCGGGTCGATGATCCCGACCTTCAAGGTGTGCATGTGCTGGGTGGGCGTCTCGTTGTACAGGAACAGCGCATCGACCCCTGCCAGGCGGCGCATGTCACTCCTCTCCGACTCGGCGCCTCACATCACGCGGCGACCGATCGCTCCTCCGAGTTTGCGAACGAGCCAACGTGGCGCGTTCCCGAGCACGCCGAGCGCGACCTTGTTGGCCACTCCGGGCACGCTCACGACGCGGTCGTGGATGCAGGCATCGAACGCCGCGCGGGCGATCTCCGCCGGCTCCCAGAGCGGCGCCACCCCCTTGAGCTTCTCGATGCCGGGGATCTGGCCCGACATCTTCGTGTGCGTGAAGCCCGGGCAGCACACGGTGACCGTGACCCCCGTGTCCCGAAGCTCCTCGGAGAGCGCCTCGCTGAGCGACAGGATGTAGGCCTTGGTCGCCGCATACGCGGCGAGCGAGGGCATCGGGAGGAAGGCACCGGTCGAGGCGACGTTCAGCAGGTGTCCGTAGCGGGCCACGATCATCGGCTCCATGTAGAGCCGCGTCAGCAGCGTGAGGGCCCCGACGTTCAGGCTTACCATCGTCGAGAGTCGATCGAGCGGCGTGTCCACGAAGGAGCCGAACTCCATCGCGCCGGCGTTGTTCACGAGGACATCGACGTGGAGCCCGCGACGGCGCGTCTCTTGGTAGAGCTCCGGCGCCGCCCCTTCGCGGGAGAGGTCGACCGCAATGGCCTCGGCGCGCACGCCGTGCTGGGACGAGAGCTCGCCGGCGAGGGCCTCGAGCCTGGCGCGGCTGCGCGCGACCAGCACCACGTCGAAGCGCTCGCTCGCGAAGACTCGGGCGATCTCGCGTCCGATCCCTTCGGAGGCGCCGGTGACGAGCGCGGTTCCGGTCTCGTGGATGGGGCGTTTCGGCACGCCGTCGGGCTCCGTGTGGCGAGAAGGCCCATGTGTCCCGCGTTGCCGTCGCGCTGGCCCAGCGCGGCACACCCAAGGGCACTTTGACATCTCGTCGAGCAAGATGCGTGCCTGTCTGATGCGCCCAGCGGGAGGCGTCGTCTCAGCGAGCAGCGCGGGCGAGCAGCGCGGAGTCGCCGCGGAGCCGTAGCGGGGGAGCAGCGGCCTGCGCGGCGGCGCGCGCGGCGACGACGAGCGCATGGCTCGGCGCGAGCTCGCAGGCCGGGTCCGTCGCGGTCGCATCGCCGGTGAGCAGGAAGGCCTGGCAGCGACAGCCGCCGAAGTCGCGCGCGCGTTCGGGGCAGCTGCGACAGGGCTCGCGCATCCACGTCTCGCCGCGGAAAGCCTGCATGCCGGGAGCCTCGTCCCAGCACCAGGCGAGCGGCCTCTCGCGCAGCGTGCCGAACTCGAGACCGGGGATCTCGGCCGCCGCGTGGCAGGGAAGCACGCGGCCGTCGGGCGCCACCACGATCGTGCGCCTCCCCCAGCCGCCCATGCAGGGCTTCGGGCGCCCCGCAAAGTAATCGGGCAGCACGAAGAGGATCTCGGGTCCGCCCGGGATGCGTCGCGCGCGTTCGACCTGCGCCGCGGCGGCGTCGAGCTGCTCGCGCGTCGGGAGCAGCGCCTCGCGGTTGGCGAGCGCCCAGCCGTAGTACTGGGTGTTCGCGAGCTCGAGCCGCATCGCGCCGAGCTCGCGCGCGAGGCCGATGATCTCCGCGACGCGCTCGAGGTTGCGGCGGTGCAGCACCACGTTCATCACGAGCGGGAGGCCCTGCGAGCGCACCGCGCGCGCGAAGCCGAGCTTGCGTTCGTGCGCCGAAACTCCCGCGATGGCGTTGCCCGCGGCCGGGTCTGCGTCCTGGATCGAGAGCTGCACGCTCCGCAGCCCGGCCTCGCGTAGGATCGCGATGCCCGCCTCGTCGAGGGTCGTCCCTGCCGTCACGAGGTGGACGTAGAGACCGGCCTCGTCGGCCGAGGCGACGATCTCGCGCAGATCCGCGCGCAGCGTTGGCTCGCCGCCGGTGAGACCCACGTGCACGATCCCGAGCTCCGACGCTTCACGGAAGGCCCGCCCCCAGGCCGGGGCGTCGAGCCCGTCCGAGACGCGCGCGAAGTCGAGCGGGTTCGAGCAGTAGGCGCAGCGCAGCGGACAGCGATAGGTCAGCTCGGCGATCAGGTTGAAGGGGCGCGGTGCGCTCACGCGCGGCTCGCGAGCACGCCGGCCCGCTCCATGTGGGCCAGGAAGTCATGGGCATCGGCGTAGGCGCTCTCGGCCTCGGGATGGTGGCGCGCGATCGCCAGGGCCAGGGCGTCGGCGCGCGCCTCGCCGTCGCACAGATCCAGCAGCTCGCGGGCGCTCTCGTTGAGCGCCACGGCGCGTTCGGGCAGCACCACCAGGCTGCGGCCTTCGCGCTCGTCGAAGCGGACCTGGGCGTGGGGCACCAGGGCGGGCCGCCGCTGGGCCGCCTCGATCGCGTCCAGCAGCGACCACAGGATCTCGCACTTGCGCTCGAGCGCCGCCAGGCAGCGCTCGGCGGCTTCGGGTGACGTGGCGTGGGCGAGCACCCAGTCCAGCCCGAAGGCGGCGTCGCGCGGCGCCTGTTCGGTGCGCGCCTGGAAGTAGCGCAGGCCCTCGGCGCGGACCCACGGGTAGTGCTTCGCGAAGGCGGCGAGCCGCACGCGCATGATGTCGCCGGCGAAGATCTCCGTGAGCGACGCGGCCACGGCTTCGAGCAGATCGTGGGAGGCCACGAAATCGACGTAGGCGTCGCAGGCCTCGCGTGCGCCCGGCAGCACGAAGCGCAGGCCCTCGACTTCCGCGCGGTCGCAGCCCACGGCCTCGGCCAGGTCGAGCCACAGGGCGAGCCCGCCCTCGCCGGGGCGGCTGCCGTCGTGGTCGTGGATGCGGCCGATCCACTCGCGCCGGAAGCCGGGATCGGTGCCGTCCTTGGCGAGGATCGTCGAGTCCTTCCTGGGGATGCGCGTCTGGTAGTAGTAGCGGTTGCGCGCCCAGGTCTCGAGCTCCTCGCGGCCGAGCGTCCCCTCGTGCATGCGCAGGTTGAAAGGGTGGCGGTGGTGGTAGCGCTGTTCGCCGACCCCGCGCAGGCGCGCCTCGAGATCGCTCCTCACAGCTCGAGCTCCAGCCCGTCCCAGGCGATCTCGACGCCGCGCTTGCGCGCGCCGTGGGTCTCGGGTGCGCTGGCGTCGAGCAGCGGGTTCGTGTTGTTCATGTGGACGTAGAAGCGCCGGCCGGGCGTGCCGGCCAGCAGATCGAGACTGCCGCGCGGGCCCACGACGGGCACGTGGGCCATGGCGAAGGCGTCGGGCGCACCTGGGCGGAGCTTCTGGAGCTCGTCGGCCGTGTGGA
>CAYPSI010000370.1:0-7703 GCA_964413375.1 uncultured Spirochaetales bacterium | reverse complement strand
CGTCTCCGCCCCGGCGTCGGCGTCGGACTGCGCGGCACCCGAGGACGCGGGAGCGACGACGCAGAGCGCCAGCGCAAGGGCCAGCACGAACACGTGGCTTCGCGGCGTCATGCCCCGGCCGTTCTAGCGAATCCTTCCGGGTAGCGCGATGATCCGCTGCGGTGCGCGCGCTCGTCTTCGCGGCCCTTGCGGCCTTCACGGTGATTACGCCGTTGGTCCTCGAGGCCCTCGGGCCCCCCATCCTCTCGAGCAGCTACGGCGCGAGCTACGCGCGCTTCGAGCTGCTCGGGTTCTCGGGCGGAGTCTCGCTGCTGCTGCTGGCCGTGCTCGCCGTGCGCGAACGCAGCGGGCGCCCGTGGCTGACGCTCGTCCCGCCGCTGCTTCCGCTGCTCGTCACGCTCTCGGCGCTCGTGATCGTGAGCGAGTGGTCCCGGAAGCCCTTCGACTACGACTGCTACGAGTACGCGGGCCGCGTGCTTCTCGCGGGCGGTGATCCCTACCGGCAGGGCCTCCTCTACCTCTACCCGCCGCTCGTCGCACAGGGGATGGCCGGCGCGTGGGTCCTGGTTCGGGGCGTAGCCTCTGCCTTCGGATGCGCGCTCTCGGACGACGCCGCCTGGAACGTCGTCTTCTATCTCTACCAGTGCCTGCAGCTGGGCCTCGTCGCGTGGCTCTACCTGCTCGCGGCACGCCTCGCGCGCGGCATGGGGCTCCCGACGCCCTGGGCCGAGGTGCTCGTGGCCGTGCTGCTGGTCTTCGACAACCCGCTACTGCGCACGCTGCGCCACGGCCAGGTGAACCTGCTGGTGCTCGATCTCGCGCTCGCCGGCATTCTCGCGGCGCGCTCGCGACCCGCGCTGGCGGGCGCGGCCATCGCGCTCGCGGCTCACATCAAGCTCTATCCGCTGACTCTGCTCATCCCCCTCGTCACGTCGCGTCGATGGCGCGCTGTCGCATGGACGGTCGGAAGCTTCGCTGGCGTGGTCGCGCTCCAGACCGGCTTCGGACGCGACCTCTCGCTCTGGACCTCCTTCTTCGAGTTCTACACGCGGGTCGGCGGCGAGGTAGCCTTCCGCAACGGCAGCGTCCACAGCGTGCTCTTCAATACCCTCCGCCTGACGACGGGCTCCGATCTCGCGGCGCCCGTGGCGAGTGCCGTGGCAAAGTTCGTCTCGCTCGGGGCCCTGGCCTGGCTCGCCCTTCGCGTTCTCGCCCGCGAGCGCGAGCGAAGGGCTGGCCGAGTCGCCGATGAGCCCGCCTTGCTTGCCGATGCCGCCGACTGCCTCGCGCTCGCGCTGCTGGTCTCCCCGTCGGCCTGGGAGCACCACTTCGTCTTCGCCATCCCGCTGGTGCTCGTGTCTGTCGCGACCCGGGGCTCGGAGCGCCCCGGTGCGGTGGCCCTCGGCGCCTTCCTGATGCTGGGAATGCCCACCTTCGACCTCTTCCCCTTCGGCTACCACCGACTGGCCGGGCTGCTCCTGCTGCTCTGGATCACTCCGGCAGTCCCGTCTCCTGCCAGGAGCGGGTCTGCGGATCCCTGACCGGCTCTGAAGGAAGGGCCCGATCGACGCGCGGCTCAGGAAGCGGGGAAGAGCAGCTCCTGCGCGTACTTCGTGTCGACGTACTCGCGCACCGCGGCGAGCTTGCCGCCGCGGATGCGAAACGCAAAGTGGTAGTCGTTGCGGTAGGGGAGGCCCGCGGCCGTCTTCGCCTCGACCACCAGCTGCACGCACACCTGGTCGCGCTCGGCGACCATCTCCTCGATCTCGACCCGGAGCGGCAGCTGGTAGAGATCGACCCCTTTGCCCATCAGCGCGAGAACCGCCGCCTTGCCTCGATGCGTCCCGCCGAGCTCCGAGGACTGCGGCACCCACCAGGTGACGTCGTCCGCCATCATGTCGGCCACCGTCGCCTCGCCCGCCTGCATCCTGCGGAAGTACTCGCGAACCAGCGCCTTGTTCTCCTCGATGCCCATGCTGAGTCCCCTTTCGCGCCGAGATGATCGCTCCGTCCGAGGTCGCGCCTCGCGCTCAGGCCTGGATGCCGAGGAAGCGACCCAGGTTGTCGCGCATGATTGCGAGCACCTGCTCCTGCGGGAGGCCGCCGAGCTGGGCGGCCACGTAGTCGCCCGGGAACGCGAGGCCCTCGCCGTGCGGAAAATCGGAACCGAAGACGATCGGCTCGATGCCGACCTCGGCGACGACGCGCTGTACGTTCTCCTCGGGGAAGGGCGCCACGACGAAGTGCTCGCGGAAGATCTCGCTAGGCCGCCGCTCGAGCCTGCCGAAGCGCGCCTGGCGGCCCATGAAGTAGGTGGCATCGAGCTTGCGCAGGATGTAGGGCAGCCAGACCGTTCCCTGCTCGGCCAGGCAGATGCGCAGCTTCGGGAAGCGGCCGAAGAGGTCGTGCATGATCGTGCTCGCGACCGTCTCCATCGCGGGGCGATCTCCCCAGTAGAGCGCCCACTGGAGCCCGTCGAAATCGCGCAGCACCGCGTTGGGATCTTCGCTGAGATCCGCGCCGTACTTCTGGTAGTCGGTCGGCCCGACGTGGGTCGTGACGCGCACGCCGGCCTCGTGGATGCGCGCCCAGAAGGGGTCGAAGATGGGGTCCGCGACGGAACGGCCGCCGCTGGGATTGCTGCGGCCCCCGTGCGCGTGGCCGGTGATGATCGCGACGACGGGGGCCCCCTCGGCAATCACCCGCTCGAGCTCCTGGACGGCGAGGTCGACGTCCGCGAGCGACAGGTAGGGCGGCAGGAACATGCGACCCTGATGTGCGTAGCCGACCTCCGCGTGGATCCAGCGGTTGTAGGCGCGGGCATTTGCGTAGATGCCGTCCACGTCCTCGGCGAACTCGTACTCGAGGCTCAACACGTGGCCGGGGAACATCAGCGCTGCGTGGATCCCCTGCTCGTCCATCAGCGAGAGGCGCAGGTCGCGATCGCCCCAGGCGACCTCCTGCTGCTTGAAGCGCGCGATCAACGCCTTGCGCTCCGCCTCGCTGCGACCCTTGTAGGGGTTGAGGCGGTTCAGGAACATGCCCGGCGAACGCGCGCCGCCGTCGCCCGGCTTCGGTGCCCGATCGTCCGCGGTCGCCGAAGCGGCCGTCGCCGCCAGCTGCTCGAGCTCCGCCTCGGTCTGCGGCGCGGACTCGCGCGTGAAGCCGAGCTTCGAAGGGCGGCTTCCGAAGAGCTGTACGCGACGGCCGCTCGGGTCGACCACGTAGCGGACGGCCTTCTCCCGCTGCCCCGGGTCGATGTAGCGCTCGTACATGTCCGCGGGCTCGACGAAGTGGTTGTCCGCGTCGTTGATCAGGAAGGGGAGCGGGTGGTCCATCTCGAGACCTCGTCCGGAGCGGCCTGGTGGCGCGCCAGCGCCTCGCGCACCAGGCAGAGCCGGTCGTTGCCGAAGTACAGATCGTCGCCAGCGACGAAGATCGTAGGCGACCCGAAGCCCCCGCGCGCGACCAGCTCGTCGGTGTTGGCGCGCAGGCGCTGCTTGAGCTCGGGGGTCGCGATCCTCTCCAGCAGCTCGGCCGGGTCGAGCCCGGCGCGTGCGGCCACGTCCGCGAGCACGTCCTCGCGCGAGATGTCGCGATCCAGGCCCCAGTAGGCCTCGAAGGCCGCGCGCGAGAACTCGACGCCTCGACCCGCGTCGAAGGCGGCCAGCACGCCGCGCATCGCCGCGACGCTGTTCACCGGGAACACGCTCGGCGGCCAGACGATGCGCAGCCCGTAGAGGCGCGCCCAGTCCGCGAGGTCCTTCGTCATGTACTCGGAGCGCGGCTTCGTCGGGTTCGCGCGGGCCGCGTAGACGCCCGGATTCACCGCGTTGAAGACGCCCCCGACGAGGATCGGCTTCCAGACGAGGCGAGCCCCCGCCTCCGCAGCGATCTCCTCGATCTTGTGGAAGGCGAGGTAGGTCCAGGGGCTTCCGACGTCGTAGAAGAACTCGAGCGTCGGCATCGGAGCTACGTGCCGCCAAGCGGCGCGTTCGAGACGCGCGAAAGGCACAGCGGAGCCCCGGGCGTCACGAGCAGGGTCTCGCCGCCGAGGATGCCACCGACACCGCGCTCCCAGAGATAGCTCTGAACCGCAACCACCATTCCCTCGTGGAACGGCTCGTCGTCGAGCGACTCCGGTCCGGAGGCACCGGCGATGATGGGCGGCTCGACGCCCATCCCGACGCCGTGCGCCAGCAGAAGGGACGGGAGTGGCTCGCCGGTGTCGAGCCACGCCTTGCGCAGCTCGCTCGGAGTCACCCCCGGCCGACAGCGCGCGACGAGCGCGTCCTGCGCGGCGCGCCAGCGCGCGTGGAGGCTCCGCTGAGCCGGCGACGGCGAGTCGGTCGGGCCGAGGCAGAGCTGCGTTTTTGTCGCAGCGCCCTCGTAGCCGGCGTAGAGCACGCCGAGCGAGCACGCGACGAGGTCTCCGGCGGCAAGAGGTCGATCGCTCGGGCGGCGGCGGAGCGGAGGTGTAGCGCCCGCGCCTTCGCGCGGCGTCGCGCAGAAGCTCGCTTCGACGGCCGGAAGCGTCGTGCCGAAGCGCGTCAGCTCTTCCGCCGCGAGCGCGCCGAGTTCGATTTCCGTCACTCCGGGGCGAAGTTTTGCCACGACCGCTGCGAGCGCTCCCTCGGCAATCGCGAGCGCAGCGCGGATGCACTCGATCTCTGCCGGGAGCTTCAAGGCGCGCACGTCGCGCATCAGGCGCTCGCCGTCGACGAGCTCTGCCTTCGGCGCAAGCTCTGCCAGCAGCTCGGCGAGGAAGGGCGACATGCCGTCAGTCCCTATTCGCGAGGCAAGCGCGAGCTCCTCGACGCGGCGGATCGCGGCGACGGTGTTGCGCGGATTCCACGTCAATGCAGACAGGCGCTGCGTCGGGATCTCGGACGGAATGCCGTCGTCCCAGGTGCAGCCGAGCAGATGGATCGCGCCGCTCTCGCGCGCGAAGATGCACAGCGGCCCGAAGGGCGTCAGCACCGCACGCCAGAGCCAGCGGTGCCCGCCCAGGTACTTCGCGTTGCCGCGCCGGCCTAGCACGAGCACGTCGACGCCCTGGCGCTCCATCTCGGCCCGCACGCGCTCGCGCCGGGCTGCGCGAAGCTCCGCGAAGTCGACGCCGGCGCCGTCCTCCAGCGCCATCACCCCGATGGGCTTGCGCCCGCTCATTCGAAGGGCTCGTTCGGGTAACGGCTCACCTTCTCGTAACCGGTGTCGGTCACGAAAAGGAGCTCCTCGCAGCGCCAGCCAGCGTGGCCGTCCCGCCAGGTGACGGGCTCGATCACGATGGCCATTCCGGGCTCGAGCACGAGCGCGTCGTCCACCTCGGGGCCCGCATCCGAGCCGAAGCGCTGCGGCTCTCCTCCCTCGAGGCCGAGCGTGTGCCCGAGAAAATAGTGGTCGAGCCAGGGCCGCTTGCCGCCGTTGACGCGCGTGGCGATGCGGACGAGCTGCGCTCCGGTGGCGCCGGGGCGGATCGCATCGATCACCGCGTCCGCAATCTCCTGCCAGCGGAGGTAGAGATCGCGCAGCACCGCGCTTGGACTTCCAACCACCCAGGTGCGTCCGACGTCGGAGGCGTAGCCCTCGTAGCCAGAGACGGTGTCGGTCCACACCACGTCGCCGTGCCGGGCCACGTGGTCGGCCGTCACGAGCGCGAAGGGGACGTCGCCGTTCGTGCTCCACGGCCCGTCCGCGATCCGCTCCGGCATGATCTGGAACACCGGGTCGAGGAAGTTGCAGCTGGCACCCAGCTCGAGGAGGCGGCGCAGGTACACACCCGTGAGATCCGTCATGCGGACCCCCGGGCGCAGCGCCTGCTCGGCGGCCTGACTCGCCGCCTCGTTCAGCCACCACGAGCGACGCATGCACTCCTGCTCGTCGGGCGTCTTGTGGAGCCGGCAGGCCGTCACGAGCGCTCCGGCGTTCCCAACCTCCACCGGTGCGAGGAGCTTTCGCAGCCGGAGCCACATCGGGGTCGTCCAGTCGTCGACGGCGATGCGGCGCGCGCCGGCTCCGAGCCGCTCCACCACGCGCCGCGCCATGTCCTCGACTCCCGCATCGCTCTCCGGCCAGAAGGGCGCGTGCAGGTTCTCGAGCGGCAGCTCGGGCGGGGAACCCTCGGCGTAGGGTGTGAATAGATGCGGCGAGGCCTCGCCGCGCAACAGCAGCGCACAGACGCGCTGGTGGGTCGCCCGCCCATTGTCGACCGCCGGCATCCACGCGCCGGTCGCGTAGAGAACGCTCCCGCTCGTCAGCAGCAGCAGTGCGTCGAGCCCGTCGCGCTCCATCGCATGCTGGAGCTTGCCCAGTCGCTCGCGCCGCATCCGGGAGAGGTCGAGCGCGCACGGCGACGAAGCAGGCATCTGCGCCATCCTACCGGACGCCTTGTTCGACGGGCAAGCGAGGGTTAGCGTCGCATCGCTTCGGGACCGTCGAGGAGAAGCATCCATGCCGAAGGTATCGGAGCGGTCCGGGTCCGCGCAGTCAGGCGCAACGAAGCTCGCGCTGGTGACGGGCGCCAGCCGCGGAATCGGGAAGGCCTGCGCCATCCACCTGGCCCGCGCCGGCTTCGACGTCGCGATCCTCGCACGGACGCTGCACGAGGGCGAGGAACGCGAGCACTCCTCGACCGTGAAGAAATCCAACACGAGCCCGCTTCCGGGAAGCCTCGACTCGACCGCGGATCTGGTGCGCGCCGCGGGGCGCGAGGCGATCGTGTTGCGGGCCGATCTGCTCGATCGCGCCTCGGTCGCGGCCGCTGCCGCGACACTGCTCGAGCGCCGCGGGTGCGTCGACGTGCTGGTGAACAACGGCCGCTACATCGGCCCCGGGCACATGGATCGCCTGCTCGACACGCCGCTCGAGCTCATCGACAGGCACTTCGAGGCGAACGTCCTGGCGCCGCTGCTGCTGACGCAGCTCGTGCTTCCCGGGATGATCGCGCGCGGCGACGGACTCGTCGCGAACATGACCTCGGACGTCGCGTGGACCGATCCGCCCGCGGCGGCGGGCGCCGGAGGCTGGGGTCTCGGCTACGCGATGTCGAAGGGTGCCCTCCACCGCATCGTCGGGATCCTCGCACACGAACTCGCGGGAACAGGGGTGCGCTGCGTGAACGTGTCGCCCGGCTTCGTCGCGACGGAGCGGATCGCGATCGACATGGGCCAGTTCGGCTTCGACGCCAGCACCGGCGCGCCGCCTGACGCAATCGGCGCCGCCGTGGCATGGCTCGCAAGCGACCCGCGCGGCCGCGACTGGGATGGCAAGCTCTTCCTGGCCCAGGACGTCTGCCGCGACCTCGCGCTCCTCCCGGGCTGGAAATAGCCCCGCTCGGCTGGACGAACTCCGCTCGCCTGCGGCTCGCTGCGCGCGCCCTGCGGGCGCTTGCGGCGCGGCCTCGGGCGGACGCAAGCGCGAAGCGCGCGCAGCGAGCCGCAGGCGAGCGAAGTTCATTGGGCTACGCGGCAGTGGCGCCGCCGTCGATCACGAAGTCGGCTCCGGTGCAGTAGGCGCTCTCGTCCGAAGCGAGAAAGAGGGCCAGCTGCGCAACCTCCAGGGGCTCGCCGATGCGCGCGATCGGAAGCTTCGCGAGGTGCGCGGCGCGGTCGACGGAGAACTCCGGGCCGCCGATCATCGGGGTGTCGATCGCGCCGGGGAGGATCGCGTTCACGCGGATGCCGTCGCGCCCGAGCTCGAGGGCC
>CAYPSI010000369.1:0-1672 GCA_964413375.1 uncultured Spirochaetales bacterium | reverse complement strand
CTTGGCCTTGAGACTCGCCACGGTGGCCTGGATCCTCGCCTGCGTGCCCGCCGAGAACCAGCCGTCGAGGAAGGCCGGCAGGCGCTCGCGCTCGTGCGCCATCATCTCGGCGAGCACGGGTTCGCGCAGCCAGGCCTTGGTGGTGGCGAGCGCGCGCGGGTCCTTGTCCATGAACTCGTCGAGCCGCGTGCGGCACGCGGCTTCGAAGCCCTCGCCCTGCGCCAGCTCGTCCGCGAGGCCGAGCGCAAGCGCCTCCTCGTCCGTGAAGTTACGGCCGAGGAGCGCGATGCGCGAAAGCGCCTGTGGGGGCACGCTCGCTCGCAGCAGGCGCGTCACCGACCACGGTAGCGGCACGCCCACCTTGACCTCGTTCAGGCCGACGGGCGCCCCGCGCCGCAGCACGCGGTGGTCCGCGCACAGCGCCAGGATGCAGCCGCCCGCGACCGCGGCGCCCGAGACGGCAGCCACCACGGGCTTTGTCAGCCCGTAGAGCGCCCAGACCGTCACGCCGAAGGCACCCATGAAGCGCTCCATCGAGGCGCGGTCGTACTCCGCGAGCGCCACCAGGTCGAGCCCGGGGCAGAACAGCTTCGGGTGCGCCGAAGCGAGCAGCACGCCGCGGACGCTGTCGTCCTGAGCCAGCTCCGCCGCGGCCTGGGCCAGTGCCTCCACCAGCGGCTCGTCGATCGCGTTGCCGCGCGCCTTGTCGAGCCGCAGCACGGCGAGGCGACCATCTCTCTCGATGCGAACTCCACTCATGCGGGATCTCCCGGACCGAGTATAGCGGCGGGCCGAGCCGGCGGAGCCGCGTCGACCGCGGAGGGAAATCGGCGGGACGCACACCGCGCAGGAGCATAATCGAAAGGGGGAGCGTCGAATGGCGAGCGCCGGCCAGCCGCTGGCTCAACTCCTCGCGCGTTACACGCGCGAGGGGGAGCTCTACGAGCGTCTCGAGAACGGCCGTGTCCGCTGTGTCGCCTGCGGCCACCGCTGCCTGATCCCGCCCGGTCGCGAAGGGATCTGCCGCGTGCGCTTCAACGTAGGCGGCACGCTGCGCGTGCCGTTCGGCTACGTGGCGGCGCTGCAACTCGACCCGGTCGAGAAAAAGCCCTTCTTCCACGCGCTTCCGGGCGCCAAGGCGCTGTCTTTCGGGATGCTCGGTTGTGATTACCATTGCTCGTTCTGTCAAAACTGGGTCACCTCGCAGGCGCTTCGGGATCCCGCGGCCAACGCGCCGGCCGACACGATGAGCGCCGAAGAGATCGTGAGCGCGGCGAAGCGCGCGGGCGCGCGGATCGTGACCTCGACCTACAACGAGCCGCTGATCACGAGCGAGTGGGCGGTCGAGGTGTTCAAACACGCGAAGGCGGAAGGGCTCGTCTGCTCGTACGTCTCGAACGGCAACGGCACCGAGGAGGTGCTCGAGTACCTGCGGCCGTGGGTGTCGCTCTACAAGGTCGATCTCAAGGGCTTCCGCGACCGGGGCTATCGAGACATGGGTGGCACGCTCGAGCGGGTGCTGTACACGATTCGCGCGCTCCACGAGAAGGGCTTCTGGCTCGAGGTGGTGACGCTCGTCGTCCCGGGCATGAACGACTCGCTCGAGGAGCTGCGGGACATCGCGCGTTTTCTCGTCTCCGTGTCGCCTGACATCCCGTGGCACGTGACCGCG
>CAYPSI010000368.1:0-13848 GCA_964413375.1 uncultured Spirochaetales bacterium | reverse complement strand
TCGGCCATGCCCATCGCGCCGCGCATCAGCGCCTGGGCGCGGAGCGCGTGGCGGTGGAAGTAGCGGACGAGCTCCTCCTCGCGCTGCGCTCCCTGCTCGCGCACCAGGCGATCGAGCGCGCGGCGGCCCTCGGGCAGGTTCGCGGGGCGACGATCCAGCAGCTGGCCCATCTCGTCGAGCTCCTGCGCGTCGAGGAGCGGGCCGAGGCGATCCGCGTTGCGCAGGTGCAGCGCCAGGCGCAAGGTCATCTGCATCCGGAAGGCGCGGTACTTGTCCCCGATCGCCGGGAGCTGCTCGTCGCGAAGATTCTCCAGCAGGATCTCATAGAGCGGAGCGCGCGGGCTCGGCTCCGGGTCGGGGGGCTCGTAGGGTTCGAGCTCGATCTCGAGCGATTCCGCGAGCGCCTCGGCGGTCGTCCGTTCGTAGCAGACGTACTGTGCGATCCACTCGGCGTGCTCCGTGCGCGCGTCCAGGTTCTCCATTACCGGCGCCAGCGAGAGCGGGACGATGATCATCGCCTTCACCGTGTAGTAGCGGATGGCGGCGAGGTCGAGCGGGCGGCCCGAGAGCTTCGAGTAGAGCTCGAAGCAGGCGCGCATGTCCCCGATCGGGTAGTACATGTCGCGCGAGCGCAGCAGTGCGAGGTCTTCCATCGGGTCGCCGAGATGAGCCATCTCCCAGTCGGTGATCGCGCGGATGCGCGGGCCGTCGAAGATGAAGTTTCCGGGCCCCGTATCCCCCTGGACCATTGTGATCTCGGCCATCTTCCGGGGGGCATGCCGGCGCAACCAGTCGCAGGTGAAGGTGATCAGCGGCACCGGCTCGCGCGTAGCGCGTTCGTAGGAGCGTTCCCAGACGGCGAGGTCTTCGAGCGCAAAGGCCTCGGGGCTCTGCGGAGGGGCCAGACCTAGCGCGATGAAGCGGCCGGTGTCGAGCGCGTGCTGCCGGACCAGGATCTCCATGAAGTGGTGGGTCAGCGCCTCGCGCTGCGCGGCGTCGCGGATCTGATGGAAGTCGTCGCGTCCCTCGATGAACTCCATCAGGATTGCGGGCGGGTCGGGGCAGAAGCCGAGCACGGCGGGCACCGGGTGCCCCGCCGCGTGCAGCGCGGCGACGACGCCGGCCTCGCGTTCGGTCGAGTAGCTGCGCGTGTACTCGAAGGCCGCGTCGCGGGTGCCGCGAACGTAGGCGCGCACCAGGCGACCCTCGACCTCGACGTCGACGAACCACGCGGGCCTGCCGCCCGACTCGCGGCCCTGGCGCCGGCGCGCGACCACGCGACCGCCGAGCTGCGACTCGATCCACGGGAAGACGCGCTCCCAGTCTGGATTGACGAGGGAACTGACGGGGGGATTGACGGGGGGCTGCGCGGGATTGCCCGGCTGCTTCGACTCGTCGCGATCGCTCACCCGTCGTCTCCCTGCCGGCCTGCGTCGGCTCGACAAGCTAGCCCGGATCCCGGTGGGACGGATGCGGCTTCGCGATCTGCCCGGAAGCTGCGCGCGCCGAGCAGCGCGTGCACGCCACTCCAGGCCGCGCTTGCCGCCGCGAGCGCCAGCGACCAGCGGATCGCCTCGGCGCCGAAGGCTCCGGAGAGCGCGTCGTTTGCGACCCCGACCAGCGTCGGGCCGAGGCCCGCGCCGACCAGCGTCAGCACCAGGAGATTCAGTGCGGCGGCCGTGGCGCGCGTCGAGGGGCGCGCGAGCTCCTGGGTGGCCGCGTGCATGCCGGGCGTTCCGAAGCCGGTGAAGAAGGCTGCCGGCGCGAGGCAGAGCAGCGCCAGCCCGCGCGTCGGCGCGAACAGGAACGCGAGCGTGAAGGGGGCCGTGGCGAGGCTCGCGAGGCCCGGGCCCCAGAGCGTCCAGCGCAGGTCGCGCGCGACGAGCCGATCGATCACGCGTCCGGCGACCAGGATCCCAAGGCCCATGCAGGCCGCGCTGCCGAAGGCCAGCATGGTCCCGATCTCGCCGGCCCCCATGCCGTGGACGCGCGCCAGAAAGGCCGGGTTCCACATCGCCGCGCCGGTGAACGCGAGCGCGTGCAGGCTGAAGGCGGCGAGCAGATGCCGGTAGCTCGCGAGCTCGAGCAGCTGGCGGAGCGCTTCGCGCGTCGGGACGGGTCGCGACAGCACTGCGTCGAAGCGCCCGCGCGGCGGCTCGCGCACCGTGAAGCGAACCAGCAGCGCCAGCGCCATCCCCGGGGCTCCGAGGCACAGGAAGACGCCGCGCCAGCCCCAGAGCTCCTGGATCCAGCCGCCTGCCAGGTACGCGAGGAAGACGCCGACGCTGGCGCCCGCGGTATAGACGGAGAGCGCACCGGCGCGACGCGTGGGTGGAAAGTAGTCCGAGAGGAGCGCATGCGAGGGCGGCGTGCCGGCCGCCTCGCCGACGCCGATCGCGAAGCGCGCCACCACGAGCTGGCCGAAGCTCGTGACGACCCCCGACGCGAGCGTCAGCGCGCTCCATGCGAAGAGTCCCAACGCGATGATCGAGCGTCGCACGCCGCGATCGGCCCAGCGCGCGATCGGCAGGCACGCGATCGCATAGAAGAGCGCGAAGCCGAGCCCGGAGGCGAGACCGAGCCAGGTGTCGGACACCTCGAACTCGCGCTTGATCGGCTCGATCAACATCCCGAAGATCTGCCGATCGACGAGCGCGAAGACCGCGACCAGGAAGAGCACCCCGAGGACGTAACGCGAGTACGCCGGCGAGGCCTCGAAGGGCGGCGGGGGCGCTGCGCTCACACCCGCGCGAGGCGCGCCTCGAGCTCGGGAATGCCGAGCGATGCGAGGCGCTTGCCGGCGCGAGCGATCTCCTCTTGTGTGAGCGGAAGGTGCGGCTCCCGCAGCCCTGTGCCCGCGAAGCCGAGTGAGCCGAGCATCGCCTTCGCGTAGCGCACCGACATGCCGGGAACGTCGCCCATGCCGGTCATCAGGCGCACGAGCAGCGCCCAGGCTTCGAACGCGGCGCGGTGGTCCCCGGCGACCCAGCGCTCGATCACGCGCTGGGCCGTGCGCGGCGCGTAGTTCGACTCGCTCGAGAGGTAGCCCTGCGCGCCGAGCGCCAGTGCCGTCAGCGCGTGCATCGGTCCGCCCACGTGTACCGCGGCGCGGCCGCCAAGCGCGTCGAGAACGCGCACCAGGTAGGGGATCTCCGGGCTCGTGACGTTCACGCCGATCAGGTGCTCGTAGTCGTGGGCGAGGCGCGCCAGAAGCTCCGGCTCGAGCACGTAGCCGCCAAAATAGTGGCTCGAGACGACGCAGGGAATCCGCGCGGCCTCGATCGCGGTTCGGAAGTAGCGCTCGATCGTGTCGCCTCCCGGTCTCCCGCCGTGCCCCATGTCGAGCGAGTAGAGCTGCACCGCGTGCACCCCGGCGTCCGCAGCGACGCGCACGAAGTCGACCATCTGCGATGCGCTGCGCGGCTCCACTCCCATCGCGCGCACCGGCACGCGCTTGCCGATCTCGTCGACGGCGATCTCGAGGCAGCGGCGCCGCTCGTCGCGGGAGAGCGCGTAGCCCTCGCCGGGCGAGGAGCCCGCCACGTAGACGCCGACGCCCGCGTCGGCCAGACGCCGCAGATGGGCCCGCAGCGCCGCCTCGTCGAGTGCGCCGTCGCTCGCAAAGGTCGTGATCGAGCAGCAGAAGGTGCTGGGATGCAGGTCGGGCTTCACGCGAGCGGGCCGTCGGGGGAGGCCACGCCGTAGAGGCGGGCCGCCGTCCCGCCGAGGATCGGGCGGCGCTCCGCATCCGGAACGCCGGCGAAGTCGCGCTCGATCGCGGTCTCGAAATCCGGCCAGTCGCAGCTGGCGTGCGGATAATCGCTCGACCACAGGATGCGGTCGACGCCGACCGCGTGGCGGTTCCGGATGCCGTAGGCGTCCTTCACGATCCCGTAGTAGAAATGGCGGCGGAAGTACTCGCTGGGCATCTGGGCGAGCGGAACGCGCAGCCGGGGGTTCTGGCGCGCGAAGCGGTCGTCGAGCTGCTCGCACAAATAACCGACCCAGCCGCAGTCGACCTCGGCGAAGACGATCTCGAGGCGCGGGAAGCGGTCGAGAACGCGGTGGTAGATGAGCTCCGCCATCCGCACCGGCGGATCGTAGAAGCGGAAGGCGCCCGTGAACGCGTTCAGGAAGCTGTGGGCGAGTGCGGGTGTTCCGGCCGGCGAGCCCGAGAGGCCGACGTGCTGGTGGAGCGGGATGCCGCGCTCCTGGCAGGCGGCAAAGAGCGGATCGTCCTCCGGGGAGAGCTGCACGCCCGCGGTCGGGTACTGCGAGAGCAGCGCGCCGCGCAGCCCCGGCAGTCTGCTGCTGCGCTCGAGCTCCGCGAGGGCCGTCTCGATGCCGACGGCCGGGAGCATCGGGATCCCGACGAAACGCGCGGGATCGTAGCTGCAGAACTCGGAGAGCCAGTCGTTGTAGGCGCGCACGCACGCGAGCTGCCAGGCGGCGTCGCGGTTCTGGATGATCGCGTTCTGGATGCGCGGCGAGGGAAAGAGCACCTCCGCGTCGACCTTCCCCTGGTCCATCTCGCGGATGCGCGCCGATGGCACGTAGCCGCCCGCGCGCACCTCTTCCCAGCGCACCCAGAGCCGGTACTGCTCGGGCGGGAGCCCACCGCACTGCGTGAGCCCGAAGGGGAAGGGCTGCGCCAGCCCCTCGATCACCCAGGCGTCGCCCTCTTCGAAGCGCTGCTGATGCGGCGCGCGATCGCGCAGCTTCGCCGGCATGCGCTTCGTCCATACATCGGGAGGCTCGACCACGTGGGAATCGGCGGAGACGAGAAGCGGCTTGCGCATCGGGTGGGCCTCCCTGGGCCGGCCCGCATTGTATTACAGCCGAAGCGCCCTCGAGCTTCGAGTTCAAAAGCGCGGCGGCGCACTCCCGGGGACCGGCACCGGCCGCCAGTGCACCACCCACGCGGCCCCGGGTGCAAGGGACGTGGCGGGCGGCGCCTCGCGCGGGGGCATCACTCCGGCGGACGCGGAAAAGATCGGAGTCGGCTGCCCGAGCGGTGCGATGCCCGCTTCCGCGCGGCCGCGCCACGGGGCCTCGAGCGCGCTCGCATCCCGGTCGCTCTCGCCGATCCACAGGCAGCGGCGCGCCGTGGGTGCGTCGTCCGGCGCCACCGCATAGCCCGCGTTCGCGCGGTAGAAGCTCCCGAGCACAGCGGCGTCCGGCAACGCCCGTGCGCGCCACTCGGCGCAGCCCACCCCAGGTTCCGGAGCGCGCCAGTCATTCTGCACCGTCGTGAGCGTGCGCGGCGGAAGGTCGACCCCGGATCCGGTCGCCTCCGGCGCCTCCAGGAACAGGAACTGTGCGAAGACGACCTCCTGCACCGGCCAGACGCGACCTCGCTCGCGCAATGCGAGCGCGACCGGCCGCACGCGCTCGAGCGCCTCGTCGAGGCTCGCGTAGTCCGCCGCCCAGAGCGTGAGGAAGCGGACCTTCGACGGACTCGTCGCTTCGTAGCGCATCGAGCGCTCGAAGAGCCCGAGCTCGAGACTGTCCGGCCTATGCATCTCGAAATACCAGTGGTGGAAGCGCTCGAGGTCCACACCGGGCGCCACGTTCGTGAAGGCGGCGAAGAGCGAGCGCGTAAAGCGTCCGTTCACGCGAACCTCCGACGCGGGGCGGCTGCCAGCCTCGCACGGCCGCGGGCCATTGACAAGCGCGGGCGCGCCGAAGGATGCTGGACCTGCGAGCGGCCGGAGACGCGATGAACCAGGCCCGATGAGCCAGACAGCATGAGCCAGACAACATGAGTCAGATGCGACAGGACGTGGAGTTCCAGAGCGAGGGCACGCTCGTGCGCGGGCACCTCTACCTGCCCGACGGCGGTCCGGGCCCGCATCCGGTGGTCGTGATGGCCGGCGGCTGGTGCTACGTGAAGGAGCTCGTCCAACCCGAGTACGCCCGGGTCTTCGCCGCGGCCGGGGTCGCCGCGCTGGTCTTCGACTATCGCCGCTTCGGCGCGAGCGATGGCGAGCCGCGCCAGCACATCGACCCGTGGGCGCAGATCGAGGACTACAAGAACGCGATCTCGTGGGTCGAGACGCGCGCCGAGCTCGATCCCGCGCGCATCGGGATCTGGGGCATCTCCTACAGCGGCGGGCACGTGCTCGTCGTGGGCGCGACCGACCCGCGCGTGCGCTGCATCGTGTCGAACATCCCGGTCGTGGACGGGCTGCTGACGATGAAGCAGGTCCACGGCTCGCTCGCGTTCCGCAGGCTCGAGGCGGCGGTGCTCGAGGACCGGCGCAAGCGGCTCGCGGGCGGCGGCCACGGCTACCTTCCGATGTCGACGGATCGCCCGCACGAGGAGCTCTCCACCTGGCCCTTCCCCGAGGTGAAGAGCGCGTTCACGGAGCTGCAGCGCAGCGTGGCGCCGGCCCACGAGCACCGCAATACGATCGCCTCGGTCGAGCTGCTGATGAGCTACGACCTGAGCCCCTATCCGAAGCGCATCCTGCTGCCGCCCACCTTCATGAGCGTGGCGGAGCGCGACGACATCACGCTCTGGGACGAGGAGATCCGCATCTTCGGCCAGATCGCGACGCCCGAGAAGAAGCTCTTCGTCTGCCGCGATACGAGCCACATGACGCTCTACAGCAACCTCTCGCGTCTCGAGATGCTGGCGCAGGAGGGGCGGGCCTGGCTGGTCGAACACCTGATCGAGCCCTGGCGCTAGCCGGGGCTTCGAGCGCTGCGAGGTGGATGCATGGGTGAGCTTCGGATCGGTGTGATCGGCGCGGGCGTGATGGGGGGCGGGATCGCCCAGTGTACCGCCGCGGCGGGCTTCGAGACCGTGTGCACGGATCTCGCGAGCGCGGCGCTCGAGGCCGCTCGGCGCGATGCCGCGGAAGGGCGCTTCGGGCTCTCCGGAGCGGTCGCGCGCGGAAAGCTCTCGGCGGCCGACGCAGACGCCGCGCGCGCCCGCATCCGCTGGACGCCCGATTTCGAGGCGGCCGCCGCCTGCGACCTCGTGATCGAGTGCGTGCCGGAGCGCCTCGACGTGAAGCTTCGGGTCTTTCGCGAGCTCGACCGGCTCGCAGCGCCTCGCGCGATCCTCGCCTCGAACACTTCCGGCTTCTCGATTGCCGCGATGGCCGGCGCGACCGAGCGCCCCGAGCGCGTGATCGGCTGGCACTGGGCCTCGCCTGCCTTCGTGATGCGCTTCGCCGAGATCGTCGCGACCGACGCGACGGCTGCCGACGTGACCGAGGCCGTCGTCGGCGTGGCCGTGCGCTGCGGCAAGCACCCCGTCGTGGTGAAGGACAACCCGATGGCCTGGGGTTTCGTCGCGAATCGGATCTACTTTGCGATGCTCCGCGAGGCGTCGCGCGTGGTGGAAGAGGGCGTCGCCACGCACGAGCAGGTGAACCAGCTGATGGTCGACTGCTACCGCTGGCCGGTGGGCCCCTTCGCGATGGTCAAGGGCGCCTCTTCCGGTTGGAAGGACGCCAAGGGCTGACGCAAGCGCGAAGCGCGCGCAGCGAGGCGTAGCCGAGCGGAGCTCATCGAGCCAGGTACTCCGCGAGCGTGCGTCGCATCTGGCGGATGCGGCTCTCCTGGTAGGCCGCGAGCGTGACGCCGGGTTTGCGCGCGGCGAGCAGCCCGCGCTGCACGCGTGGCATGATCTCCTCGTCCTGGTCGAGCACCTGTCCGAAATAGCCGAGCTCCGGGACGGAGGAGAAGGGCTCCTCGGGGCGCAGCCAGCGGAGCTTCGCGGCCGTCGGTCGCGCCGCGCCGTCCGGCACGGGCGAGAGCAGCATCACCTCGAAGAGGCAGGCGTTCGGGTCGTGGCCGTCGGGCCGCACGCGGTAGCAGAGCGGCGAGAGTCCGCCGAAGAGTGTCAGGTTCGGGAAGAGGAAGTACTCGATCACGTCGAGCACCTCCGAGTCCGAGCAGTCCGACGCATCGATCCCGAGGCTCTTCGCGAAGCTCGCGCGCATCGAGTCGGCCAGTACCGCGCGCGCGCTTCCGCCCGGCGGAACCTTCGTCCCCGGCTCGCACATTCCGAAGCGGATCGCCGCGTCGAGGGCATCCTGCTCGCTCGTGCGCGCCCGCACCAGCGGGCTCGGGATGCCCGAGCAGTTGAGCATGCGGCTCCAGTGCCTCTGCCCGGGGAAGACGTCGTACTGCGAGTTCTGATCGCCGAAGAACTCGGCCGACTCCGGGTGGACGGCCGAGATGTGGAAGACCTCGATGAAGGCCTCCACGGCGATCTTCCAGTTGCAGGCGATGCGCTTTCCGACGTGCGCGACCTTCGCGCGTCGCTCGAGCGGCCAGCGTTCGAAGTGGCGCGGGAGATCCTCCAGATAGGTGGCGAGCGGGGCGCAGTGCGGATCGAGGTTCACGAAGACGAAGCCCCCCCAGACGTCGACGCGCGCCTCGGGGAGTCGAAAGCTCTCTTCGCGCAGCTGAGGGAAGTCCCAGGGGGCGGGCACGTGCGCGAGCGTGCCGTCGAGTCGCCAGGTGAAGCCGTGATAGGGGCAGCGCAGTACGCCGGCGCGGCCGTCGGCGTCGCAGAGGCGGGTCCCGCGGTGCAGGCAGGAGTTGTGGAACGCGCGGATGCGGTCGGGCGCGGAGCGCACCACGACGAGCGAGTCGTCTGCGATGTCGTACACCACGCGGTCGCCGACGACCGGGAGATCCTCCTCCCGGCAGGCGACCTGCCAGGCGCGGCGCCATACCTTCTCGATCTCCCGACGATGCAGCTCCGGCGAGAAATACGCGTCGATCGGGAGGTCCTCGTAGCCCTGCGCCTCCTCACCGCTCTCACGGAGGATCGCGGGGGGCGCGTGGCGATCCGACGCGAGCACCTCCTGCACCGACGGTCGGGGGCGGCCCTCGCTCGGCGCTTTCTGCTGGGCCATCGAATCCCCTGCCTTACCCGGGCTTCGCTCGGCTGCGCCTCGCTGCGCGCGCTTCGCGCTTGCTAGAGCTTCTCGATCACCTTGCTGCGGTAGTCGTGAACGAGGCGCCGGAAGTCGTCCATTGTGGTGCCACCGGCCTCCATCGCCGAGACGACCAGGCGCGTGACGCTTCCGCACGCGACGTAGGCGCGGATCAGATCGAGGTCGAAGGTCCGATCGAAGGCGAAGCTCCCGGGCCAGACCGTCACCTCGATCGCTTCCGGGTCGCGCCCGGCCTCGCGAGCCGCGGTGCGCAGCTCCGCCATCCGCGTCGCGAGATCCTCGGGCGAGATCACGTAGGGGTAGAAGCCGTCGCCGAGGCGCCCGGCGCGGCGCGCCGCGGCCGGCGAGCTCCCGCCGATCAGGATCGGAACGCCCCGCTTCTGTGCGGGCTTGACGTCGCAGCTCACCTTCTCGAAGCGGATGTGCCGGCCGCGGTAGCTGGCGGGGCCGGGCCCCCAGAGCGCCCGCATCGCCTCGATCGTCTCGTCGAGGCGGCGCCCGCGGTCGCGGTAGGGCACCCCGATCGCCTCGTACTCCTCCTTCTGCCAGCCGATGCCGACGCCGAGCAGCACGCGACCGCGCGAGAGCGCGTCGAGGGTCGCGACGCGCTTCGCGAGGATCGCGGCGCTGTGCTCGCTCGCGACCACCACGCTGGTGCCGAGGCGCAGCTGCCTCGTCACGGCCGCGATGTAGGAGAGCCACTCGAGTGGATCCGGCATCACCGTGTCGGGGCCCGTCGGCATGCGACCGTCGGGCGAGTAGGGGTAGAGCGGCTCGTAGCCCTCGGCCACGACCACGTGCTCGACCGCCCAGATCGATTCGCAGCCGCCCTCCTCGGCCATCTGCGCAAAGCTCGTGACGAAATCCGGATCGAGCGTGGTCCGGCGGTCGAAGGTCGGGAGGATTCCGAGCTTCATCACGCTCCCTGCTTCGCGCCCGGCACGGCGTCGAAGGCCGCGAGCACGCGCTGGAAGCGCTGGTCCAGCAGCGCGCGGAAGCCCTCGTGCGTGAACACATACTCCGCGTCGTCGCGGATTCCCGCGAGCACCAGCGCGGCCAGCTCGTCGGGGTGCATGCCGCCCGCGGTGAAGGGAGCGAGCATGGCCGAAGTCCCACCGGCGGGTCCCAGGCCGCGCGGCCGCAGGCGCTCCGACTCGAACAGCTGCGTCGCCACCGGTCCGGGGCACAGGATCGACACGCCCACGCCCTTCGGTCCGAGCTCGGCGCGCAGCGCTTCGGAGAAGCCGACCACCGCGAACTTCGTGGTGCAGTAGATGTCGAGGTCGGGGCCGGAGAGGAAGCCGCCGACGGAGGCGGTGTTCACGATGTGGCCCTCGCGCTGGGCGACCAGGCGCGGCGCGAAGACGTGGCAGCCGTGCACCACGCCCATCAGGTTCACGCCGACGACCCAGCGCCAGTCGGCATCGGTGTTCTCGAGCGGGCGCCCCCCGATGCAGACCCCCGCGTTGTTGCAGACGACGTGTGCGCCGCCGAGCTCGGCCTCGACACGTTGCGCGAGCTCCTCGAGCGACTTGCGCTCGGAGACGTCGGTGTGCACCGCGATCGCTCGCGCTCCGCTCTCGCGCAGGCCCGCGGCCGTCTCCTCGGCCGAGGCCAGGTCCACGTCCGCCACCGCAACCGCCATGCCTTCGGCCGCGAAGCCGCGGCACAGCCCGCGCCCGATCCCGCTGCCGCCGCCGGTCACCACGGCGACCCGGCCTTTCAGCTCTCGCATCGCTCACCTCCAGGTGTCATTCGATCTCCCCGCCCCAGATGGCCGGGAAGGGTAGCTGCCCCAGCATCTGCTCCGGCGTCGCTCCTCCGAGCTCGTGCGCCGGGCCGGGAAACTGCACCACGCGCCAGCCCGCGTAGTCGCGGTTGCCACCGCGCGCGGGCTCGCACAGGAAGCCCAGGATCGCATGCTCCCGCAGCGTCGCGAAGAATGCAGCGGGATCCGCGTCGCCGTCGCTCCAGCCGGGGACGGCGCCGTCCTCGAGCTCGCGGAGCAGCGCGTCTTGCGCCTCGGGCGCGAGCGCCTCGAAGGCCGCGTCGTGGCGCGCGCGGCAGACGAGATCGAGCGCGCGTAGCGCCGCCTGGTAGCGGGGAAGGGCCGCTGCGTCTTCGTGGGCGAGGGCCTTGTCGATGAAGTTCACGCAGCCCGCCTCCGTCGCGCCGGGCTCGTGATCGGTCGGGACGATGCGCGCCGCGATCGCCTCGACCGCGCGCCACTCGGCCGGAGTGAGCGCGCAGGGCGCGGAGGACGCGGCCGCGGCCTCGAGCGCGCGCGGGCGGGGCAGGCAGGCGCTCACCCAGAGCGCGGCGGCGCCGGTCAAGAGCTCGCGGCGCGAGAGCTCGCTCACGACAGGTTCTGCCGCCGCGCTTCGGCGATGAAATGTTCGGCGACGCGGTACGCGTTGGCCACGATCGTGAGCGTCGGGTTGTAGCCGGCTGCCGTCGGGAAGCAGCTCCCATCCACGACCCAGAGGTTCCGCACGTCGTGGCTTCGGCAGTGGCGGTCGAGAACGGAGAGATTGGGGTCGCGGCCCATGCGAGCGGTGCCGAGGATGTGGCCGCTCCCGCCCTTGATTCCGGCGTAGGGCACCGTCCACGCCCGCCGTGCTCCCGAGGCCTGGGCCCACTCGAGCAGGCGCGCTTCGTACCAGGCGTGGAGTGCGCGATCGTTCGGGTGGCTCGTGTGTGTGATACGCAGCGCGGGAAGCCCCCACGGATCCGTCAGGTGGGGGTCGAGGTCCACCCGGTTCGATGCGACGGGGAGGTCCTCGCCGATCGTGATGAGCCCGTGCAACCACGGGAAGCGGCGCAGATGCTGCTTCAGCGCGGCGCCCCAGGGCCGCGTTTCGGGACCGAGAGCATGGGCGGCTCCGAGCGCATAGTGGATGGGGCTCGGCTCGTTGGCCTCCGTCATCACGGCGCCGCGGATGAAGCCGCGGCGGGCGTCGCTCGCATGCAGATCGTCCACCGCCAGCTGGCCGGGGGGGCCGAGGGAGCTGTGCGAACGCTCCTCTGCTTCGAAATTCACGTAGGAGAGCGTATGGAACATCAGGTGGCGCCCGACGAGACCGCTCGAGTTCGCGAGGCCCTGTGGGAAGGATCCCGACTTCGAGAGCAGCAGCAGCTGCGCCGACCCGAGGCTTCCCGCCGAAACGATCACCGCCCGCGCGCGAAGCTCGTGCTCCTGCCCGTCGCGCGTCAGGTACGCGACGCCGCGCGCGCGACCCCGGGCGTCGAGCAGGATCTCATGCGCCCGCGCGTTCGCGCGCAGGTCGAGCCTTCCGGTGAGCTGCGCCTTCGCGACGTGGACCGAGTGCGCGCCGGCCTTCGCGAGCACCGGGCAGCCAAAGGCCGAGCAGCGCCCGCCGTTCATGCAGGCGCTTCGCCCGCCGTAGGGCCGCGAGTTGACCGCCAGCGGAGACGGGAAGGGCGTCCAGCCGAGCGCGCCGGCCCCGCGCTGGAGATGCAGGGACGCGGAGCGATAGGGATGCGGCGGGTTCGGGTAGGGCTCCTTGCGCGGCACCTCGACGGGGTTGCTGCCCGTCTCGCCCGCGACGCCGTAGGCCCGCTCGGCCCGCGCGTAATGGCGCTCGAGCTCGTCGTAGCCGATCGGCCAGTCGGCAAGATTCGCGCCCGGGACGCTGCCTTCGCGCGTCCGCACCTCGAAGTCGTCGCGGCGCAGGCGCCACGACCAGGCACCCCAGTGAAGCGTTCCTCCGCCGACGCCGTAGACGAGCCTGCTGGTGCGCATGGGCCGCGCGGGGCTCGACTCGTCCGGGCGCAGCGTCTCGACGAGATCGGGCGCGAAGCCGGTGCCGCGCACCTGGTTGCTGATCTCGTCGTGCTTCGCGAACTCCGCGGGGCCGAGCTGCGGGCCGCGCTCGAGCGCCACCACCGAGAAGCCCGCGGCCGTGAGCTCGTCGATCATCACGCCCCCGCCGGCGCCGGTCCCGATCACGCAGACGTCGAAGGAGTCGGAGGCCATCGCGACGGCCCCCGCTAGCCCTGATCCGACGGTAGGCTCACGCGCCTCATTGTAGCTGCGCGTGCCGAAGGCGCAGTCTCCAACGGGAACGGGCTGGATCGTGCGCTCGCGACCTCATTCAAGAGGTTGCTTAGGGAAGAAGCGCTGGACCGGGGAGCCATCCCTTGCGCCTGCGTGGTCCGTGCCGCAGGGGTCGGTTCTGACTTGCGCCCCGCCCCGACTCCTCGGCCTTTCAGCCCCAGAGCGGGCGTCCCCGAAGCGCGGGCGAGGCGGGCTCTCGCCCCAAAACGCTTCTGGCGAGCTCACCCATGTGGGACCGGTTGATCTGGGTTTGTGCAACCGGGGAGATGGGTTGCGAAATATCTGTACATAGCTATAATCAATCTCGATGCGCCGCGCTCCGAAGCAGCTGAGCTTTCGCGATCATCGGATGCGATCCGGGCGCGGCGGGCCTCGCGTGGGGGCCGGGCGGCCGCCCGTCTCGGCGAACCCTCCCGTCCACCACGTACGACGCCCGCCGGTGCCGGTGGACTGCCCCTCGCACGTCACGCTGCGGTTGCGCAGGGGGATTCCGGGGCTGCGCAGCCGGCGCTTCCTGCGCGAGCTGCGGCCGAGCCTGCGCAGAGCCTGCGAGCGCCGCGGCTTCCGCGTCGTGCACTACTCGGTGCAGCGCAATCACCTGCACCTGATCGTCGAGAGCGCAGGCAAGGAGGCCCTCGGGCGCGGGATGAAGGCGATCTCGGCCCGGGTGGCCCGCGCGGCGCAGCGCGCGTTCGGGCTCTCGGGGCCGGTACTTCACGGCCGCTACCACCTGCGGATCCTGCGCTCGCCGCGCGAGGTGCGGCGCGCGCTGGCCTATGTGCTGCTGAATGCGCGCAAGCACTGGCGGGAGCGCCACGGCGCCTCGCCGCCCGAAGGGCTCGATGCGGC
>CAYPSI010000367.1:0-1577 GCA_964413375.1 uncultured Spirochaetales bacterium | reverse complement strand
CTCGGCCTCGTTGATGCGCTGCTGCTTGGTGGCCTCCGAGGCCTTGATCACCTGCTGCTTGGCGCCCTCGGCGGTGTTGATCGCCGCGTCGCGCTCGCCCTCGGACTGCAGGATCACCGCGCGCTTCTCGCGCTCGGCGCGCATCTGCTTTTCCATCGCCGCCAGGATGTCCTGGGGCGGGGTGATGTTCTTGATCTCGTAGCGCAGCACCTTGACGCCCCACGCCTCCGAGGCTTTGTCGACCTCGGTCACCACCTGCACGTTCACGTAGGTGCGCTCCTCGAAGGTGCGGTCGAGGTCGATCTTGCCGATCTCGCTCCGGAGCGTCGTCTGCGCGAGCTGGGTGATCGCGAAGGTGTAGTTCGAGATCCCGTAGGACGCCCGCTCGGGGTCCATCACCTTCAGGTACAGGATCCCGTCCACCGCCACCTGCACGTTGTCCTTGGTGATGCAGACCTGCTCCGGGATGTCCATCGCCTGCTCCTTGAGCACGTGGCGGTAGCGGATCACGTCAACGAACGGCACCAGGACGTGGAAGCCCGCGTCGAGGACGCCCGCGAAGCGTCCCAGCCGCTCGACGACGAAGGCGTGCTGCTGCGGGACCACGACCGCGGTCCGCGCGATGAGATAGAAGACGAACAGCGCCAAAAAGACGAAGACGACGAACGCACCCGTCATGAAATCCCCCCCGGCCTCACTCGGCCTTGAGCCAGAGCGTCAGTCCCTCGACGCGATCGACGAGGCAGCGCTGGCCGCGCGCGAGCGCTACCCCTCCCGAGGTGCGCGCGGTCCACGAGGCGCCGCGCAGCTCGGCCTTGCCCACGGCGCCCGGAGCGACGTCCTCCGTCACCAGCGCCCGCTCGCCCGCGAGCTGGTCGACGGGCTTGCCGGCCTTCAGATTGAAACGGCGCATCAGCGGCTCGCGGAACAGGCCCAGCGAGACGAGCGACAGCCCCGTAAAGGCGAGCCACTCCGCCCAGGCGGGCCCGTCCCAGCCCAGGCCCTTCAGCGCTCCGACCAGGATCGCGCCGGCCCCGAAGAAGACGATGAAGAAGCCCCCGGGCGTCGCGACTTCGCCCACGAGCAGCACGAGACCACCGAGCACCCAGATCCACCAGGCCATGGTTCCCTCGAGAGCGGCAGAACGCGACCGCGCGCGTCAGCGTAGCACAGTGGGAGCGGCCGGCTGCCGGGCCGCCGGCTTGCGACGGCCGCCCGGCATCGCGAAGCGCGCGGCGTCGAGCGGCGGGTTGATCTCGATCTTCTGGATCACCAGCCGCTGGCGCTCCGGCTTGCCCTTCGGCCCCGTCTCGATCCGATGCGGGAACACGAGACCAGCGAGCGGCCGGTAGTCGGAGATCTCGGTCACCATCTCGACGGGCTTGCCCTCGATCGAGCGCACGTCGATCGTCTGGACCATGAGGTGCGTGTGCGCATCGAGGTGCAGCGTCCGCGCTGGGCCCTCGCGGCCGCGCACGATGAGCTTCCAGGTCTCGCCCCCGGGGAGCCGGTCGCGGCCGACGAGCTCGACCGTGAACCCCTTCGCCGCGGAATCGACGAGCGGCGACAGGTCCACG
>CAYPSI010000366.1:0-12773 GCA_964413375.1 uncultured Spirochaetales bacterium | reverse complement strand
GTCCTGGATCGTCGAGAGCCGGTGGGCGATCGCGATCGCCGTGCGCCCCTCCATCAAGGTGTGGATTCCCTGCTGCACCAGCGCCTCGGTCTCGGCATCGATCGAGCTCGTCGCCTCGTCGAGTGCGAGGACGCCGGCCCCGTGCGCCAGCGCCCGCGCGAAGGAGACGAGCTGACGCTGGCCGGCCGAAAGGTTCGCGCCGCGTTCGCGCAGCAGGGCCTCGTAGCCCCCCGGCAGGCGCTCGATGAAGCGATGCGCCTGGACCGCGCGCGCGACGCGCTCCACCGCTGCACGGTCCACGTCATCGCGACCCATGCCGATGTTCTCCGCGACCGTTCCGCTGAAGAGGAAGACGTCCTGGAGCACGATCGCGATGCGGCGGCGCAGATGCTCCTGCGGCAGGTCGCGCAGGTCGACGCCGTCGAGCAGGATGCGCCCCCGCGTCGGCTCGTAGAGTCGGCTGAGGAGCTTCAGCACCGTCGTCTTGCCTGCACCGGTGGGCCCCACCAGTGCGACCTTCTCCCCGGGCTCGACGCGGAAGCTCAAGTCCTGCAGCACCCAGTCCGTCTCGGGCCCGCGATCGCCCGCGTAGGCGAACCAGACGCCCTCGAACTCGACGCGACCGGGACCGGGACCGGGCGGGGCGTCGACCGAGGAGTGCCCCGCGGCCCCGGAGCGGTCGGTCACGAGCGGCTCGGTATCGAGAAGCTGGAAGATCCGTTCGGCGCTCGCCATCGAGGACTGCATCACGGAGTACTTGGCCGAGAGATCTCGCAGCGGCATGAAGAAGCGGCGCAGCCAGTCGATGAAGAGATAGATGGTTCCCGCGCTGGCGATCCCGGTGGCCTGCCACAGGATGATCGCGACGGTCAGGTTCTGGGCCAGCTCGACCACCGAGAAGAGCGCCGAGTCGTAGCGGATCGACTGCAGCCAGGCATCGCGGTGCGCCGCGTTCATCTGCTCGAAGTCGCGCAGGTTCCGCTCCTCCCGCGCGAAGAGCTGGATCTCCTTCATCCCGCTCACGTTCTCCTGCACGTAGGCGTTGATGCGGGCGATCCGGACGCGAATGAGCCGATAGGCCGCGCGCACCTTGAGCCGGAACACGGCCGCGAGCACGGCCATCACCGGAACGACGAGGAAGCACGTCAGCGCGAGGTGGGCGTCGACCAGGAAGAGCGCCGCGGCGAGACCCACCATCTTTGCGATGTCGGTGACCGCCGCGACGATGCCCGCCGAGAACATCTCGGCCACGTTCTCGATGTCGTTGGTCGCGCGGGTCACGAGGCGACCCACCGGGTAGCGGTCGAAGAAGCCGAGATGCAGGCGCTGGATGTGGTCGAAGACCGAGCGGCGCAGGTCCCGCATCGCCGCCTGCCCGGTGAGGGAGAGCAGGACCGTATCGAGAAACTGCAGCGCGGATCCCAGCAGGGAGACCACGAGGAAGATCCCGGCCAGCCAATAGAGCGCCGGGATTCCGCTCGGGGGCTCGAACCACGTCGCCACCGGCGCGAGCCAGCGCTCGAGCGATCCGTCCGAGGGCAGCGCGGGAGCCGCTCCGAGCACGCGGTCGAGGCCTGTCTTGATGATCCAGGCGGGCGCGAGATCGAGCACGAAGAGGGGGACTACCAGGCCGAGCGCCAACGCCACCTGTCCGCGATAGGGAAGCACGAAGGGCAAGAGTCGGGCGAGCAGACGCCCGTCATAGGCGCGGCCGAGCGCCTCTTCCTCGTGCATTGCGTCGAGCGCGCCCTGGCGGGCGGCCCGGGCGCGCTCGTTCGCCGGCGGCCCCACTCCGGCCGCGCTCACGGGGCGCTCCCGGGGCGCGGGTCCTGCTCGTGCTGCTCCTGCTCGCGGGCGAGGCGCGCGTAGAGCCCCCCCTGCGCCAGCAGCTCCGCATGCAGCCCCGCTTCGACGATGCGTCCCTCGTCGAGCACGACGACCCGATCCGCCTTGCGCACCGCGCTCACCCGCGACGAGACGACGATCACGGTCCGGCCGCGAAAGACGGCCTCGAGCTCGCGCTGGATCGCGGCCTCCGTCTGCGCATCGACCGCAGAGAGCGTGTCGTCCAGGATCAGGATGCGCGGGTCGAGTGCGAGCGCGCGGGCGAGCGCGGTCCGCTGCCGCTGTCCGCCCGACAGCATCACGCCGCGCTCGCCCACCACGGTGTCGTAGCCGTTGGGGAGCAGGGCGACGTCGCTCGCGAGCTGCGCCCGCTCCGCCGCGCGTTGCACCGCGTCCGGCGCGGTCTCCGGAAGCCCGAAGGCGATGTTGTCGGCCAGGGTCATCGAGAAGAGGAAGGACTCCTGCGGGACCACGGCGATCTGCGAGCGCAGGGTCCGCAGCGCGATCCGGTTCACGTCCATCCCGTCGATGAAGACCTGTCCGTCCTCGACCTCGAAGAGACGGGGCACGATCGCGGCGAGGGTCGACTTGCCCGAACCCACCGGCCCCACGATGCCGACGGTCGAGCCGGCCGGAATCCGCAGGCTCAAGTCGCGCAACGCCGGCTCCCGCCCCGCGCCCGGATAACGGAAGGTGAGGCCCCGGAACTCCACCTCCCCGCGGAGCGCGCGCACGGCCACGGCATCCGGGCGATCGGCGATCGTCGGCTCGATCCGCAGCAGCTCGTCGATCCGCTCCATGGACGCCGCGCCACGCTGGATCAGCGCCACCACCCAGCCCATCAGTACGGTGGGGAAGGTGAGCTGGAAGACGTACATCGCAAAGGTGATGAACTCGGCCGGCTGCATCCGGCCATCCAGGATCGACTGGCCGCCGACGAGAAGGATGATCCATTGGGCCGTCGCGGGGAGCAGCATCACGACTGCGGGCATCGCCGCATTCGTGCGTACCAGCCCGAGCTGCCGGCGGTAGAGCTCGCCGTTGCTCGCGTCGAAACGCCGCGCCATCACGCCTTCCATCGCGTAGGCCTTCACCACGGCGATGCCGGAGATCGACTCCTGCAGGCTGTTCGAGAGATCTGCGAGCCCCTGCTGAACCTGCAGGCTCGTGTGGTGGATGCGGCGACCGAGGCTGCGCCCGATCACGACGAAGAGCGGATACGGAATCAGCAGCAGCGCCGTCAGCCGGGCGTCCATCCAGAACATCACCGCGAGCGCACCGAGGTAGAGCACCGGCGTCTGGACGAGGTTCAGGACGGCGACCCCAAGCAGCAGGCGGACGGCGTTCACATCGTTCACGCACCGACTCATGATCTCGCCCGTACGCCATTGAAAATAAAAGGATTGTTGGAGCTTCTCGAGATGCGCAAACAGGTCGTTGCGAATCTCGTACTCGATCTCGCGCGCCGCATTGAAGACGAGCGTCCGCGAGAAGTAGCGGACCACGGCCGAGGCGAGGGCCACCGCCGCGATCAGGCCCGAGCGCCATGCGACCTCGCGTGTGCCGAGGCCCTGGTCGTGGGCCTCGACGGCGAAGCCCACGAGTCGAGGCACCGCTACGAATCCCGCCGTGTACGCCAGCGTGGTCGCCAGCCAGAAGGCGTAGAGACCGCGGTTGCGACCTACGTAGCCGCGCAGGCGAACCCATGCGGCCCGGCTACCGGCGCTCATCGGCGGTACCAGGCGGCGATGCGCTCGCGGTCGAGGTCGAGGCCCCAGGCGCACGCGGCGAGCAGGTTTCGCAGCACCGTGCGCAGCGTCCCACGGGCCCGATAGCGGCGTGCGGCGGTCGTGATCGCCAGTGGCAGCCGAGCCAGACGCCCCTCGCGCCGGAGCGCGTGGACGAGGTCGAGATCCTCCATGATGGGAACCTGTGGAATTCCGCCGACGCGCTCGAGAACCTGGCGCCGCACGAAGAGCCCCTGATCGCCGTAGGGCAGGCCGAGGAGAGCGACCCGCAGGCGCACTCCCCACGCCACGACCGCGAGCGCGGGGCTCGGCGGATCGAAGCGCAAGCGGAAGCAACCGCCTACCACGCCGGGATCGGCGAGCACCGCTGCGACGCCCCGACTCCAACCGGGCGGTAGCAAGGTGTCCGCGTGCAGAAACAAGATTGCCTCACCGCGGGCCCTGCCCGCTCCCACGCCGAGCTGCCGGGCGCGACCCGGCGGCGAGTGAAGGACGATGGCGCCGGCTGCCGCGGCGCTCTCCCGGGTACCGTCGGCGCTGCCGCCGTCCACGACGATGATCTCGACGCCCCCGGCGGCCGCGCTGCGAACCGCGTCGGCGATGGTGCCGACCTCGTTCAGGGCCGGAATCACCACCGAGAGGCGCACCGCTCGATCGTAGCATCGGGCTCGAGGACGAGGTCTCGATCCCCGCGGTGGCTGCCGTCTCCGCTCGCCTGCGGCTCGCTGCGCGCTTCGCTTGCGGGTCCGACTGGGCGCGTCCCCCGTGCGGCGGGGGCTTTGGACGCCCGGATCACCGCAGCGTCCGTGGGCCCGCCCTGCTATCCATCCCGCGTGAGGACGCCGCCCCCCGACGATCCGAGCGCACTGCCGAAGGCCCCGCCCGAGGCGGCCTCCCGCTACGCGTCCAGCGGCGTCGACCTCGACCGTGACGAAGGCTTCATCGAGCAGATCAAGGAGATCGCGCGGCCGACGCTGCGCCCCGAGATCCTCTCGTCGATCGGGGGCTTCGCCGGCGCCTTCAGGGCGCCCGACCGCTACAAGGATCCGGTCTTCGTGGCCAGCGCCGACGGCGTCGGCACCAAGCTCAAGCTCGCGACGCAGCTCGGGCGCCTCGACACCGTCGGCATCGATTGCGTCGCGATGGTCGTGAACGACCTCGTCGTCCAGGGTGCCGAGCCGATCGTCTTCCTCGACTACCTGGCGATGGCCAGTCTCGATACGGAGATCGCGCGCCAGGCCCTGCGCGGCATCGCCGAGGGCTGCCGCCGGGCGGGCTGCGCGCTGCTCGGCGGCGAGACGGCCTCGATGCCCGGCTTCTACGGCCCCCGCGACCTCGAGATGGTGGGCTTCGGCGTGGGCGTGGTGGAGCGCGAAGCCCTGATCGACGGCTCCTCGATCAGCCAGGGCGACGCAATCCTCGGCCTTGCATCGAGCGGCTGCCACAGCAACGGCTACTCGCTGGTGCGCCAGATCGTCGACGCGGCGGTGGAGGCCGGCAAGCTCGACCTGCGCGCCGAGAACGAGGAGCTCAACACCTCGCTCGCGAGCGCCCTGCTCGCTCCGACCCGCATCTATGTGAAGCCGATCTTGAACCTCCGGCGCGATTTCAACCTGAAGGGGTTGGTCCACATCACCGGAGGAGGCTTCCCGGGGAACGTTCCGCGCGTGCTCCCCAAGGGCGTGCGGGCCCGGATCGACCCGACTACCTGGCCTCGGCCGCCGATCTTCTCGTTGCTCCAGCGCGTCGGTGCGATCGCCGAGAGCGAGATGCTGCGCGTGTTCAACTGCGGGATCGGAATGCTGCTGATGGTTCCGCGCGAGGAGGCGAGCGACATCATGGAGCGCCTCCAGGCCCTCGGCGAGCGCTGCTACCGCGTGGGCGAGGTCGAGGCGAAGGCACCCGACGATCCGCCGCTGCTGCTCGGTCCCCCGACCCGGCGCCGTTAGCCGGTGGGGTCGCTGCCGCCGGCTCGTGGCCGCGAGCATGCGCGCACGCGGCGCTGGGATGCGGTGGTGCTCGGCGCTGCGCTGCCGGGTCTCGTGACGGCTACCGTCCTCGGCCAGCGCGGTGCGCGCGTGCTGGTGCTCGAGGAGGAAGCCGCGGCGCGCGGCTTTCCCGGCCTGCGCGAGCCCTTCTTCCTGCCCGGATCGGAGCGCGACAGCATCCTCGGCGCGTGCTTGCGAGCACTCGGGGTCCCGTTGATCGACCAGCGCCGGGTGCAGATCGATCCAGTCGGCCTTCAGGTGGTGCTGCCGGATGCCCGCCTCGACGTGGGCGACGCCGCCCTTTCGGCGAGTGAGTGGGTGTCCTGGGGTCTGGCGAAGCCGCAGCTGGCTCGCTCGCTCTCGCGTGGCCTCGAAGCCGCCGCGGACGCCGAGCGGCGCGCCATGCTCGCGGCGCCCTTCGTGCGCTCCTCCCGCCGCCTGGGCCTCGGCGCGCTACGCGGAATGCCCACGCGAAAGCCGCTCGTGCTTCCGCCCTCCGACCGCACGGTGGCCGGCGCCCGCGGGCTGCCGGCCGAGCTCGCAGAGCTGCCCCCGCGCCTCGCGGCGCTTCTCGAGGCGCAGGCGCGCAGCCTCTCCCGTCTCGGCGGCGCCGAGCCCTCGCCCGAGGCCCGCGCGCGGCTCCTCGGTGCCCCCTTTGAAGGCGGAGCGACGATCCGGGGCATCCCGTGGCTGCGCGAGATCCTCCGCCGGCGCATCCAGTCCTTGTACGGCGAGTTTCGGACGCTGGGGGGATCCTTCTCCCTCGTCGCAGCCTCCGGCCAGCCTGGCGTCGCGCAGCCCGGATCCGAGGAGGTCTGGGCCGGGCGCGTGCTCGTCGTGAACGCGCCCCTCGAGACACTCTCGCGTGTCGCAGAGCAGAAGGAGATCCTCGGGCTCCTGCGCACTCCGCCCGAGCGCCACCGCCGCCGGACGATCCACCTGCGCATTCCCCGGCGCGCCGTCCCCGAGGCGATCGCAGCGCGCGTGCTCCGCATCGCCGACCCCGACGCGCCGCTCGAGGGCGCGAACCTGATCAGGCTGCGGATCTTCCAGCCTGCTGGAGACGCGGAGATGGCCGACATCGTCGCCTCGGCCGTGGTGCCGGCCGAGAGCTCCGACCTGGCAGCGCTCGACCGCGAGCTCGAGTCCGTCGCCACGGAGCTGCTGCCCTTTGCCGAGTGCACGCGCAGCGTTGTGCCCGAGCCACGCTGGGACACGGACGATCCGCTTCCCGACCCGAGGCCTGGCACCGGCTGGCCCTCCGACAGCGATGTCCGTGCGTCGTCGCGACAGCCGGTCTACTGCCTCGACCGCTCGATCGTGGCGGCGCTCGGCGTCGAGGGCGACCTGCTCCTCGGCTGGCGCACGGGAGAGGCGATCATCGCCGAACTGGCGTAGGAGATCGGCGTGGGCGGCGCCCCCACAAGCCCGGCGAAAGCACGACATCCGTGGCGGCGGATGCTCGCCTACGCGCGGCCGATGGCCTGCTGGATCGCGGTCGGGCTCGCGCTGACACTGCTCGGGGGCGCCGGACGCATCGCACGTGCCCTGTTGACGAAACCGCTGATCGACGACGTGGTGCTCTCCCCCGGATCTCCCGCCGCGGCGATCGATCTCCCGGCCTGGATCCCCCGACCGGCTCGATCGGCCGAGACGCCTGCCCATCCCGTCGAAGGCCCGCGGGGCGAGAACCCGCTGGCCGCGAACCTCCGCGAACGCTTCGCGCTGATCCTGGCGGCCGCGTTCGCCGCCGTGCTCCTCGTCCCACTCGCATCCCTCGGACGCGGCTGGGCCGTGGAATACGCGCTCGGGCGGATGCGCGTAGCGATGCAGCGCGACTTCTGCTCCCGGCTGCTCGCCCTCCCGATGGCCTTCCATCACGGCCGCCGTCGCGGCGACGTGGCCGCCCGCGCAATCGGCGACGTCGACACGGCACACGCGGCGCTCGGGCTGCTCTTCGGAGACCTGCTCCAGGGCGTCGTGACGCTCGGGCTGTGCGCTGCGGCGCTGCTCACCATCTCGTGGCAGCTCACGCTCGGCTGCGCGCTCATCGGCCCGGCGCTGCTCGCCGCTCTCTCCCTCCTCGGGCGTAGAGTGCGGCGGGCCGCCCGCCGGCGACAGGAGCAGAATGCCGTGCTCACCGAGCGGCTGCTCGAGATCCTCGCGGGGATCCGGGTGATCAAGTCCTTCCGCGGCGAGGCTCTCGAGGAGACTGCCTACAGCCGACAGGCCGAGCGTTTCTTCCGCCGCTCGATGCGGGTCGTCGCAAGCCGGGTGCTGGCGCGCAGCCTCGTCGAGCTGGCCAATGGCCTCGTCGCCGTGGCCGCCCTCGGAGTCGGCGTCTGGCTCGTACTGCGGGGAGGTTTCGGGCTCACCCTCGGCGACGTCGTCGCCTTCGCCTTCGTGTCCCAACAGGGCTACGGGCCGATCAAGAGCCTCGCAGCGGCCTGGGTCCAGGTCCTCGACGCGCAACCCTCCGCGGAGCGCTTCTTCGAGGTTCTCGACCATCCGGGCGAGCCCGCCGACGCGAGCGACGCTATTTCGATCGGCCCGATCGCGCGGGGACTCGTCGTGCAGGCCGCCTGCTTCTCGTACGGACGCGAGCCTGTCCTGCGCGGGGTGTCCTTCGAAGTCCGCGCGGGAGAGGTGGTCGCTCTGGTCGGGCGCAGCGGAGCGGGAAAGACGACGCTGGCCGAGCTGCTGCTGCGCCTCCACGACCCCGACTCCGGGTCGATCGAGATCGATGGGGTCGACCTGCGCCGGGTTGCGCGCGACTCGCTCTTCGCACAGGTCGCGATGGTCGGGCAGGACCCCTTCGTCTTCGACGCGACGATCCGCGAGAACCTGCGCTATGGCCGCCCCGGCGCGAGCGACGACGAGGTCCTCGCCGCCGCGAGGGCCGCCCACGTCGACGAGTTCGCGGCTCGGCTGCCCGAGGGCCTCGACACGAGCGTCGGACCCGGCGGCGCCCGCCTCTCGGGCGGACAGCGGCAGCGCATCGCGATCGGGCGCGCGCTGCTGAAGGACCCCTCGCTGCTGATCCTCGACGAGGCCACGAGCGCCCTCGACGCGACGAGCGAGCGCAGCGTGCAGGACGCGATGCGTCGCCTCCTCACCGGCGCTCGCAGCGTGATCGTGATCGCGCATCGCCTCTCGACCATCCGCCGCGCGGACCGCGTGGTCGTGCTCGAGGGAGGGCGCGTGGTGCAGCAGGGAACCCACGCAGACCTCGCCCACGCGCACGGCGCATATCGCGAGCTCGTTGCTTCCCAGGCGGAGGGCCACGCGGCGCCCGGCCCTGCGCTGGCCTGAGGGGGCAGACCCTCGGAGGTCGGCAGTGCCGGCCTCCAGCGGACGAGGGGACTCGGCTATAGTGCGCGGCCGATGACGACCCACCTCCTCGACCTTCTGCGCGAGCGCAGCGGCCAGCAGTTCGACCTGCACGAGCAGTATCTGAACGGCCAGATGACGCGGGTGCTCAAGACCCTCGGCTTCGATCGCAACTACGTGCGCGCGCGCGGACCCTACCTCTACGACGAGCGCGGCGAGCGCTATCTCGACCTGCTCTCGGGCTTCGGCGTCTTCGCCGTGGGGCGCAACCACCCGACCGTGGTGCAGACGCTCCGCGAAGTCCTCGACGCGGAGCTCGCCGGGCTCGTACAGCTCGACGCCTCGCTGCTGGCCGGGATCCTCGCCGAGCGTCTGGTCCAGACGATGCCGGGCGAGCTCGGGAAGGTCTTCTTCACGAACTCCGGCGCCGAGGCCGTGGAGAGCGCGATCAAGTTCGCGCGCTGTCACACCCGCAGGCCCGGACTGGTCTACTGCGAGGGTGGCTTCCACGGGCTCACGATGGGGGCCCTCGCGCTCAACGGCGACGAGATCTTCCGCGAGGACTTCGGGCCGCACCTGCCGGGCACCCATCGCGTACCCTTCGACGATCTCGCGGCGCTCGAGCGGGTCCTCGAGACGCAGTCGATCGCGGCCTTCTTCGTCGAGCCCATCCAGGGACACGGCGTGAACGTGCCCTCGGCCGACTACCTCCCCGAGGCGGCGCGGCTGTGCCGCAAGCACGGGGCGCTCTTCGTCGCCGACGAGATCCAGACGGGCCTCGGACGCACGGGCCGGATGTGGGCGGTCGAGCACTGGGGCGTCGAGCCGGACATGCTGCTCACGGCCAAGGCCCTGTCCGGGGGCTTCGCCCCCGTAGGCGCCGTCGCGATGCGCCGGCCGATCTTCGACTCGCTGTTCTCGAGTCTGGTCCGCGCACCGATCCACGGCTCCACCTTCTCGAAGAACAACCTCGCGATGGCAGCCGGATGGGCAACGCTCGAGGTGATCCGCAACGAGAACCTGGTCGAGAATGCCGCGAAGCAGGGCGAAGCCCTGCTGGACGACTTCCGCGCCATGATCGGCCGCTACGACTACGTGCACGCGGTTCGCGGAAAAGGTCTGATGCAGGCGATCGAGTTCGCACCCCCGGATACCGTCCGCGCGAAGATGGCCTGGAAGGCGCTCGACAGCGCCCAGAAGGGCCTCTTCAGCCAGCTCGTGATCGTTCCCCTCTTCCACGAGCATCGGATCCTGAGCCAGACCGCGAGCCACCACCACGCGGTCGTGAAGTTCCTGCCACCGCTCGTGATCGGAGACGAGGACCGCGCCTGGATCGTCCGGGCGGTGGACCAGGTGGTTGCAAATACGCAACAGCTCGGCGGCGCCATCTGGGATCTCGGCAAGCGGCTGGCCGGCGCCGCGATCCGCGCCAAGACGGGCAAGTAGAGGAAGCTTCGATGACACGCGTCTTCGTGACCGGCGGCAACGGGTTCATGGGCTCGCGAATCGTCCACCGGCTGGCCGCCCGCGGCTACGAGGTGGTTGCGCTGGTCGGTGCCGACCTCGACTGCAGCAACCTCGCGGACCTCCCGGTGGAGACCCGCCCGATCGATTTGACGGACGAGCGCAGCGTGCTGCTGGCCCTCGAGGGCGGCGATCTGCTGGTCCACAACGCCGCCTGCTACAGCTTCTGGCAGCCGGATCCCGAGTACATCTACCGCGTAAACGTGAATGGGACGCAACACGTGATGCGGGCTGCCCGACTGCACGGCTACCGCAAGATCGTCTACACCAGCAGCACGGCGACGCTGACGCCCTCGATCAATCGCGAGCTCGAGACGGAGGAGAGCCTCTTCGACCTGCGCAGCTTCCAGGGTCACTACAAGTGCTCGAAAGTGATCGCCGAGATGGCGGTGATGCGCGAGATCGCAAGCGGCCTCCCGGTGACGATCGTGCATCCCACGACCGTGGTTGGCCGCGGGGACCGGCGCCCGACGCCCACCGGCACCCTGATCGTCCACTTCCTGAACGGGATCATGCTCGCCTACGCCGACACGATGCTGAACGTCGTCGATGTGGACGACGTCGCCGAAGGGCACATCCTGGCGCTCGAGCGCGGTGAGACGGGCCGGCAGTACATCCTCGGCAGCGAGAACCTCAGCATGTCCGACATCACCGTGATGCTCTCGGAGCTGACGGGCATTCCGGCGCCGCGCGTGCGGATCCCGCCCCGCCTGCTGCTGTGGGCGGGCCACGCAGCGGAGTGGATCGCGAATCACGTCACGCATCGCCCCCCGATCGTGGACGTCGAGGCTGCGCTGCACGCCCGGTCGAACCGCGCCTCGGATTCGGGGCGCGCCCAGAAAGAGCTGGGCTACGCGCCCGCGCCGGCCCGGGTCGCGCTGGCGAAGGCGGCGCAGTGGTTCCTGGAGGCGGGAATGTGTCGGGAGCGCGCGCGCCGCCGGGTCGCGGCTCACGGGCGGCTCGCGGCCTTCCTCGCCCAGATCGAGACCGGCGCCTGAGGCGTCCAGGAAGGAGGACCCGCACGCTCTCTGCGCGCGCGATCTAGGACGAGATCCGTGACAACCCCGACGCTCTCGGACGAAGAGATCCTTCGCTACCTCGTCCACAGCCGGGTGACGGAGCAGCGAGCGGCCGAGGAGGTCGCCACGCACAAAGAGCTCTTCGCCGACGACCCGACACTGGCCGACCTGGAAGGCGGCGCTGCTCCGCCTCGGCATCCACGCGATCTACCTCTTCGAGCGCGCCTGGGGCTGGCGTCGCATGACCCGGCTGCATCCTCCCGAGCGCGTGAACGCGCTCGGCGCCGAGGCCCCGGCTACGCGCTGAGGCCGGGCCCGCCGGCCCGCGGCACCGAGACGGCTCGGCGGAGGCCCGTCCGGGTGATCGCGGCCAGTAGGAAGGCGAGCACGACGAGCCCCATCGGGCCCAGGGACGGCACCAGCACCGGAGTCGGGTCCAGCGGATCGTTGGGATCCGTACCCATCAAGAGCTCTTCCCCATCCAGGAAACCGTCGCCGTCCGTGTCGGCCAGCAGCGAATCCGTTCCCGTATCCGTCTCGGAGACGTAGACGCCCGTTCCCGTTTCGGAGGCGTCCCCCAGCCCGTCGCCATCGTCATCGTCGTGGCAGGCGTTCCCGAGCGAGTCCCCATCGGTGTCGAGCTGGTTCCCGAGCGACGGATCTCCGGCCTAAAACGCGCCATTCGCGACGGCCGGACAGTTGTCGACGACGTCGACGACGCCGTCCCCGTCCTCACCAACCAGAACGAAGTGGGCTAGCGACGGCACGCCGTCGTCGCTGACGAGGAAGAGCATGTAGTAGCCGGGCGGTAGCACGTTGGCATTCGGGTCGGTCGTGACGTCGATAAACCCAGCTCCGGTCGCGAAAGCGAGGGGCGCGTAGCGCTGCTCCTGGTCGAAGCTGTGGGTCGTCGCGCCCGGACGCACGAACGCTACGGACGCTATCGCAGCGGCATCGGGAGTCTCGACGCGAAACACCTCGCCGTAATGCACCGCGTCGGGAGCCGTCGTGACCGTCGGACGCGGCCCCTTGAAGAGGTAGGGTGGCGAGTAGATCTCGGCGTTCGACTCGCCGCCCGGGGTGTCGCCCCCCGCGGTGAGGACGCGTCCGTCCGGAAGGAGGATCCCAACCGAGTGATAGATCCGGGGCCTCGTAGCGGACGCTACCGGGATCCAAGTTTCGTCCACCGGGCTCCAGATCTGGGGCTGGTGGACGGCGCAGTCGGCATCGTACGGTCCCCAGATTCCGCCTCCCACCGCCAGCACGCGCCCGTCGGCAAGGATCACGAGATTGAGATGTTGGCGTGGGTAGTTCATCGG
>CAYPSI010000365.1:0-53974 GCA_964413375.1 uncultured Spirochaetales bacterium | reverse complement strand
GCTAGCCGCCGGAGTACTGGCCGAGCAGGCTGAGCGTGTCGCCGGGGCGCAGCTCGGCGTCGAGCGCGCCGTGCGCGCCTGCGGCACGGTGGTTCACCATCACGACGAGATATTCGGCGAGCTCGCCCGTGCCGCGCGCCCAGAGCGCCTCGCGCAGCTCCGGGTAGCGTTCGCCGACGCGGCGCAGCACCGAGAGCACGGTATCTCCCGAGCGCGCCGGCTCGAGAACGGCGACGCAGCCGGTGCCATCGCCGCCGACGAAGCGGTTCACCCAGGAGAAGGCCTCGACCTTGACCGGCGCTAGCCCCACAGCTCCGCCTTCAGCTCCTCGAGACCGAGCCGGTCGAGCAGCTCCGGCAGCGGCTTGCCCGTCTTGCGGTCGTAGCCGACCTGCTCGTACCAGACGTCGAGCATGTGCTCCCAGTGCGGCCGCGACGCGACGCCGGCGGTCGGCCCGTCTTGCGGCGTCGAGCCGTAGCGCGTCGAGGGATACTCGAGCTCGGGTCCGATTCCGCAGCGCAGGTTGAATGCGCGCAGCAGCACAGCCGTCCGGCGCCCGAAGCGAATCGCCTCCTCTCGCGTGTAGCCCCAGCCGGTCACCGCGCCGAGCGCCATCGCAAGGTTCTCGACCGTCGTGGCGGTCGTGAAGACGCAAGCCCCGAGCGAGTCCTCGAAGTGGCGGCGGCCGAGGAGCCCCGCGACGCGCTTCGGCACCGCGTCCGGGTCCTGGAGATTGATCTGCGCCGGCACGCCGAGCTCCAGCGGGCGCACCGCCCACGCGCTCTCGATCGTGGAGGTGCTCGAGGTGCAGGTGTCGAGCATCTCCTCCCACATCGTGCGGTGGTCGTGACCCCGCGGCGAGGAGCCCTTCAGCGTGTAGACCGCACAATCGGCCGCGGGCCCTCCGACCTGCCGGGAGGCACGCATCACACCCTCGGCCAGTACGTCCCCGAAGCCCTCGCGCCGGCACAGCAGCTGGAGCAGCGCGTCGGCGGCCTTGACATCGCCCCAGCGCGGCTCGATGCCGCCGAGCTGCTCGCGGGTGAGAAAGCCCTTCTCGAAGCACTCCATCACCCAACCGATCAGCCAGCCAAACTCGTTGACGTCGACACAGGCGCGGTCGCACTGGGTATTCATCCACGAGACGGACACGGGATCGGTCGCACCGAAGGTCCAGCCGCTCCCGACCCAGCCCTCGTACTCGGGCTCGTCGATGATCTCGCCCTGGTGCTCGCCCTCGCGCACCACCTGCATGTGGCAGTGGTGCATGCCGCAGGAGTTGCACTGGTGGCCGCGGTGGTCGAAGGCGCCGCGCAGCGCATGCGGCTCCCACTGCGCGAGATCGGCTTCCGGCGGGGCCAGGCTCGTGGTGAGGTTCTTGATCGGAAGCGCACCCATCGGCAGCAGGCCGACGACGCCGCCGAGCGTGCCCACTTCGTAGAGGTTGCGCGTCGCGAGGTCGGTGCGCAGCTCGTGGCCGATCTCGTCGGCGGTGCGGAAGAGCGCGCGCGGATCGGCCACGCGGAAGCCGCGGCTCCCGCGCCCGATCGCGACGGCCTTCAGGCGCTTGCTCCCCATCACCGCGCCGCAGCCGTTCTTGCTCGCGACGTGGCCGTAGTCGCCCTGGATCGCCGCGAAGCGGACGAGCTTCTCCCCCGCCGGCCCGATGCTGTACACCGAGAGCGAGTGACCCTGGAGGCCCGTCTCGGCCTGGAGCGCGTCCTGCGTCTCCCAGGTGTCCTTCCCGAGCAGCGCGGACGCGTCGCGCAGCTCCGCGCGCCCATCGTGAATCACGAGAGTGACCCAGCGCTCCGAGCGCCCCTGCACGACGATCGCGTCGAAGCCCTGCGACTTGAGGTTCGCGCCGAAGAAGCCATTCGCGTGGGTGCTGGTGGCGCCACCCGTCATCGCTCCGCGCGTCGCGACGGTGAGGCCGCCCGTCCCCCAGACCGGAGTGCCGGCCAGCGGTCCGGTCGCCAGCACCAGCCGGTTCTCGGGGTGGTCCCAGCCGATCTCGGGGCCGACCTCCTCGTAGAGCACCTTGGCGCCGATGCCGATGCCGCCGACCCACTTGCGGGCAAAGGCCTCGTCGATCGGCTCGCGGGAGATCCTTCCGCTCGAGAGGTCGACGCGCAGGATCGTACCGGCATAGCCGAGCGGAGCGTCCGATCCGACGTCAGGGTCTCGCGTCACGCTCGTTCCTGCTGCTTCGCGATTCTTCACGACGCCCTCACCGCGTCTGCGGGAAGCGACGGGCGGCCGAGCACGGTCTCCGGCAGCAGGCGCCCCACGCTTCCGTTCGCGACGAAGGCCCGCTTGACCTCCCAGGGATCGCGGCGCAGCAGCGCCTTCCAGGCGCCCAGTGGCGCGCCCGAGTGCACCAGCCCCTTGAGCATTCCGACGTCGTTCGTCGCCCAGAGGTCCCGGCTCATCCCGATGACGACAGCGCCGGTGAGACGCTCTCCTGCTCCGGCGAAGAAGAGGCGCCGATAACCGAGCGGCGCGGTCTTCTCCGCGGCGATGCTCTCCGCGCCGGTATCCTTCAACGTGCCGAAGCTCGCGACCTCGAGATCGAGGGCGTCGACGATGTTCACCGCGATGCTCCCTGCGTGGGCCCGCTCGAGCCCCGCCATGTTCGCGCCGGCGATGCGTCCGTGCTCCATCGCGACGGGCTCGATCGCGTGCAGCGCGCGTTCTCCGGTCACGCGGTCGAGCGCCTCCGCGACGTCACCGGCCGCATAGACCTTCGCAGCGCTCGAGCGCATGTGCTCGTCGACGAGGATGCCCCGCCCGATCGCAATGCCCGAGCCGCGCAGCCAGTCGAGGTTCGGACGGACCCCGGTCGCAACGATCACCACGTCCGCGTCGAGCCGCTCGCCGCCGGCCAGCGCGAGACGGCGGCGCCCCTTCACCTGCTCGATCGCCTCGAGCCGCGCACCGGTGCGCAGCTGCACGCCGTGGCGCAGCAGCCAGTCGCCGACGATCCGCCCCCCCACCGCGTCGACCATGTTCGGGAGCAGCGTCGGCGCGACCTCGACCAGCGTGAGCTTCACCTCGCGCCGCACCAGCGCGTTCAGGATCGTGAAGGCGATGAAGCCCGCGCCGACCATCACGACCTCGCTGCCGGGCCGCAGCTCGCCCACGAGCGCGTCGGCCTGCGAGAGCGTCCAGAAGGGACGGATCCCGGGGCCGTCGATGCCCGCAAGCTCCGGCAGCGCCGGCGACGAGCCGGTGGCGACGAGCAGGTCGTCGTAGTCGACGCTCGATCCATCGTCGAGCGCCACGCGCCCCGCGGCCGGGTCGAGCGAGACGGCGCGCCGCCCCAGATGCGTCGTCGTCACTCCGAGCGCCGCCAGGCGCGAAGCGCCGAGCGTCATCACGTGCGAGCGTCCGATCTTCCCGGCGAGGTAGTAGGGCAGCACCATCCGCGAGTAGGGCTTTTCATCCGCGACGAGCACGATCTCCGAGTCGCCGCCGTCGAGCTCGCGGATCGTCGTGATCGCGTTGATGGCCGCTGTGCCACCCCCGACGATCACGTGTCGCCTTCGGGCCACCGCTGCCCCCTACCCTTTCGCGCCCGGCGCGGAGGCGCCTCGCCGGGCGGCGAAGTCCCCGAGCCAGTCGCGCGTCGGCCCTTCGGCCCAGGTGATGGCCTGGGTCGGACAGGCGCTGGCGCAGGCGGGGTCGCCCGCGCAGAGGTCGCACTTCACGGCCTTCTCGCGCTCGGCGTCGTAGAAGATCGTCCCGTAGGGGCAGGCCAGCATGCAGAGCTTGCAGCCGACGCACTGGTCCTCCTGAACCTGCTTCGCGCCGACCGCCGAGATCCCGATCGCCTCCACCGGACAGGCCGTCATGCACCAGCCCTCGTCGCACTGGAAGCAGGTATAGGGCGAGTAGCTCGTGTGGCGTTCGAAGGCGCTCACGCGGATCACGGACTTCGCCGGGTTGAACTCGCCCGCCTGCGCGTAGGAGCAGGCGAGCTCGCAGCGCAGGCACCCGGTGCACTTTTCCGGCTCGATCTGTAGCGACCGCATGCGACCTCCCCTCCCTGTTCTACCCCAACCCGAGGCCGGCTGTCACTTCTGGTACTCCGAGATCTGCTCGAAGAGCGCCGTGGAGACGTTCGAGAGATCGAGCGCGTCGGTCATCTGCACCTTGTCGGTTCCAGCCGCCGCGGTGAGCGTCGCGAGGGCCCCCTGCGGATCGTCCGTCTCGAGCTCGTAGAGGGCCAGGTACTTGTGCTTGCCCTCCCCGTCGACCAGGCGAAAGCGGCGCGCCCCGGTGAAGCCGGGGAAGCTGCAGACCTCCTTCAGGTGGATCCCGTCGTACCACTCGTTGTACTCCCGGTCGCGACCCGGGGTGGGGTCGGTCTGGACCACGAACACGAAGCGTCCCATCGGCGTTCCTCCTCTGGATCGGGTGTCTCGTCGGGAGCTTACCCGTCAATCCGTCCCGGCGGCTGCCGCCGCGGCGAGCTCCAACAGATAGGCCTGGATGCAGCGCGCGGCGTCCGCGTCGAGCGCATCCCCGAAGGCTGGCATGCCGCGATCCGCCAGCTCCCCGCCGACGACGATCGCCGCGAAATGCTCGTGGACCGCGGCGCTGGCGTAGCGCAGGTCGGGAATCGAGCCGCCGCCGATCGCGAAGGGCCCGTGGCAGGCGAGGCAGTAGCGGGCGTAGAGGAGCCCGCCGCGCTCGAGCTCGTCCGCGCTGGCGGCGACCCGCACCGGGGGAACCGGAACGGGGCCCGGCGCGGGAGGCGCCGGCGGCGGGGTCGCGCGTCCGTCTAGCGCCCAGGCCAGCACGCGGCCGGAGCCGCGAACGCCGGCGGCGAGCGCAGCCGGGCCGGCCGAGTGCGCGAAGCCGCTGCCCCAGCCCGCGGCAGCGGCGACGTACTGCACCCCGTCGATCTCGTAGCTCACCGGCCCGCCCATGATCGCGGTGCCCGCCGGGCCCTCCCAGAGCTTCACCCCATCGCTTGCGCGGTAGGCGACGAGGCGTCCGTTGGCGGTGCCCTGGAAGACCAGGTTGCCGGCCGTCGCGAGCGTGCCGCCATTCCACGCGGTCGCATGCGCTACGCGCCAGGCCTCGCGCTGCCGCACCGGGTCCCAGGCGAGCAGCGCCCCGCTCATCTCCACCTTCTCGTCGCCGCTGCCGTGCACGAAGGTCGAGTAGTCGATGCCGGTGTTCATCGCGTTCTTCTCGGCCGTGAAGGCCGGATCGAGCTTGTAGAACGCGGGCATCTCCTGCGCGGGGAGATAGACGAGGCCGGTGCCCGGGTGGAAGGACATCGGGTGCCAGCTGTGGGCACCGAACACGCCCGGCGAGAGCCAGCGACCGGCGCCCCGGTAGTCGGCCTCCGGGGTCTCGATCGGCCGGCCGCGCGCGTCGACGCCGCTGGCCCAGGTCACTTTCGCGAAGGGCCGGGCGGAGAGGAACTCGCCGCTGCTGCGGTCGAGCACGAAGAAGAAGCCGTTCTTCGGCGCCTGCATCAGCACCTTGCGGCTGCGCCCGTCGATCTCGAGATCCGCGAGCACGATGGACTGCGTCGCCGTGTAGTCCCAGGAATCCCCGGGCGTGGTCTGGAAATGCCAGACCAGCTCGCCGCTCGCAGGGCGCAGCGCCAGGATCGACGCGAGGTAGAGATTGTCCCCTCCCTGCGGACTGCGCAGCCAGCGCGCATGCGGCGAGCCGTTGCCGGTGCCGACGTAGAGCAGATCGAGCTCCGGGTCGTAGGCCATCGAGTCCCAGACGGTTCCCCCGCCGCCGAGCTTCCACCACTCGCCGGTCCAGCTGCGGGCCGCGGCCTCGAGCGCCGGCGACTCGAAGCCGTCGGCCGGGTTGCCGGGCACCGTGAAGGTGCGCCACACGAGCGCGCCGTCGTCCATCGCGTAGGCCGAGACGTAGCCGCGCACGCCGTACTCGGCGCCGCCATTGCCGATGATCACGTTGCCCGCGACCACGCGTGGCGCACCGGTGATCGTATAGGGCGCGTCGGGATCGATCGTGAGCACGTCCCAGGCCACCACACCGGTTGCGGCGTCGAGCGCGACGAGGCGGCCATCGAGAGTCCCGACGTAGACGCGGCCCGCGCCGAGTGCGACGCCGCGGTTCACGACTCCGCAGCAGGCGACGCGCGCGCGCAAGCGCGCGGAGAGTCCCGGGTCCCAGCTCCAGAGCTGCGCTCCGGAGCGTGCGTCGAGGGCAACGACGCCGCCAAAGGGCCGGCTCACGAACATCACGCCGTCCGCGACGAGAGGGGTCGCCTCGATGCCGCGCGCCGTCTCGAGATCGAAGCTCCAGACGAGGCCGAGTCGCGCCACATTGCGCTCGTCGATCCGGTCGAGCGGGCTATAGCGCTGCTCGTCCGGGGTGCGACCGTGGCTCGGCCAGTCGCGCGCAGCCCCATCCGGGGTCGCGGGCCCGCCGCCGCAGCCCAGCGCGAGCCACGCGATGCACGCGACGAGGCCCACCGGCCGGGTCTGCCGGCACGCAGCGCGGAGGCCGACGCTCAAGCCGGCCTGCTAGCGCGGGACTTCGAGCGTGCCCGCCGCGACGAGCTTCTCGATCTCGGAGTCGTCGAGGCCGAGGATCTCGCGGCAGATCTCGCGCGTATGCTCCCCGAGCAGCGGCGCCTGGAAGACCTGCACCTCCGACATGCCGCTCGCCCTGAAGCTGGGACCTTCGAGGCAGATCCAGCCGAGGTCCTGCTGGTCGATCCAGCGCAGGTAGCCGCGCGCCTGGAAGTGCGGGTCGGCCGCCTGATCGCTGCCGGTAAACATCGGCGCCACGGGGACCCGGAACATCTGGAGCGTCGCTGTCACGTCGACCCGCGAGCGCGCGCGGGTCCACTCCGCGAGCTTCGCGTCGAGTTCGTCGTGGGCGGCACGGCGTCCGGCGACGCTCGCGAGAGCGGGCTGCTCCGCCCACTCCGGGTTCCCCAGTGCCATCTTGAGCCGGCCCCAGTCCGCGTCGTCGCGCACCGTGATCGCGACCCACTGCTCCACTCCCGCGCAGGGGTACGAGCCCCACGGCGCGCCGCGTTCACTGCGATTGCCCATCGCCGCGACGCTCCCGGGCGCGACGCCCTCACGCAGCAGCCAGTCGCCGATCATGTTGGTGACGGTCTCCGCCTGCGCGACCTCTGCGTGCCCGCCCCGCCCCGTGCGCTCGCGGCGCACGAGCGCGGCCAGCGCCACCAGTGCCGAGACGCGACCGGCCAGATGGTCCGGGAAGATCGAGGTCGAGCCGGCGGGCTCCGCGGCGTCCGCGTAGTTCCACAGGTGGACGAGGCCGCCGATCGGCTGGGTGCTCGGCCCGTAGCCGATCCAGTGGGCCCACGCGCCGCGGGAGCCGAGGAGCTGGCTGCTCACCATCACGCAGCGCGGGTTCAGCTCCCGGATCTTCGCAAAGCCCACGCCCATGTCGTCCATCGTGCCGGTGGCGCTGTTCTCGATCACGAGGTCCGCCTGCCGGACGAGGCGGTGGATCAGCTCGACGCCCTTCTCGTGCTTCAGGTTCACGCCGAAGCCGCGCTTGCTGCGACTCGACGACGCGAAGGAGGCGCTCATCTCCGTCGACATCACCACCCGCATGAAGTCGGGGTAGCTCCGGCTCTCGATCTTGATCACGTCGGCGCCGTACTCGCCGAAGAGCCGTCCGCATTCGACCCCGACGCCGCCGATCCCGAAGTCGAGCACGCGCAGGCCTTCGAGCGGGAGCGAGCGCGCCGGGCGCGGCTGCGAGGGCCTGGGGCGGGCGTCCGGCCAGAGGCCCGCTGCGAGCTGCGCGTCGTGCTCGCCGAGCGACGGCGCGCGCTCGCGAAAGCCCTGGCGCTCGCCGTCGAGCTCGAAGAATCCGGACGCGACCGGCCCCGACTCGCCCGGCGCATACTCCGCCTGCACGAAGCTCCCGCGCGAGCGGAAGTGCTCGTTCCGGAGCACTTCGGCGGGGTTCAACACGGGCGTACAGACGATGCCGCGGCGCTGTGCCTCGACCGCGACCTCCTCGTGGCCCATGGTCCCGAAGAGATCGCCGATGATCACGCCGAGGGCGTCGGCGATCTGCATGCGGCCGAGGAAGCTGTCGTACTTCGGGTCGTCGAGGTATTCCGGATTGCCGAGCCACTCGCGCATCGCGCGCCACTGGCGCGGCGAGAGGATCACCAGGCGCACGAAGCCGCCCTTGCAGGCGTAGATCTTGTACATCGGCCCCGAGCCCATGCGCATCTCGAAGGGCGTCTGGCCCTTGGCCCGCGTATAGCTCGCGTTCGAGAAGGACCAGTCCGTGGTCTGGGCCAGCGCCTCGAGCACGGAGAGGTCGATCGCCTGTCCGTGGCCGGTGCGAAAGCGCTGGTGCAGCGCCGTCAACGCCGCGAAGCAGCCCATCACACCGGCAATGTCGTAGGCGAGCGCACCCGGCGGGAGCAGCGGCGGCCTGCCGGCGACGCCCGCCTTGAACTGCTCGCCGCCGATCGCCTCGAGCGTGGCATCGGTGGCGACCCAGTCGCGGTAGGGGCCGCTCTGGCCGAAGTCCGTGATCGAGATCGCGACGAGCTGCGGGTGGCGCAGCACCAGCTCCGCGGGCGCGAGGCCCTGCGCTGCGAGCGTGCCCGGTGCAAAGGACTCGATCAGCACGTCCGCCCGCGCGCACAGATCCTCGAGCCGCCCGCGGTCGCGCTCGCTCTCGAGGTCGAGCACCACGCCGCGCTTGTTCGCGTTGCGGTGCGCGAAGTAGAGGCTCGTCTCGCGGTGAAAGGGAGGCAGCCGGCGCGAGATCGCGCCGCCAGGCGGCTCCACCCGCACGACGTCGGCCCCGAAGTCGGCGAGCAGGCGGCCGGCCAGCTCGCCCTTCTCGTCTGCGAGATCGACGACGCGGATTCCATCGAGCGGACGCTTCGACACCGGGGTCCTCCCGAGCAGTGGGATGGGTCTCTCTCGAGGCTAGGCGAAGCGGGCGATCACCTGGTCGGCGAAGCGCGCGATCGCATCGCGCTTGGTCTCGATTCGCTCCGGATCGCCCCCGTAGAGATACCATGGCACGACGATCGCCTGCGTCGCGCCCTGCTCTTCGAGGCGACGATAGCCGTCGACGTCGAAGACGTCTGTCGCGATGACCATGATCTCGAAGGGATCGCGCTCGCGACCCGCCTCGGCCCGCAGCGCGCGCAGCCGGGAGAGCGTCGGAACGAGCTCCGCAGCGGACTTGTTGGCCGAGATCCATCCATCGCCGAGACGCGCCGCGCGGCGCAGCCCCGGCTCAGCGTGCCCACCGACATAGATCGGCACCGGGCGTCCCGGCGCAGGGCTCATCTGGAGCCGATCGAAGTCGTAGAAGCGCCCGTGGTGCTCGAACATCCCGGGCCCGGAGAGCAGCTTGCGCAGGATCTCGATCATCTCGTCGGTGCGGGGCCCGCGCTCTTCCCAGGAGCTACCGCACCACAGGAACTCCTGCGGGATCCAGGAGAGCCCCACGCCGAGCCCGACCCGATCGCCCGAGAGCGCGGCCGCGGATCCCACCGTCTTCGCGACGAGCAGCGGGTTGCGGATCGGGAGCTTGTTCACGCTCGTGTGGAAGAAGAGGCGCTCCGTCAGCGCCGCCATCGCCGGGATCGCGACCCACGGATCGACGAAGGGCGTATCGGGGCTCCAGAAGCGGCTGCCGTCGGGCGTGTAGGGATACTTCGCGTCGACCTGCTCGGGAAAGAAGACGGACTCTCCGAGCGTGACCCCGAACCAGCCGCGTGAGTCGGCGGCGACGGCGACGGGAAGCATCTGTCCGGCCGGGCACATCGAGACGCTGAGCGTGAACTTCATGTCTGGCTAGTCTCCTCCTCGTGGCCCCCATTCTATCCCGATCGAGCGGCGGTGAGGGGCCTCACGCGCACGCCTGCGTACGACGCCGATCCACCGGAGCAAGGGCCGGCCAGGGGAGGCCGGCTCTCGCGGCCTCGGGCCGCGCCATCCGGGGAGGGTCGGCCATGCGGAAGCGGGCGCGCCCGCGGGCGGCGCGCGGGCGGCGGCAGGCCGCTCAAGTCGTCGCCGGCGGGCGCGCCCGCATTTGCGCGACTGCGGCCCTCGCCGCGTGGGCACTCGCGGCCTGCAGCGCGAGCGAGGGTTTCGGCACCGTGACGCTCGCGCCGGATTTCGCACTCGATGGCGCCGGCAGCAACGTCGACTCGATCGCGTTCTGGGAGGCGCCCGACGCACGCGACACGCTGCTCTTCGTGAGCGCGAAGGAAAACCAGCGCGTCGAGGTCTGGCGCTTCCCCTTCGCAGGGCACGAACTCACCCCCCTCACCCACCCGAGCTTCGGCAGCGACGCGCAGGTGAACGGGATCGCCGTCGACCAGCAGACGGACCTGCTCTACCTGGCCGTCTCGCATCCCGAGTCGACGGTCGCCGTCTTTACGCTGCCGCAGCAGACCTTCGTGCGCGAGCTCGAGCCGGGGCTCGGCGACCTCGGCTCCGAGCCGAACCTGGCGCTACTGCGCCGGCCCGACGGCGCGCGCTGGCTCTACGTCTCGGCCGACGACAGGGTCGGCATCCTCGATGCCGCGAGCGGCGCCGCTGTGGGGCGCTTCGAGCCCTCCGCCGGGCTCGAGACGATGGCAGCCGACGAACGCGACCAGACGATCTTCATCCCCGACGAGAACGGTCGCAGCGGCGTCACCGCCTACGACCCCACCGGCGCGCCGCGCCCTCGGCTCGGCGAGAACCGCTTCGGCCTGGGCGTCTTCGACGCGGACGCCGAGGGGATCGTCCTCTACCGCTGCGAGAGCGACGCGTCGGGCGACGACGGTCGGGGCTTTCTCGTCGTGGTCGACCAGCGCAGCGACCGAACGGAGTTCGAGTTCTTCGACCGGCGCAGCTGGCGGCACCTCGGCGCAGTGGTGCTGGAGGGCGTGTCCAACACCGACGGCATCGGCTCGACGCAGCGGGCGCTTCCGGGCTTTCCCCAGGGCCTCTTCGCGGCGATCGACGACGACACCAGGACCGTCGGGATCGGCTGGCAGCGGATTCTCGAGGCCACCGGCCTCGGCTGCGGCGAGGCCCCGCCGGCCGGCGCGCCGCCCTCCTGAAACCCCGGAACGTCCGCTTCGGCAGCGCGCAGCTGCGGCTCCATCCGCCCGTGGGAGCTTCGGTCGCGAGAGAATCGCCAGAGAGGTCGGGTGGGCGGGCTTAACACCTGATCGAGGCTGGAGTCCACTTACACTTCGATCCGGGAAGGGATCCAACGTTCGCGCGACGTCCGCCTCGCGGCCGGCGCGCCGGAGCGACCGTTGAAGCCTCGTCTCGTTTCCTCCACTCGCAGCGCCCGTTCCCGCGGACCCGATCGAAGCCCGCGCGCGCGCCGCGTGGCGATCGCCGTCGGTCTGGTCGCAGTAGGCGCCGCAGCCGCCGCTGCCGCGTGGCATGCGCCCTTCGGACCGCTCGCTCCGGGGTCCGGGCCGCGCCACGTCGCGGCCGCCGGACTCTCCGGGCTCGTCCGCATGCTCGCGTCCCCGCCTCGCCAGCGCATGATCGTGTTCACGGGCGCAGGAGCGATGCTGCTGTGCATCCCGCTCGTGCTCTTCTTCCGCAAGCGGCGCCGGCAAGAGTGCCAGAGCTCCGCGATCGCAGTCGAGCAGCGGGCACGCGCACCGCAGATCTTCGAAGCGGCGCTCGCGGCCCGGCCGCTGCGGCGCGCGACCCCGCCTGCCGCTGCCGAGAAACGCGTGGGCGAGCCTCTGTCCGCGCCCGCCCCGCTTCCGCCGGAGGTTGCCGCGCAAGCGGCAGGGCTTCGGTCGGAGGCCGTTCGGGAGGCGGCCGCGCGCGCGCTGATGCTGCGCGCCGCGTCGGAGCGCAGCGAGACGCGGCGCCGCGCCGCGGCGCTGCGCTCGCGAGCGCGGCTCGAGCAGCCCACCGGGGCCTCCGCACTCGAGGCCGCGGCGCACACGGTCGAGGGGATCATCGAGCCGCGACCGATCGCGGCTCCCGCCAACGTCCGCCCCACACCCGCGCGCGTCACCCCGCCGCGCCCGGCGCTGCCTCGACTCGCAGCAGCGGCTCCGACCCGATCGATCCCTCGCCCGGCGCCGGAGGCCTCCGTGGCCCGCAGCGCAGCGCCCCGCCGCGTCGAGCCCTCCAGCAGCGCACCGGCTGCGAGCCAGGGAAGCGCTCGCGTGGCGATCCTGCGCAGCTCGGGGCCGCTCACCTTCGAGTGGCTGGAGCAATGCCTCGCCCGCGATCCAGAGGACATCCAGGCCCGCCTGGACCTCTGCACGGCTCTTCTGGTCGCGGAGCGCTTCGCCGACGCGGAGCGCGTCGCCCGCGAGGGGCTCGAGCGTGACGCGAGCAACGGTCGGCTCTTGCTCCGGCTCTCGGAGGCCCTGTCCGGTCTCGACCGCATCGACGAGGCCATCGAGGTCGCGGTGCGCGCCGTGCGCGCTCACCGCAGCCGGAAGGCGATCCTCCAGCTGACGCGACTCTCGGCCGTCGCCCGCCGCTTCTCTGCGGGAGATGGAGCGCGTCTGCGAAAGGCGCTCGAGAGCCGCCCCTCCGATCCGGTCTTCCTGCACGCACTCGGGGCCTTCGAGGTGCAGCGCGGGAGCCCGCGCGAGGCGCTCCCGATCCTGAAGCTCGCACTCCGACAGGAGAGGAATCCGCGCTGGCGGCGGGTCGTCTCCCGGGAGATCGCGCGGCTGCGCGCCGAGGAGCTGGCGGCCCCCGGCGGCCAGCCGCGCCGCGCGGCCGGTTGAAGGAGCCCGCTCGAAAGCCACTTCTCCGTCGTGGGAATCGAGTCGACCGCGTGCTAGAACCTCGTGCGACTCCACGCGCGGAGGCGACGGCGGGATGGCTCCTGAGGCGCAGAGAACGCGGGTTCCGGCGATCGACGGCTGGTTCCGAATGGACGGAATCGACGGGAAGGCCCCCTGCCTGCTCGGGTCGCGCTGCACGCGCTGCGGAACGACCATCTTCCCGAAGGAGAGCGCGTTCTGCCGCAACCCCGCCTGCGACGGGGGCGAGTTCGAGGTCGTCGAGCTCTCGCGGCGCGGCAAGCTCTGGTCCTTCACCGACAATCATTACAAGCCGCCGGCCCCGTACATGTCGGCGGATCCCTTCGAGCCCTATGCCATCGCCGCCGTCGAGCTCGACGCAGAGCGCATGGTCGTGCTCGGGCAAGTCGTGAGCGGCGTAGGGACCAGCAGTCTCCGGGCCGGCATGGAGATGGAGCTCGTGCTCGAGACGCTCTACTCCGACCAAGCGAACGACTACATCGTCTGGAAGTGGAAACCGGTCGCCGCCTGAGGGCCCGGTCGCCACCACAGGTGGTTGCATCGGCTAGAACTGGTGCCGGTCGCCACCCCAGGCGGTTGCATCGACAAGAACTGGTGCCGGTCGCCACCACAGGCGGTTGCATCAACAAGAACTGGAGGATTCGCGTGGCCAAGGATGTCGCGATCCTGGGCGTCGGGATGCACCCCTGGGGCAAGTGGGGGCGCAACTTCGTCGAGTATGGCGTGGTGGCGGCTCGGGCGGCCTTGCGCGACGCCGGAATCGAGTGGAAGGACGTGCAGTTCGTCGCCGGAGCCGACACGATCCGCAACGGTTATCCCGGGTTCGTCGCGGGCGCGACCTTCGCGCAGGCCCTCGGCTTCTCTGGCGCGCAGGTCGCGAGCTCCTACGGTGCCTGCGCGTCGGGCGCCCAGGCGATCGACGTCGCGCGCGCGCGAATCCTCGCCGGGCTCTGCGACGTCGCGCTCGTGGTCGGGGCGGATGCGGCCCCGAAGGGCTTCTTCGGGCCGACCGGAGGCGAGCGCCCCGACGACCCGGACTGGCTGCGCTTCCGGCTCCTCGGCGCCACCAATCCGATCTACTTCGGTCTCTACGCGCGCCGCAGGATGGAGCTGTACGGGGCCACCGAGCTCGACTTCGCGAAGATCAAGGTGAAGAACAGCCGGCACGGCTACACGAACCCGAACGCGCGCTACAAGAAGACCTTCACGATCGAGGAGGTGCTCGAGTCGGCGGTCGTCTCCGACCCGCTTCGCCTGCTGATGGTCTGCGCGACGAGCGACGGGGGCGCGGCCCTCGTGCTCTCGAGCATGGAGTTCGCGCGGCGACAGACGACCCGCCCGGTCGCGATCGCCGGGGTATCGACGGTGACCCCGCGCTACCCGAATACGTGGATCGAAATGCCGAACTTCGCAACCGACTCCGCGGCCGTCGTGAGCCCGCCCGACGTCTCGTTCCGCGACTCGATCGCGAAGGGCGCCTACGACCAGGCGGGCGTCGATCCCGCGGACGTCGACCTCGCCGAGGTCTACGATCTCTCCTCCGCGCTCGAGCGCGACTGGTACGAGAACATCGGGCTCTGCAAGCCTGGAGAAGCCGAGCGCCTGCTCCGCGACGGCGACACGACGCTCGGGGGCCGCGTGCCGGTGAACGTGAGCGGCGGACTCGCCTGCTTCGGGGAGGCCGTCCCCGCGCAGGCGATCGCCCAGGTCTGCGAGCTCACCTGGCAGGTCCGCGGCGAGGCCGGTGAACGCCAGGTCGCGGGAGCCAAGCTCGGCGTCACCGCGAACCAGGGCCTTTTCGGCCACGGCTCGTCGGTGATCGTGAAGCGCTAGCAGGGCCCGCACCCGGCCCGCAGCCCGCGGCGCCCGACCCAACGCGAGATCGGATCCGACCTTTGCGGCAGCTTTTGCGCATTGGGCGCAGGGCTTTCCGCAGACCCCACACGATCCGCCAGATTTTCGCGCCATCGCGCAAATTTCGTTGCCTTTTGGACCCAATTCGCGCTAAAACCGACTGGGTCTAAACGGCTACAACCTGAGTGAGGCATTCGATGAACTGCGGCGGCAAGCTGGTCAGCAGAGGGGCCGGGATAGGAGCGTTGATCGGCGCGGACCCGTGCATCGAGCGTCTGCGACGGACGATCGCGCAGGTCGCTCCGACAGCGGCCACGGTGCTGCTCTCCGGCGAGACCGGAACCGGCAAGGAGCTCGCGGCCACGGCGATCCACGCTCACGGCCCCCGCGCGCGCCGGCCCTTCGTCCGCCTCCATTGCGCGTCGCTCGCGGAGCCGATGCTCGAGTCCGAGCTCTTCGGCCACGAGCCGGGCGCCTTTCCCGGTGCGCTGGCACGCCGCGAGGGTCGCCTCGAGAAGGCCGCTGGCGGAACGCTCTTCCTCGACGAGATCTCCGAGATCCCTCGCGGCACCCAGGTCAAGTTGCTGCGCTTCCTTCAGGAGCGCGGCTTCGAACGCATCGGGGGCAGCGAGACGCTCCACCCCGACGTGCGCGTGATCGCCGCGACCCGCCGCAACCTGCGCGAGGAGGTGGCGGCTGGGCGCTTCCGCGAGGACCTCTTCTACCGGCTCGGCATCGTCCACATCGAGTTGCCTGCGCTGCGCGGGCGGCGCTCCGACATCCGCCTGATCGCCGGGATGCTGCTCGCGCAGCTCGCCGAGCAACACGGGCGACCGGTCGACGGCTTCACGCCCGAGGCGCTCGACATGCTCCTCGCGTACCCGTGGCCGGGCAACGTGCGCGAGCTCGAGAATGCGATCGAAGGGGCCGTGCTGAGGGCGAAGGAGCGGTGGATCCAACCGGCGCACCTCGAGCCGTCGCTCGGCGAAAAGCCCCCGGGGGTCGCAACCCCGCTGATTCCCGGCTCCACACTCGCCGAGATCGAGCGGGTGGCGATCCTGCGAACGCTGGAGGTCGTCGGTGGCTCGACCTCGCGCGCGGCCGCGATGCTCGGGATCTCGACCCGCAAGATCCAGTATCGGATCCGCGAATATCGCGAGGGTGGCATGCTCGGCCACGCTGCTTCCGCGGAGCAGCGCAGCTCGCAGTGACGCGGGCCTCTCGCCACACGCAAGCCCCGACCGCCCGGGACGGGCGGTGGCGGCGTCGATGTCCGGCAGACCTCGGGTCCACCGATCCGTGTTAGGATGAACGCACCGGCGCACCCCCCACGGACGCCGCGGCCGCGCCTGCGGAACCACGCCCCAGACCCCGCGGGAGGAGACCCGTGAGCCGTTTCTTCGACGCCGTTCGCCGAGCCGACGAGTCGCGGCTGCACCCGCACCACGGCCTTCCGTCGCAAGCCAACGACGCGAGCCGCCGCGAGGGCCGTCCCTTTCGCGTGATCTCGGTGGTGAGCAACAAGGGCGGCGTCGGGAAGACCACGGTCGCGACCAACCTCGCCGTCTACCTGCGCGCGATGCGCGAGAACCTGCCGATCCTGCTGCTCGGGCTCGACGATCAACCGGCCATCGATCGCATGTTCGAGATCGAGCCTCGCGCCGGGCAGCCGACGATCTTCGAGGCGCTGCGCAGCGGGTCGCTCTCGCCCGCCATCCGGCTCGGTCAGTACGGCGTGCACTACGTCCCGACGAGCGCGCGGACCGGTGAGCTGAAGCGCGAGATCTCGGATCCCGGACACCTCGACGGCATTCTCGCAGGGTCGCGCTGGCGGGGGGTCGTCATCGTCGACACCAAGAGCGACCTCGAGATCCTCACCCAGAATGCGCTCTGGGCGAGCGATCTCGCGCTGCTGCTGGCGCGCGACCAGCTCTCCCTGGGCGAGGCGCGCAAGGTCTTCGCGCTGCTCGCCGAGTGGAAGCGACCGCAGGAGACCGCCCGCATCCTGCTCTCGCTGATCGACCTGCGCATCCGCTACGCAAAAGGCGAGACCCGCGGCGTGATGTCGCTGCTGCTCTCGGAGATCCGGAGCCTCGGCTACCCGCTCTTCGAGACTTTCCTGTCGAGCAGCCCCAAGGTGGAATCGCTGCACACCAATCCGGCGCACCTCGTCCAGAGCATCCTGCACGGCGCGCCGACGTCGATCGTGCATCGCCAGATGCGCCTCGTCGCCGAAGAGGTGCTGCGCATCGTGGCCCCCGCCGCGGCGCCTGCCGAAGCGGCGGAGCCCTGTGCTCCCGCCAGCGGAGCGAGCGCCGGGCTCGCGGCGATAGTGCCCCCCGCGGAGCCGGGCGTCCGGACGGCCTCCAGCGCGCGCGACGTGGACGTGGAAGGCTGGCTCGGCCGCGCACAGCGGGGGCACGCCTAACGCACCTGCGTTCGCGGCCCGGAGATGGATTCCGGGCGGATCGCGTGCCACCAGTGGGCGTCCACGGGTACTCACCCACGGGGGTGACCCGTGAAGCAGAGCTTCGCCAGTGGGCGGAGGCAGTTCTCGACGGCAATGATCCTGGCGCTCGCAATGGCCGGCGCCGAGATGCCTGCGCTAGCTGCGACAGAGCTGCGCATCGGCAGCGCGTCCGAGATCGACACCCAGGCGCTGCGCCAGGCGATCGATAGCACCCGGGGAGACCTCGCCGCTCCGTCCCAGACGGGCCAGCCGATCCGCGTGCTCGACATCGAAGAGGCGATGCGGATCGCCCTCGAGCACAACCTGCGCCTCCAGATCTCCGCGCTCGATCGAGACATCGTCGAGCGCGAGGTGCCTGCCCGACGCGCCTTCTTCCACCCGACGCCGGGCTTCGACTTCGTCGCGACCGATGCCAGGATCGAGAACCCGCTCGAGTTCCCGACGAACGCGCCCGCCTTCAAGAAACCGGGCAGCTTCGACGAGGAGACCCAGCTCTCGAATGCCTTCGTGCGCCAGGAGCTTCCCACCGGCGCCCAGGTCAGCGTCGGCGTCAACCTGCTCCGCGAGTCCGGCGACGACTTCTCGAACGACGACGCCTACGAAGGCGGCGCCCAGATCTCGCTGCGTCAGCCGCTGATGCGCGGCGGGCGCATCTACGTGGCGACGGCCCCGATCCGCGACGCCGAGTACAGCGTCGGGGTGCTGGAGTCGCGGCTGCGCGCCGAGATCCTGCGGGTGATCGCGGAGGCCAAGCAGGCCTACTACAACACGATCCTGGCCGAACGCCTGATCCAGGTAAGCGAGCGGGCGATTGCGCGCAGCCGGGAGTTGATCGAAGCCTCGAAGGCGCTCTTTCGCGCGGGGCGCGCCAGCCAGCGCGACATCGTATCGGCCGAGATCCAGCTCTCCGACGACCTCTCGGACCTCGCCGCGCGGCGCGCGGAGCTCGACTTCGCGCAGCTCGCGCTGCGCGACGTGCTCGGGCTCGCGATCGGCGAGTACCTGAAGCCCGCCGACTCGACGGTGCCCTTCGAACCCATCTCGCCGAGGCTCGAGCAGTGGATCGAGCAGGCACAGGCCAGGCGCCCCGAGATCCAGGAGATCCTCTACCGGATGGACCAGAGCGCGCTCGCGGTGCAAGTGGCCGGAAACGGCGTGCTGCCGAAGCTCGACCTGATCGGCGTCTTCCGCCGCCACGACTTCGACACCTCGTCGCGCGGGGCCTGGGGCTTCGACAGCCAGAGCTGGCTCGCGGGCGTGGAGTTCGAGATCCCCTTCGGCAACGTGGCCGCGCGGGAGCGGAGGAGCGCGCTGGCACTCCAGTACGCCCGCATCGGCCGCGAGCTCGAGAACCAGCGACGCCTGATCGAGCTCGAGGTGCGCACCGAGGAGGTGAGCCTGCGCGAAAACCTCGCGGAGCTCGAGGCCCAGACGGACAAGGTGGAGCAGGCCCGCTCCAAGCTCGACATCGCGCAGGTGCGCTATCAGCGCGGGATCGCCGACAACCTCGACGTGACCGACGCCCAGCAGGATCTCGTCGACGCGGAGAGCGACCTGCTCGCCGCCGTGGTCGACTACACCAATGGCCTGGCCCGCCTCGAGGCCCGGATCGCCGGACCGCTCTAGCGCCGGTCGCAGGGAGGATCGCAGTGCAGATCGCAGCGGGGACGAGGCTCCATGGCATTGCAACGGGGCTGCGCGGGCGGCCCCGCTTCGCCGGGCTCGCGGGCCTCGCCGCGCTGGCGCTGGTCTTCGCACTCGCGGCCACGCTCGGATCGGATTCCGACCTCGCGCGCATCCCGACGGTGCTCGTGCAGCGCGGCGACGTGCGGATCACGATCGTCGAGTCCGGAGAGCTGCGTTCGGAGCAGCAGTCCACGGTGAGCGCGACCAACGACAAGCAGATCATCTGGCTCGTGCCCGAGGGCACGCGCGTGAAGGAAGGGGATCTGCTGATCCGCTTCGAGTCGCAGAAGTACGAGATCGCGAAGGGGACCGCGGAGTCCGCCCTGGCTGTCGCCCGCGCGGATCTCTCCAAGGCGCTCGGCCAGCTCGAGGCGCAGAAGGTCGCCCAGGAGAAGGCGCGCCTCGAGTATGCGTCGCTTCCCGAGCTGGCCGAGAAGGGCTACGTGAACCGCAGCGAGCTCGACAGCGCGCGCCTCGGCCACCAGGAGATGCAGGCGTCCACCCGCTCCTTCGAGGCAGGGGTGCAGGCGGCACGCGCAAACGTGCAGCGGGCCGAGAGCGACGTGGGACAGCAGGACCGCAAGCTCTCGGAGGGCAACGTCCATGCGCCTCGCGACGGTGTGGTCGTGTATGCCGCGGTCGGAGACGCGGCGAGCCGGCGCAAGCTCAGCGTGGGGGTGACGCCCTTCGAGGGCATGGAGCTGATGTACCTCCCGGACCCTTCGAGCATGCGCGTGGATGCGGAGATCAGCGAGTTCGACCTCGCCAAGGTGCGCGTCGGAAGCCCGGTCGCGCTGCGCCTCGACGCCTACGCCGACGCGGTCTTCCGCGGCGAGGTCGTCACGATCTCGTCGCTCGCGCGGCAGAAGATCAGCAAGGTGAGCGGGCAGCCGATCGGGGTGAAAGTCTTCGACGTCACGATCGCGGTCAGCGACCAGGACGAGCGGCTCCGGCCTGGCCTCAGCACCACCGTCGAGATCCTCGTGAGCGAGAACCCGGGCGTCCTCTACGTGCCGGTGGCCGCCGTCTTCCTGGACGAGCACGAGCAGGCGGTCGTCTACCTGAAGCAGGGCGGCCGCGCCGTGAAGCGCCCGGTCGAGCTCGGCGGCAGCACGGACCGGCTGGCCATCGTGAAGTCCGGCGTGGAGGCCGGCGACGAGCTCCTGCTGGGTCTTCCCCAGGCGAGCTGAGGCATGCCGTGGACGCGTTGATCCGGCTCGAGGACGTGCACAGGACCTACCCGATGGGTCGCACGGAGCTTCACGCGTTGCGCGGCGTGAGCCTGTCGATCGAGCGGGGCGATTACGTCGCCGTGATGGGGCCCTCGGGCTCGGGCAAGTCGACCCTGATGCACATCGCGGGCTGCCTCGACCGCCCGAGCTCCGGCCGCTGCCGGATCGACGGCACCTGGGTCGAGGAACTGCCGGACGAGGATCTCTCGCGCCTGCGCAACCGGAAGATGGGCTTCGTGTTCCAGTCCTTCTTCTTGATCCCGCAGCTCTCCGTCCAGGAGAACGTCGAGGTGCCCCTCGTCTACGCCGGCGTCGACCGGGAGCAACGCGGCGAGCTCGCGCGGGAGGTGCTCGGACGCGTGGGGCTCGGCGCCCGGCTCGGTCACCGCCCGAACGAGCTCTCCGGCGGCGAGTGCCAGCGCGTCGCGATCGCGCGCGCACTCGTCACGCGCCCGGACCTGCTGCTGGCGGACGAGCCCACCGGGAACCTCGATCGCCGCACCGGAGAGGAGATCACCGGCATTCTCGAGGGGCTCCACGCCGAGGGCGTCACGGTCGTGGTGGTGACGCACGACGTCACCAAGGCGCGGCGCGCGCAGCGCGTGATCCAGATGCAGGACGGCCAGATCCAACGGGAGCTGCGCGGCAGCGATCTCGAGGAGCTCGCGGATGCGCTCGAGGCGGCGGGGCGCCGATGAGCTTCTGGAGCGGCGAGCAGCTCGAGAACGCCCGGGTCGGCCTGCGCAGCATCCAGGCGCACAAGCTGCGCTCGGCGCTCACGATGCTCGGTGTGATCTTCGGCGTGGCCGCGGTCGTCGCGATGCTCGCGATCGCCGGTGGCGCGCAGCGGGAGGCGGTGGAGCAGATCCGGCTGCTCGGCACCAACAACATCCGCGTCAATCAGCTGTCCCTTTCCGGCAAGGCGCGCGAAGCGGCGGAGAAGAAGGGCTCGCAGGGGCTCACGCTCGCAGATGCGGAGCTGATCCGGGGGAGCCTTCCGGGCCTCGCGGGAACCGCACCGGTGCGCTTCGTCGATGCGCCCGTGCTGTTGCTCGGGCGAGAGGGCGCGGCGCGCGTGGTCGCAACGAACGCGGACTACGCCCGCGTGACGGACTTCCACGCCGCCCAGGGGCGCTTCCTTTCGGATCTCGACGTGGCCAACGCGAAGCGCGTGGCGGTGATCGGTGCGGGCGTCGCGCAGGAGCTCTTCGGCATCCAGAATCCGATGGGGCGGCGCATCCGGATCGGGGACGACTCCTACACCGTGGTGGGCGTGATGGAGCCCAAGCAGGTGCGCGAGGGACGCGCCAGCGTGATCCGCGTGCGCGACATCAACCGCGACCTCTACGTCCCGATCACGACGGCCGCCGCCCGCTTCCCGCTCGCACGAGCCGAGGGCGCGATCGACGAGATGGCGATCCAGGTGGAGCTCGCGGACCGCGTAGCACCCGTAGCGGCGATCGCGAGCCGGCTGCTCCGCAGGGCACACCACGACGCGAACGACTTCGAGGTGGTGGTTCCCGCCGAGCTCCTGGCGCAGGCCCAGAGCACGCAGCGGGTGTTCAACATCGTGATGGGATCGATCGCCGCGATCTCGCTGCTGGTGGGCGGCATCGGGATCATGAACGTGATGCTGACCTCGGTGAGCGAGCGGACGCGCGAGATCGGGATCCGGCGAGCCGTCGGCGCGCCGCGCAGCGCGATCCTGGCGCAGTTCCTGATCGAGACGGTCCTGATCAGCGCGTCCGGGGGACTCGTCGGCATCGCGGTGGGCTTCGCGATGGCGCGGGGCATCAACCTCTTCGCCGGCTGGGAGACGGCCCTGTCCCCGCTCGCCACCGCCGGCGCCTTCGGCGTTTCCGCGCTCGTCGGCATTCTCTTCGGGATCTATCCCGCCCGGCGCGCGGCACGGATGGATCCGATCGGCGCGCTGCGCTTCGAGTAGTCGCGTCTAGATCTCAAACAAAACAATCTCTCGAAATCAGCTCGCATGGATGTCACACGGCGGGTGCAAAAACCACCATACGTAGGACCGGCGCGACCGCAGCACTTCCTTTGCTTCGGGTTGCACGCAGAGCAGGACCTGGAGGTGGAATGCCGCGCGGACGCGACCCCGAGGATACGAGAGGTGCAACCGCCGCTCGCGGGTTCCGGCGCCGCTTCAAGCTAGTCCACCGAGACCGGACGGGAAATCACGTCGAGCGAGCGTCGCTGCCATGGGAGCCGGTACGAGTCCGAGGCCGCGGCTTCCGCGTCGGCGAGCATCCGCTCTCGCTGCGCGGGGTTACCTACGGGGCCTTTCGCCCGAATGGCGCCGGCGATCCCTTCCCCGAGCCCGAGCAGGTGATCCGCGACTTCGCGGCCATGGCCCACCACGGTGTGAACGCGGTCCGCGTCTACACCCCGCCGCCGCGATGGCTGCTCGATCAGGCACAGGCCGAGGGGCTGCGCGTGCTCGCGGGGCTGTGCTGGGAGCAGCACGTGGCCTTCCTCGAGAGCCGCGCCGAGGTGAAGGCGCGGGCCGAGGCGATCCGCCTCTCGCTGCGCGCCACGGCTGGCCACCCGGCGCTCCTCGCGCACGCGATCGGCAACGAGGTTCCCGCCTCGATCGTCCGCTGGTACGGGAGGCGGCGCATCGAGGACTGGCTGCGCCGGCTCGCGGAGATCTGTCGGGAGGAGAGCCCCGACACGCTCGTCACCTACGTGAGCTACCCGACCACCGAGTACCTCGAGCTTCCCTTCGTCGATTTCCACGCCTTCAACGTCTACCTCGAGACGCGCGAGCGCTTCTCGGCCTATCTGGCCCGCCTGCACAACCTCGCCGACGAGCGGCCGCTCGTGATGGCCGAGCTCGGAGTCGACTCGCTGCGCCACGGCGAGAAAGGCCAGGCGGAGGTCGTGGACTGGCTGGTGCGCGAGTCCTTCGACTCTGGCTGCGCGGGGGCCTTCGTCTTCGGATGGACGGACGAGTGGTTCCGCGGAGGCGAGGAGATCCGCGACTGGGCCTTCGGCATCACGAACCGCGAGCGCCGTTCGAAGCCGGCCCTGCACGCGCTGGCCCGCATCTATGGCGCAAGGACGGTGCTGCCCGCTCCCGACGATGCGCCCCGCGTCTCGGTGGTCTGCTGCAGCTACAACGGCGAGCCGACCCTCCGCGACACGCTCGAGGGCCTCGCGCGGCTCGACTATCCCGACTTCGAGGTCATCGTCGTCGACGACGGCTCCACCGACGCGACCGCAGAGATCGCCCGAAGCTACGGCGCGCAGGTCGTGTCCACGCCCAACCAGGGTCTCTCCGCCGCGCGCAACGTGGGGCTGCGGGCCGCGAGCGGGGAGATCGTCGCGTACATCGACGACGACGCCTACCCCGAGCCCGACTGGCTCACCCATCTCGTGCACGGCTTCCGCCAGGGCGGGTACTGCGGCGTCGGAGGCCCCAACCTGCTCCCGCCCGAGGATGGCCCGACAGCCGAGTGCGTTGCGAACGCGCCGGGCGGTCCCTGCCACGTGCTGCTCACGGACCGGGAGGCGGAGCACATCCCCGGCTGCAACATGGCCTTCCAGAAGAGCTGGCTCGAGCGCGTCGGGGGATGCGATCCGCAGTTTCGCGCCGCCGGAGACGACGTGGATCTGTGCTGGAGGCTCCAGGAGGCGGGCGGACGGCTCGGCTTCCACCCCTCGGCCGTCGTCTGGCACCACCGCCGCGGCTCGCTCCGGCGCTACTGGAAGCAACAGGTGGGCTACGGCAAGGCGGAGGCGCTGCTCGCACGCAAGTGGCCGCAGAAGTACAACAGCGCCGCTCACATTCCCTGGAGTGGTCGCATCTACGGACGCGGTCTCACGCTGCCGCTGCTGCTCGGCGCCGGCCGCGTCTACCAGGGCACCTGGGGCAGCGCGCCCTTCCAGTCGCTCTACCAGCCGACGAGCGGAAGGCTCCTCTCGCTGACGCTGCTCCCGGAGTGGTACCTGCTCGTGGCCTTCCTCGCGGGGCTCGCGGCGCTCTCTCCCTCGTGGGGACCGCTGCAGCTCGCACTGCCCCTCGCGCTGGTCGCCGCCGCCGCGGTGCTGCTCCAGGCGCTGCGCAGCGCCGCCAGTGCGAAGCTTCGCCGCGAGGGCCGCTCGCGCGCCGAGCTGCTGCGCCTGCGCGGCATCGTGGCCTGGCTCCACCTCGTCCAGCCTGCCGCGCGCCTGTGGGGGCGCCTGCGCCACGGCCTCGATCCGTGGCGGCTGCGCATGCTCTCCGGCTGGACCTTTCCGCGACCGCAACGGATCTCGGTATGGAGCGAGCGCTGGCGTTCCGCGGAGCAATGGCTCGGCGAGCTCGAGCAGGCGCTGCGCCGCACACCGGCTCTCGTGCGCCAGGGGGGGGACTTCGACCGTTGGGACCTCTCGGTGATCGGCGGCCCCTTCGGGCGCGCGCGCGCACTGATGGCGGTGGAGGAGCACGGAGGCGGCCGGCAGTACCTGCGCTTCCGCGTCTGGCCCGCCGTCCGACGCGCCCCCTTGCTGCTCTTCCTCGCCGCGCTGGCCGCCGCGGCGCTCTTCGACGAGGCGTGGCTGGCCGGTGAAGTCTTGAGTGCGGTGACGCTCGGGCTGCTCGCCACGACGCTGCGAGAATGCGGTTCCGCACAGGCCGAGATCGCGGCGGCGCTCGGATCGATCCGGGAGCGCGTGGCGGCGGCGAGCCCCAAGGAGCCCGTCGCACTCGAGTCGGCGCGGCGGGTCGCGGCGCCGCATGCCTGAGCGGAGCGCCGTCAGCCCCCCGACGGATCGGCGCCTGCTGGGCCGCGTGCTGCTGCAGGCCCGCCCCTACTGGGGCAACGTGGCGGGGATCTTCGCGCTGAGTCTGCTCGCGACCCCGCTCGCGCTCGCGACCCCGCTGCCGCTCAAGCTCGCGGTCGACAGCGTGCTCGGCTCGGAGCCGCTGCCCGGCTTCATCGCCGCGTTCGTTCCGGATTCTCTCGAGCACTCGTCGGACGCGGTGCTGTGGCTGTGCGCAGGGCTGATCCTCGCGGTCGCGCTCGGCACCCAGCTTCAGCGAGCCGCCAGCGCGGCTCTCCGGACCTGGACCGGCGAGAAGCTGGTGCTCGACTTCCGGGCCCGTCTCTTCCGACACGTGCAGCGCCTCTCCCTCTCCTTCCACGACACGCGCGGCACCGCGGACTCGACCTATCGCATCCAGCACGACGCGTCGTCGATCCCGAACATCGTGATCGAAGGACTCGCGCCCTTCGTCGCGGCCATCGCGACCTTCAGCTCGATGCTCTACGTGAGCTTCCGGATCGACTGGCAGCTCGCACTCGTGGCGCTCGCGATCTCGCCGATCCTCTTCGGCGTGGCGCGCAGCTACCGGAAGCGCCTGCGCGAGCGCTCCCGCCAGGTCAAGCGCCTCGAGAGCCAGGCCCTCGGCGTGGTGCAGGAGGTACTGGGCGCTCTCGGCGTCGTGAAGGGCTTCGCCCAGGAGGAACGCGAACAGGCCCGCTTCGTCGCCCAGGCGAATGCGGGCCTCGTCGCGCGGATGCGCCTGCGACTCGCCGAGGAGGCGATGGACCTGGTGCTGGGCCTCACCACCGCGTTCGGAGGCGCGGCGGTGCTGTACGTCGGAGCGCAGCACGTGCGCGCCGGCACGCTGACCCTCGGCAATCTGCTGCTCTTGATGGGCTACCTGGCGCAGATCTACGACCCGCTCAAGACGATCAGCAGGCGGGTCGCGAGCCTCCAGTCGCACCTGGCGAGCGCAGAACGGGCCTTCGCGCTGCTCGACGAGGAGCAGGACGTGTTCGAGCGACCGGATGCCAAGAGGATCGAGCGCGCGCGAGGCGCCCTGTCGCTGCGGGCTGCGAGCTTCGCCTACGGAGATGGACCACGGGTGCTGCGCGACGTCTCCTTCGAGTTGCCTCAGGGGACCCGCGTCGGCATCGTCGGCAAGACCGGCGCCGGCAAGACCACGCTGCTGCGCCTGCTGCTGCGCTTCTACGACCCCGTCGCTGGCGCGATCCTTCTCGACGGCATCGACCTGCGCGACTACCGGATCTCCGACCTGCGCAACCAGTTCTCGCTGGTGCTGCAGGAGCCGATCCTCTTCTCGACCAGCGTGAGCGAGAACATCGCCTACGCGCGACCCGCGGCGACCGAGACCGAGATCGAGCGCGCGGCGCAGGCCGCCCATGCGCACGAGTTCATCTCGGCGCTCCCGGAGGGCTACGCGACCCGCGTCGGAGAGCGCGGCATGCGTCTCTCGGGAGGCGAGCGCCAGCGCATCGCGCTCGCGCGCGCGTTCCTGAAGGACGCGCCGATCCTGATCCTCGACGAGCCCACCAGCTCCGTCGACCTCCAGACCGAGGGCGTGATCATGCAGGCGATGGAGCAGCTGATGCAGGGTCGCACCACCTTCATGATCGCCCACCGCCTCGCGACCCTCGAGAGCTGCGACCTGCTGCTGCACCTCGAGGACGGACATCTCGAGGAGATGCACTCGGACGTGGCGCATGCGCTGTGGGAGTCCTGGGGGCACCGCTCCCAGCTGGCATCGGGCCGGGCGAATGGCTAGACGCGCGGCATACGCCCTCGACCCGGAGCATTGGGAGGGGCACCCGGCGCTCTGCGCGTGGCGTCGGCTCGGAGGCGTCGAACCCTCGGCCGTCCTGGTGGTGAAGGAGGAGTGTTTCAGCGAGCGACTGTCGCGCATCTACCGGCTCGAGGGCGTGCAGAGCGGTGGCGCCGCCGTGATTGCAAAGCGCAGTGCCGCGCCGGGCATCGCGGTCGAGCGGCGCATCTACGAGGAAATGCTGGCGGACCTCGCGCTTCCGGTGCTGCGCTGCCTCGGCGGAGCGCCCGATCCCGACCCGCGCTTCGCGTGGCTCTTCCTCGAGGCCGCAGAGGGCGCGGACTTCGACGCCGATTCGCCCGCGCACCGGGAGGCGGCCGCCGCATGGCTGGCGGGCCTCCACATGGGCACCGAAGGGCACGCGACCCTGCCCGAGCTCCCGGACCGGGGGCCCGATCACTACCTCGAGCACCTGCGCAGCGGACGCCGGCGCATCGCGGAGTGCTTCGAGAACCCGGTTCTTCGCGACGCGGACCGCGAGCTCCTCGACGCGATCCTGCGCGCGCTCGACGTCGTCGAGTCGCACTGGAGCGCCGTGGAGGAAATCTGTGGCTGCGCCCCGCGCGTGCTGGTCCACGGCGACTTCGCCGCGCGCAATGTGCGCGTCGAGGGAGATGGCTCCGCGGCGCGTCTATGGGTCTTCGACTGGGAGGTCGCCGGCCGTGGCTCGCCCGGGATCGACCTCGTGCGCGCGGATGCGGAGACCTACGCACGGACCGTGTGCGAGCGCTGGCCGCGGCTCGATGTCGCGCAGCAGCTGCGGCTGGGACAGCTGCTGCGCGGCTGCCTCGCTCCGATCGGCTGGGAGACGCTCGCGCTCGACACGCCCTGGGTCGAGAAAGCGCTCTACGGCCTCGCGAGCTACCGGCACAGGCTCGAGAAGTTTCTGACCGCGTCCGGGTGGAGCGGCGGCGGCGCGGCTCCGCGTCCGCGGCCTGGCGCGGCAGCAAACGCAGCGAGCGATCCGCACGAGCATCCCGCCGCACGGGCGTGGCGGCGGCTCGGTCGCTGCGACGCCGGCCTGGTCGGCGTCGAGGCCCTGCGGCACAAGCAGGTCTCGCAAGTCTACCGGCTCGAAGGCATCGGCCGGGCCGGGAGCGTGGTGGCGAAGCGCACCTCGATTGCGATCGCTGCGCTCGAGCGCTGCGTCTACGAGCAGGCGCTCCCGCAGCTTCCGCTCCGCGGCCTCGGCTTCGAGGGTGCACTCGAGGACACCGACGCCTGCTGGCTCTTCCTCGAGGACGCGGGAAACGAGCGGGCCGAGGGGCCCGAAGCCCGACGGCTGCTCACCACCTGGCTGGCCGGCCTGCACACGAGCGCGGCCCCGCTCGCGGACACGCTGCCGCTCCCCGAGCGAGGGGCAGACCACCATCGCGAGCGGCTGCGCGCCGCGCATCACCCGCTGCGCGAGCACCTCGGCAACCCGGCTCTCTCGCCGGCCGACCGTTGGGTCCTGTGCCGGCTCGCCGACGACCTGGCTCGTCTCGACGCGCGCTGGAGCGAGGTGGAGGCGCTCTTCGCGCAGATGCCGCGCACGCTCGTGCACGGTGATCTGGTCCCGGCAAATCTGCGCCTGCGCGCTGGCTCGAGTGGGAACGAGCTGCTCGTCCTCGACTGGGAGACGGCCGGGCTCGGCCCGCCCGCGGTGGACCTCATCGCGGTGGAGCCCTCGCTCTACGCAACGCTCGTAGCGAGTACCTGGCCCCAGGCAACGGCGGACGTGGTGACCTGCTGGCAGCGCTTCGGTCGGCTGCTGCGCCTCGTCGTCGCGACCGGCTGGGAAAGCCCCGACCTCTCCACCCGGTGGATCGAGCGACCGATGGCGCGCCTGCGCGTCTATCGACGTGAGCTCGAGGACGCGATGTCGGCTCTCGACGCCGATGCGATCGCTCCGGAGGCCTGCCCGTGATCGAAGGCCTGCGCTCCTCGCTCGAAGCCTGGGCCCCCCCGGACGGTGCGCCGGAGCTCTGCGCCGCGCTCGAGGATCTGCTCGGCGGCTCCAGCGTCCGCGGGCGCCTCGTCGCGGCCGGGCGCGTGCGACGCGATCGGGTGATGCGGATCGGCGTCGAGATCGACGGCCAGCTCCGAAGCCTGATCGTGAAGCGCTTCCCTCCGGATCGAGCCCGTCGCGAGCGGGATGCGATCGAGCGTTGGCTACCGAGTGTAGGACTCGAGGCGCACGGGCCTCCGCTGCTCGCAAGTGCTGCCGACCGCGCCGGCCGCGTCGCGTGGTTCGCGTACGAGGATCTCGGCGACTGCACGCTGGCCGAGCGCAGCGCCGATCCGCAGGCCACCCAGGCGGCCGTCGGGCTCGTCGCCGAGCTCCACGCCCGCTTTGCGGAGCAGCCGCTACTGGCCGAGGTGCGCAGCCTCGGCGGCGACCTCGGGATCCCCTTCACCGCGGCCTCGGTTCGCGACGCGACGCGCGCACTGCGGGCGCTCGCCGCAACCACCACGCTCACGCCGCCGCAGCACGGGCTCTGCGCACGGCTGCTGGAGCGCATCGACGCACTTCGGGCAGAGCAGGGAGCGCACGCCGAGCTGCTCGCCGAATGTGGCGGACCCGAGACGCTGCTGCACGGCGACCTGTGGACGATCAACGTGCTGGTGCGCTCCGTCGCTGGCGGCCTCGAAACGCGTCTCATCGACTGGGACCACGCGGGGGTCGGCCCGGTGAGCTACGACCTCTCGGCCTTGCTGATGGGCTTTGCGCCCGAGACGCGCGACCCGCTCCTCTCCCGGTACCGGGAGTGCTACGAGGAGAGCTCGAACACGAGACCGCGCTGGCCTTCGCGCGCGGAATGGAACGCGCTCTTCGACACTGCCGAACGCGCGCGGCTCGCGAACGCGGCGGTCTGGAGCACGCTCGGCGCACTCGACGGCCACGTGGGCTGGCCCCTCGACGAGCTGGCCCAGGTCGACGCCGCTTTCGGCGCGCTCGGGCCGGTGCTGCCCGACGCGTCGCGAGCGCTCGCTCAGGACCGGGACGCGCAAGCCGTGCCGCGCGAGCCCGTGTCCGCGCTCCGGGGCGCGCCGTGAGGACGCTGATCGTCAACGGCGACGATTTCGGCGCGGGTCGCGGCATCAACCGCGGCATCCTCGACGCGCATCGCCGGGGCATTCTCACGAGTGCGAGCCTGATGGTGAACATGCCGGGCAGCGAAGAGGCGGCGCGGCTGGCGCAGGACGCCCCGGAGCTCTCCGTCGGGATCCACGTGAACCTCACCAATGAGGGCGGCGCTCCCGTCGTCGATCTCGACGATCCGGAGGCCTCTCGCCACGAGCTCGAGCGCCAGTTCGCGAGCTTCACGGAGCTCCTCGGCCGGCCGCCGACGCACGTCGACTCGCACCACAACGTCCACCGCCGAGCGCTCCTCGCGCCGCTCTTCGTGGCGCTCGCCCGCCGCCATGGTCTTCCGCTGCGCGAGCACTCCGGCGTCCGCTACTTCTCGTCCTTCTACGCCCAGTGGGGAGGCGAGACGCACCTCGAGCAGGTGAGCCTCGAGTCGCTTCAGCGGATGCTGCGGGACGAGATCGGCGACGGCGTCAGCGAGCTCGCCTGCCACCCGGGCCATCTCGATCCCGACTTCTCGTCGCTCTACGCGGGCGAGCGCGAGGCCGAGCTTCGCACCCTGTGCGATCCGGGCCTGCGTCAGACACTGGAGACTCTCGGCTTCCGACTGATCGGCTACCGCGAGCTCCGCGCGAGGATCGGCGATCCGAGCGCCCGGAGACCCGAGCCATGCCGACCGTCGTAATCTCGCCGACCAACGTCGTCGGGTCGCCTGCGTTCGGCGGCCACGCCTGGGTCTACCTCCAGTACGCGCTCGGCCTGCGCGAGCTCGGCTGCGAGGTCTACTGGCTCGAGCGCTTCGATCCGACGGGGGACGAGAAGCGCGACGCCGCGCTGCGCTCGACCTTCCAGGCGCGGATGGCCCGCTACGGGCTCGCGGACCGGACGCTCCTCTACCGGCTGAGCCCCGACCAGGCGGGCCGCCGCCCGCGCCCGGTCTTTTGGGGCCGCCCGGAAGTCGAGGTCGACGCGATCCTGCGCCGCGCAGAGCTGCTCTTGAACTTCCACTATGCGATGGCCCCGGAGCTACTGGCGCGCTTCCGTCGCACCGCGCTCGTGGATATCGATCCGGGGCTCTTCCAGTGGTGGATGTCCACCGGTCAGCTGCAGGTCGCCCGCCACGATCTCCACCTCACGATCGGTGAGACGGTCGGCAAGCCGGACGCGCTCTTTCCCGACTGCGGCCTCTCCTGGACGCAGATCCGGCCACCGGTATGGCTCCCGGCGTGGCCCGTCCGCTTCGACGCCAGCGCCCGCCCCTTCACGACCGTGTCGAGCTGGTGGGGGGGAGGCGGCAGCGGCGAGTGGGTCACCGACGGCAAGGACGTCTGCTACGAGAACAACAAGCGCGCCTCCTTCCTCGCGTTCGTGGACCTCCCACGCCGGACGCGCGAGAGCCTCGAGCTGGCGCTCGCGATCGGTGAGGGCGACCCGCCGGAGAACGCCACGCGGGAAGCGCCGGAGTGGCGACCCGAGAAGCCCGCCCCTGCCGATGCCACGGACTACGTGGGCGACGCTCACGACCTTCGGGTCCTCCGCAAACTGGGCTGGCTCGTGCGAGACGCGCGCGACGTGGCGGGGAGCCCGGAGGCCTTCCGCGCCTACGTGCAGCAATCGCGCGGCGAGTTCAGCTGCGCGAAGCCCTCGTGCATGGCCTTCCAGAACGCCTGGATCAGCGATCGCACGCTTTGCTATCTGGCCAGCGGAAAGCCCGTCGTGCTTCAGGACACCGGCTCGAGTGCCACGCTCCCGAATGGCCTCGGCATGTTCCGCTTCCGCAGCCTCGAGGAAGCCGCGCTGGCCTTCGAGACGATCGGCGCCGACTACCCGAAGCACTGCCGCGCCGCGCGAGAGATCGCCGAGGCGTACTTCGATTCCCGCGCCGTGCTCGCCCGTCTGCTCGACGCGGCACTCGGTTGACGCGTGCACGCGGGACGTGAGAAGCTCGACACATCGAGCGGTATACGCAGAGCGGGAGGTGAGATGCGGCGTTGGATGGCAGTCTGTGCGGGACTCGCCTTGCTGCCCGGCTGCGGGACGATCAGCTCCGGGGCGAGCGGCTGCGGCGGTCCCTGGTCGGGCGTGCGGCACGACGTCGACCTGCTCGGCAGCTACGGGAGCGAAAGCCTCGCCGCGCGCGAGGTTCCGCTCGGCGTCGACGGCTGGCTCGCCGACGCCTGGGACTCCGTCGCGGTGGCTCTCGACCTGCCGCTCTCGGCGCTGGTCGACACACTCGGCACCCCGCTCAGCACCTCGCTCGGCCAGAGCACGCCGGACCCCGTGGGCCTGGGCTGCGCCTGGGCCGCCCCCGGCCGGTCCTAGCGAGACCCGCACTTCGCTCGGCTACGCCTCGCTGCGCGCGCTTCGCGCTTGCGCTAGCGGGGTCTCGCGGCAAGCAGGGCGGCGCTCTGCGTCTCCTCGTTGCGCATCGCCTGCTCCATCGTCGCGCCGGCACCGAAATGCAGGGCTCGCTTCGCGACGGCGAGAACGGCCGGCGGGCACCCGGCCATCTGCAGGGCCAGCGCGCGCGCCTCGGCCAGCAGCGAGTCGGCCGGGACCGCGCGGTTCACGAGGCCGATTGCGGCGGCTTCGGGCGCGAGAATCACGCGCGCGGAGAGCACCAGCTCCTGCGCGCGGCCCATGCCGACGAGCCTCGGGAGCAGGTGGGTGCTGCCGAGACCCGGCAGGATTCCGAGCTTCGCGAAGGTGAGGCCGAGCTTCGCGGTGTCGGCGGCGAGGCGCACGTCGCAGGGGAGGATCATCGTGACCCCGACTCCGATCGCCGGCCCGTTCACCGCGGCGATCACCGGCTTCGGATACTCGAGCAGCTCGAGCGGGAAGGTCTTCAGGAAGCGCTCCTCGCCGAGGCGCGGCGCGTTGCCCGTGGCCTGGCCACGACCCTCGTGGTGCGCCTTCAGGTGCTCGAGGTCGACACCCGCGCAGAAGCCGCGCCCGGCCCCGGTCAGGATCACCGCGCGCACCGCCGCGTCTTCGCGCGCGCGGTCGAAGGCGGCGCAGATCTCCTCGCCCATCGCGCTGGTGTAGGCGTTGAGCTTCTCCGGCCGGTTCAGCGTGACGGTGGCGATCCCGTCCTCGACCGAGAAGAGGATCGCTTCGAAGCTCATTCGGCGTAGGGCGCCCAGCGCGGCCGCCGCTTCTCGACGAAGGCGCCGGTGCCCTCGGAAACGTCCGGGTGGCCGTTGTGGCTCTCGAGGATCTCCCAGGTGTGTTCGAGCGCTTCCTCGAGGCCGCGGTCGAGGCTCTCCCAGATCGCGCGCTTGGTGCGGGCCAGCGCCGTCGGCGAGTGCTGGCCGATCATGCCGGCGAGCTCCCGGGCGCGCGGGAGCACCCGGTCGGGCGGCAGCACCTCCCCCACGAGGCCGAGCGAGAGCGCGGTCGTCGCATTCATCCGCTCGGAGCCTCCGAGCAGCGCCAGGCGCATCACGGCCTCGAGCGGAATCCGCCGCGCGAGGCCCACCGGCTCGAAGCCCGCGACGAGCCCGACCTTCACGTGCGTGTCGAAGAAGGTCGCGGTCTCGGAGCAGACGATGAGATCGCTGTCGGCGATGAAGTGGAAGCCGCCGCCCACGACCATCCCGTTCACCGCGGTGATCACCGGCTTCCAGCAGCGGTTCTGGATCGCGGTCAGGTAGCGGTAGAAGGGCTTGCCCCCCTCCCGCTCGACGCGCCGCAGCTCCTCGGGGGCGCTCCCGCTGGCCACGTCGGCCACGTCCATGCCGGTGCAGAACGCGCGCGACCCCGCACCGGTGACGATCGCGCAGACGACCTCGGGGTCGCGCATCACCTCGGCCCAGGCGTCCCGGAGCTCGAACGCCATCGCGATGTTGAAGGCGTTGTGGCGCTCGGGCCGGTTCAGCGTGAGCGTGGCCACGCCGTCCTGCTTCTCGTAGAGGATCGTCTCGAAGCCCATCGGGAGCCCCTCCGGCTAGATGCCGATGATCGCGATGCCGCAGGAGGTCGGGTGGCCGCCGATGTTGTGGGAGAGCGCGAGCTCGACCCCTTCGACCTGACGCGGGCCCGCCCGCCCCTGGAGCTGGAGGACGTTCTCGTAGATCATCCGGACGCCGGTCGCCGCGGTCGGATGACCGAAGCTCTTGAGGCCGCCATCGGTGTTCACCGGGAGCTCTCCGCCGAGCGCGAAGGTACCGGCCGCGATGTGCTGCTTGGCCTCTCCCTTCGCGCAGAAACCCAGATCCTCGTAGGACAGGAGCTCCGTCAGCGAAAAGCAGTCGTGCAGCTGCGCGACGTCGATCTGCCGGAAGGGATCGCTGATGCCGGCCTGCTCGTAGGCCGCCTTCGCCGCGTGAACGGTGGGCTTCCAGCTGAGGAAGTCGTTCGTCGGGTCCTTCTGCGGGTTCGGGCCCGCGTACACGGTGACCCCCTTCACCAGCACCGGATCGTCCCGGAAGGAACGGGCGAGATCGGCGCGCGTCAGGATCGCGGCCGCCGCGCCGTCGGTCTGGGCAGCGCAGTCATAGAGCCCGAAGGGCCACGAGATGATCCGCGCCGAGAGCACCTCCTCGATGGTGATCTCGCGCTTCAGGAAGGACTTGGGGGCCAGCGTCCCGTTGTGGTGGTTCTTCACGGAGATGCGCGCCAGGTCCTCGCGTCCGGCGCCGAAGCGTTCGAAGTAGCGCGCGGCGCAGAGCGCGAACCAGCCCGCGGGCGTCTGCGGGAGATCGCGCACCTGGTTCATCACGACGCTCGGACCCGAGACACCGCGGTCCTTCGGTTTGTCGTAGCCGACGACGAGCACCGTGTCGTACATGCCGCAGGCGATCGACATCACGGCGCAGCGGAAGGCGTCGGTGCCGGTGGCGCAGTAGTTGGTCACCATCGTGACCGGCTTCCAGAGCTTCAGCGCATCGCTGGCCTCGTGCGGCCCCTTGTTCGAGTAGACGGAGCCGGTGAAGACCGCGTCGATGCGCGCCTGCGGATCGTCGATGCCGGCGTCGGCGTAGGCCTCGTAGGCGGCCTCCACGATCATGTCGGACGGCGACTGGTCCCAGTTCTCACCGAACTTGCAGCAGCCGACACCGACGATCGCGACCTTGTCGCGAATCCCTTCCCTCATGGCTCACCTCCAGCGCTCATCGATCGGCCTCCAGCGCTCATCGATCAGCCTCCAGCGGGACGGCCTTCCAGTAGTAGTTGGGGCGGCCGCCCGACTCGTGGATGCGACGGAAGCTGAACTCGACCGGCATGTCGAGCTTCACGTCCTCCGGACTCACGTTGATCAGCTGGATGTGGACGCGCGCGCCCTCCACCTCCGTCACCGTGACGATCGTGGGCGGATCCGGCGTCGGGAAGAAGAAATCGAAGGTGTAGGTCACGAGCTTCCCGACGCGGTCGGCGAGGCGCACACGCTCGAAGTCGTCCTTCGCGAAGCAGGTCTCGCAGACCCGCTGCATCGGGAACTGCACCGCGTTGCAGCGGCGGCAGCGCTGTCCGCAGAAGGAGAGGTCCTCGTCCCGTTCCCGGTGATGGACGGTGGCCGAGAGCCCCTGGTCGCGCGGCGCCTCGTACTCGCGGGTCTGGAGACCGCGGGCCTTCAGATAACGGTCGTAGCTCTTGACCGCCCGCCGGCGGGCGAGGTGCCAGGAGACGCCGCGTCGCGGCTCGAGCTTCTCGATCTGCGCGCTCGCCTGGAAGGCAAGCGCCTCGGCCCCGTCGCCGTAGCCCGCGACGATCACCCGCTCGCCCGGCCGCAGCGTCTCGAGCGACGCGGCGAGGAGCAGCGGCGCGAAGGCCGTGCCCGCATCGCCGACGCGGCCGAACAAGGGATCCTGCACCCGCTCGGCCGGGATGCGCAAGCTGCGGCAGACCTCGCCGTGGCTGCGCGCGTCGGGCGCAAAGAGCGCGAGCCGCGCGCTCTCGGCCTCCGGCGCGAGCCGCGCGAGAAGCCCGCGCACGGCCTCGACGACGCGCGGCGCATAGCCCTCCTGGAGGACGAAGCGCTCCTCCCAGCTGTGGACGAAGCGATCGCCCTCCGCGCGCCAGACGTCGACGATCTCGTCGGCGACCGCATAGGCCGACTCGAAGCTCGCCACGCAGTCCACGTCGCCGACGAGGAAGGCGGCCGCGCCGTCGCCGAGCTTCGTCTCGAGCCCCGAACCCGGTGCAGCGAGGCGGCAGTCGCTCGCCACGACCAGCACACGGCGCGAGGAGCCGGCCGCGACGGCGTCGAGGGCGCCGCGCAGCGCCTGGAGCCCCGCGCGCAGCGAGCCCGCATAGTCGGCGGTGCGCACCTCGCGAGGCAGATCGAGCACCCGGGCGAGCAGCGCCGCGCCCTGCTTCTCGCGGAATGGATGCGTGGTGGACGCAAAGAGCACCGCGTCCACCGAGCTGCGGTCGAGCCCGCGCAGGCAGCTCGCGCTGGCGGCGACCGCCATCGTCAGCGCGTCCTCGTCGTTCCACGCAACCGTCCGCTCGGGACCGCCTTCCTTTGCGGAACGCCCCGCGATCAGCGCGAAGGGAAGCCGCGTGCGCGGAAGGTAGGCCCCGTAGGAGACGATTCCAGCCACCGCCCGGCTACTCCTGCGGCTTCACGCCGTCGTAGAAGGGATAGGGCTTCTTGAAGAGTCCGACCGGCTCGAGACGCGTGCCGAAGACGCCTCTCATCTGCTTGCAGAGCGCGTCCACCGACCAGCCCTCGGGGTTGAACATCGCGGTGCCGTAGCGCGGCTGCTCGAGGATCACCACGCGCTCGCCGCCGGTGCCGAAGATCTGGCCCGTCACCCAGTTCGCATCGTCGCTGCAGAGCCAGGCCACGAAGGCCCCGTTGCGCGTCGGGTCGATGAAGGGGAGCTCGATGTCCTTGCCGTCGGAGCCCTTGTAGGTCGACGACATGCGCGTGGTTCCGGTGGGGCTGATCGCATTCACGCGGATCCCCGTGCGCGCGAGCTCGACGGCCCAGGTATAGGTCATGCTCGCGAGCGCTCCCTTCGAGCCGGCGTAGTTCGTCTGGCCGAAGTTCCCGAAATGCGCGGCGGAGACGGTGTTCACGATCGAGCCGCCGCTCTTCTGGTCGCGCATGCGCAGCGCCGCCTCCTGGCTGCACATGAAGCTGCCCTGCACGTGAACGCGCAGCACGTCGCTGAACTCGTCGTCGGACATCTTCAGGAAAGAGCGATCGCGGACGTTTCCGGCGTTGTTGACGATCGCGTGGATCGCTCCGAACTCGTCGACGCACTGCTGCACGAGTTCGCGGGCGCCGGCCCGCGTGCTGATGTCCGAACCGTTCGCGGCGGCCTTGCCGCCCTGGGCGGAGATCTCCGAGACCACCTTGCGGGCCTCGCTCTCGTCGCGGTCGTTCACGACCACCGCGGCGCCCTGCAGGGCCAGGTGCAGGCAGTGTCCGCGCCCGATGCCGCGGCCCCCGCCCGTCACGACGGCGGCCTTTCCGTCCAGGATGCCCATCGCGCATTCCTCCGGCGCTTTACGAGACGTAGCGTATTGAAAACCCCCGGAGCGGTCAAGCAGGGGGGCGCTGGGCTAGACGCGGCGGCCGAGGTCGGCGGCGAGGTGGTCGGCGTGCTCTTCGAGGGTGCCGAAGAGGTTCTCGCAGACCCAGGCGCGCTTCAGGTAGTAGTGGGCCGGGACCTCCCAGGTGTAGCCCATGCCGCCGTGGATCTGGATGCAGGCCCGCGCGTTCTTCAGCGCGGCCTCGCCGGCGACGATCTTCGCCGACGCCACCGCGCGCGCGACGTCGCCCACCACCGGATCGTCGAGCGTCGCCCCCGCGGCGTAGACCGCCGCGCGGGCCACCTGCTGCCGGACGAACATGTCGGCGAGAATGTGCTTGATCGCCTGGAAGGACCCGATCGCGCGCCCGAACTGCTCGCGCCGTTTCGCGTAGTCATTGGCGAGCTCGAGCGTCGCCTCGGAGATCCCGAGCATCTGCGCGGCCACGAGCGTCGCGCCCTCGAGCCGCAGCTGCAGCGCGGCCTGCCCGTCGCCGATGCGTTCACCGCGCGGGAGCGACTCGAGCAGGTGCATCGGCGGATGCGGGTCGAGGGGCAGACCCGCAGACTTCGCCGCGAGCTGCTTCGGATCGACGCGCCAGAGGCCGTCGTCGCGGAGCACGAGCAGGGTGTCGAGGCGATCGAAATGCTCGACGAGCCAGGGTCCCGAGCCGCCGCCCGTGGCGTCGATCCCACCCACCACCGCCTCGCCGGCACCGGCGCCGTCAACGACGCCCGCTGCGAGGTGGCTCCACACCAGCGGTCCAGGCACGAGTCGTCGCCCGAGCTCGGCGAACACGACGACGGCATCGGCCATCCCCAGCCCGACGCCACCGCTCGACTCCGGCAGACGCAGCGAGAAGACGCCCATCTCGGCGAGCTCGGCCCAGAGCCCTGCGTCGACGCTGGCCTCGCCCTCGAGTTCGCGCAACTGGTCCACGCCGACGCGGCCATCGCAGAAGTCGCGGATGCCGCTGCGCAGCGCCTCCTGATCCTCCGTCAAGCGGAAGTCCATTCCGACTAGTCCTCCGCTCGCAAGCCCGGCCGGGGCCCGCCTTCGCTCGGCTTCGCCTCGCTGCGCGCTTCGCTTGCGCTCGCTGCGCGCTTCGCTTGCATCATCGCTCCTTCGGAAGGCCCAGGATGCGCTCGGAGATGATGTTGCGCTGGACCTGGGAGGATCCTGCCGCGATGGTGAGCGACAGCGACTGCATCGCGCGGTGGGAGAGCATGCGGCTCGGGAGCCCCGCGACGTCGTCGCGGCACAGAGCCGCGCGGCCGAGGATGCGCATGCCGAGCTCTCCGATGTGCTGGTACACCTCGGTGTAGAAGAGCTTGATCGCGGAAGCCCCGAGGCCCGGGACGCCCGTCTCGCCCGCCTCGGAGACGGAAAGCTTGAGCATCGCCCAGAGCGCGTCGAGCTCCGCCTGTAGATGCCCCACCTCGCGGCGCAGCGCGGCGTCGTCCCAGGCGCGCGCGTCGTGGCGCGTGACGGAACGGGCGAGCTTCACGAGGTCGGCCAGCATCTCCTGGAGGTGATACATCTCGCTTGCGAAGGCGGTGCCGCGCTCGAAGCGCAGCGTCACGTTCGTGACACGCCAGCCGTCGTTCTCCGCGCCGACGCGATTCAGGGCGGACACCGGCACGTCCTTCAGGAACACCTCGCTGAACTCGCCCTCGCCGACCAGCGTCTTGAGCGGTCGGATCTCGAGGCCTGGTGCGTCCATCGGCAGGATCAGCCAGGTGATGCCACGGTGCTTCGGCGCGTTCGGGTCCGTCCGCACCAGCAGCTCGCAGTAGTCCGCGACCTGCGCGAAGGAGGTCCAGATCTTCTGGCCGTTCACGATGTAGCGATCGCCGTCGAGGACCGCGCGGCAGCGAAGCGATGCGAGATCCGAGCCCGCCCCCGGCTCCGAGAAACCCTGGCACCAGACCTGGTCGCCGCGCAGGATCTGCGGCACGTGGCGCGCCTTCTGCTCCGGCGTGCCCTCTGCGATCAGCGTCGGCCCGCCGTGCAGCAACCCGACGAAGTTCACTCCGACGTAGGGAGCCTTGGCGCGCGCCGTCTCCTCGTAGTAGACGAGCTGCTCGGTCAGCGAGAGGTCGCGCCCGCCGAACTCCTTCGGCCAGTTGATGCCCGCGTAGCCGGCCTCGAAGAGCTTGCGCTGCCAGGCGGTGTCGTACTCGCGCCGCACCTGCCAGTCGTGACCGGCAGGGGGAGTGCCGTGGGCCGGAACCGCCTCCGCGAGCCAGGCGCGAAGCTCGGCGCGAAACTTCTGATCGGATTCCGAGTAACGGAGCTTCAAGTGGGGGGGGCTCCTGGAGCGGGTCGAGCGCTGCCGGATCATACGGCCGACGCATTGCGCTGCCAAGCGCGCCGATTGGCGTCTAGACCGCGAAGCCCTGCCCGTGGAGCCAACGTGCGAAGGCCTCGCCATCGCAATCGGGCGCCTCGACGCGCGGGATGCGCAGCGGGTCGGTCCAGCTGCGGACGACTCCGGGCGCGCTGGTGCAGGCCCGCTCGAAGCCGCTCTCGCGGACGATCCGACGCGTCGCCGCCCGCTGCAGGCCGTGCGGATACGCGAAGCTCGTCGGCCTGCGGCCGAGGAGCTCCGCGAGGAAGTCCTGGCTCTCACGGATCTCCCGCTGCTGGGCCGCGAGGGCGAGCGCCGGCAAGCGCGGGTGCGACACCGTGTGGGCGCCGATCTCGACGAGACCTCCGGCGGCGAGGATTCCCAGCTCCTCGCGGTCGAGCGAGCGCTCGCTCGCCGCAACGGGGTTCTCGACGCCTGCCCACGCGCGCAGCGCCTCGAGCGGCTCGCGCCGCTCATCGCCCTCGAGAGCGCCGAGCAGCCGGTGCAGCGCGAGCGCGAGCCGCTCGCGCGCGCGTGCGCCGCCGAGCTCGAAGCGATGCAGGGCCCCGCGGATGCGCAGCTCGAGGCTCTCGGGCAGCGCGCGCGCGGGTGCGAGCAGCCCGTCGAGCACTTCCCACCAGAAGGGGGATCCGTCCCGAGGCCCGCCGGTCGTGACGAAGACGGTGGCGGGCGCGCCGCTCCGCGCCAGCAGCGGGTGCAGGGCGTGCAGCGCATCGGCGTAGCCGTCGTCGAAGCTGATCGCCACGCGGCCCGAGGCGCGCGACTCTGGCAGCTCCGCCAGTCGACACAGGCGCCCCCGCAGCACCTCGAGATGCTCGGCGAAATGGCGCGGGCTCGTACAAAGCTTCCAGGGATCCCGCTCGCGCAGCGCAACCCGGTGGTAGAGCAGCACCAGAGAGCCCGGAAGGGCTCGCCGCGTGGCGACCCGCGCCAGCCGACGCAGCTTCGTCGCGCGCGGGCAGCTCACAGCGACGCCGGCTTCACCGCCCGCACCGTGATCAGGAGCGGATAGCTGGGGTCGCGGTGGGCGAGCTCCTGCGGGCGCAGCTCGCCCGCCGCCATGCCTTGCAGGAAGGCGGTGGCGGCCAGCACGTTGCCGTGGGCTTCCACCTCGACGTTCTGCGGCCTGAAGATCTCCGCAAAGAGGCGGCGCGCCGAGAGCGGCGTGAAGCTCCAGCACCACGAGCGGCACCATTCGTCTTCGCTGATCTGGCTCAGGCCCGGCACGGTCGCGAGCACGACGCCCCCGGGCTTGCGGATGCGATGAAGGGTCGCGACCGCCACGGGTAGCTCGTAGATCAGCTGAAGGGTCTGGGTGAGGACGACGCAATCGAAGCTCTCCGACGGAACGTGGTCGGCGCTGGCGAGATCCGCGATCACGGTCGCACCCGGAGCTCCCGCGTCGACGTGGAGCACGTCGCGCCGCTCGACGCGCGTTCCTCCGAAGCGCCGGGTATAGGCATCGTCGCCTACCTCGAGCGTGCGGCCCCGGATGTCCGGCGCGTGCGCGGCGAGGAAGGCCTCGATGTAGTGGCGGTCGACGGGCAGGCCCCGGTCGTAGCCGAAAGAGCGGCTCAGCGGCTCGAGGCGCCGCAGGCTTCCGAAGCGCGCCCAGCCCGGAGGGGGCAGGTACACGCGTCCGCGCAGCTTCGCCTTCGCAAAGCGCAGCAGCGGGGCCGGAAGCGTCTTGCGAGCGAGGTCCTTCGCGACCCGCTTCGCGCGCTGCGCGAGCCAGGGGAGCCGTGCGTAGGGCCACGCGAGCAGCGGATGTCCGTAGGGGCGCAGCTCGCGGCGCAGCGCCTTCCACAGCGCCGGATCCTCAGATCCCAGCTCCCGGACCTGCTCGCGCAGCCAGCGGAGATAGCGGCCGCGGCCCGCGTTCGGAAGGAAGGGATCGTACTCGCCCCGCCCGACCGCACCGGCACAGCAGGAGTCTTCGTGCTGGCGGTAGAGCGTGGTGCAATCGTCGGTCACGAGCACGGCATGGCGCAGACAGATCCTCGCGAAGAAGACCTGATCCTCGAAGACCCCGCGGAAGCTGTCGTCGAAGCCACCGACCTCTTTCGCCGCGTCGCGTCGGACGAGCAGGCTGCAGATGCCCGGAACCGCCGCACCGCCGCTCTGCAGGTAGAGCGCGAGCAGCTCCGGCGCCTTCACGATGCTCCGGTCGGGAACCAGGGTCGGGTAGACGAGATCGCGCTGCGCATCGCCGGGCCTGCCGGTCCACGCATGCCAGCGCTGCGTCGATCCGTAGGTCATCGCGACCTCGGGATGGGCCTCGAGGAGCGCTACCTGACGCTCGAGCTTCTCCGGCAGCCAGACGTCGTCCGCGTCGAGAAAGGCCAGATAGCGCCCGCAGGCTTCCGCGAGGCCTCGATTGCGGGATGCGCTGATGCCCCGGTTCTCGCGCCCGGGATGCTCGAAGAGCCTCACCTGGCCGGGTCGAGCGGCGACCGCCTCTCGCGCGATCTCGGCGCCGCGGTCCTGCGAGCCGTCGTCGATCAGCAGCAGCTCCCAGTCGCCGAAGGTCTGGGCGTATACGCTCTCGATCGCCTCGCGCAGGAAGCGCTCCGCGTCGAGGAAGCAGATCACGATCGAGACGCTGGGCTCGCCACTCATCGTCCGCCTGCTGCGCAAACGCGCGCTTCCTGGGCGATCCCCGCGCCGTAGAGCCGGTGCAGGGCTTCGTCCAGGGAGCCGAGAATGGAGCGGTCCCCCTGCGCCGCGACGCTCCCGGAGTCGAGCAGCACGAAACGGTCGGCGCGCTCCACCGCGGAGAGACGATGCGAGACGACGATCAGCGTGAGCTCGTTTCCGAGCGAGGCGACCGCGTCCTGCACGAAGCTCTCGGCTTCGGCGTCGAGTGCGTTGGTCGCTTCGTCGAGGATCAGGATCTCGGGCTTGCGCACCAGCGCCCGTGCGAGCGCGATGCGTTGCTTCTGGCCGCCCGAGAGGCGCACGCCCCGATCGCCCACGATCGTGTCGTAGCCCCTGGGAAGTGCGCGCAGGAAGGCGTCGGCGCCCGCCAGGCGCGCCGCCCGCTCCACGTCGGCGGGGCCCGCCCCGGCCCACCCGTACGCGATGTTCTCCGCCACAGAGGCGTTGAAGAGCATCACATCCTGGGTCACCACGGCGATCCGCTTCCGCCACGCGTGGGGGTCGATCTCCGGCAGCGACACGCCATCGACGCGGATCGTGCCGCGCGTCGGGTCGTAGAGGCGCAGCAGCAGGTGGATCAGCGTCGACTTGCCCGCACCGCTGTGTCCGATCACCGCGGTGGTCTGCCCGGCAGGAATCCAGATCGACACGTCGCGAAGTACGTCGTCGTCGCCTCGCTCGTAACCGAACGCGACTCCCTCGAGCCGGATGCCTTCGCGCAGGCCGCCGAAGCCGCTCCGCCCGGCGGGCAGGCGCGGCTTGTCCGCGGGGTCGAGCATGCCCATCACCATTTCGACGGGCGCCTTGGCCGCGAGCAACTGTGCGCGCGCGACGTCGATCCCCTGCACGTGCGGTCGCAGCCGATAGAGGATGAACGCGAAGGTGAGGATCGTCGGCAGGTTGGCGGCGTTCTTGAGAGTGGTGAGGAGCACGGCGACGAGCACCCCCACCATCAGCACCTCGGAGGCCGGGCGCACGATGCCGGAGAGCAGATCGAGGTCGAACCACACCCGGCTCGCCCGATGCGAGGCCTGCGCGAAGCGCTCGCGCTCGTATTCGACGCGGTCGAAGACCCGGATGGTTCGCATGCCCGAGAGCAGCTCGAGGCTGCGCTGGGAGAGCGTGTCCCAGGCGCGTACGAAGCGGCCCGAGCCGGCCTCGACCCGGCGCCACACCAGGCGAATCAGGATCGAGGCGGCGACGAGGGCACCCCCGACGCCGAGCGTGAGCTTCCAGGAGACGAGCAGCAGGAAGCCCCCGAAAACCAGCGCGGTGGCCGCCCGAACCAGCAGATCGACGTGGCTGGCGAAGGCGCCCCCGACCTCCTGGGTCTGGTTCTGGAGCGCGTTCAGGAGCTTCCCGGAGTCGTTGCTCTCGACCCACGCGATGTCTACGTCGAGAAGCTGGTCCGCGACTCGCGCCCGCAGCGAATGGACCAGAAGCGTGCGGATCCAGCTCTTCAGCACCTCGTTCAGATAGAGCAGGAGGTTCTTCACGAACACGAGAGCCATGATGCCGAGCGAGAGGGTGAGCAGACGATCCGAGGCGGGAAGTGCCTTGAAGACCCCGACCAGCATGTCGCCGAGCGGGCCGTGCTCGGCGCGGGCGAAGGCGCCGTCGATGCTGTAGAGCAAGGGCATGAAGAGACTCAGGCCGATGCCCTCGGACAGCGCCGCCAGCAACCCGAGCGCGACGGTGGAGGGCACGATCCAGGGGTACCACCGGCGCAGCGGCGCGAGCGAGCGAATCACCTCGAGCTCGGCCCTCATGCGCTCCTCGGATTCCGCTCGGCGAGCACGCGACCCAGCAGGCGGAACGCGTTGGCGGGGGCCAGCAGCGCCGCGCCGAGCGCGAAGCCCGCAGCCGAGAGGCGATTGCCCTCGGAGACGGCCAGCAGGCAGTAGGAGCGGAAGTACCAGAAGAGGTCGTGGCGCAGGTCGCGCCAGCGTGCTGCGCTCGAGGGCGACCGCTCCGCGCGGAACTGTTCGAGGGAAGGCGGCGGCTCCCCGCGGCGACGCGCGCCGTCGCGCACCTCGATCCAGCGCAGCATCTCGCGCTGCTCGAACATCCGCCGGAAGGACATGCTCTGGCCGTGGATGCGGTAGAGCAGCAGCGGCTCCGGAACCACGATGATCGCATGACGCTCGGCGACCCGCGTCCACAGCTCGGTATCGGCCGAAGAGCCGAAGGCCGGGTCGTAGCCGCCGAGAGCCAGGATCGTGGGGCGGTGCATCAGCACGGAGGGATGCACCAGTGGCACCCGCAGGCCCGGGGTGTAGAGCTCGCGGAAGGCTGCGACGGTGGTGGGCCCCTTGTCGCGAAGCCGCAGCTCGCGGCCGGAGGCGCTGATCTCGATCGCGTGGCAGCCGATCACGCGCGCCTCGGGCTCCCGATCCCGCGCCTCGAGTTGCCGCTCCAGGCGATCCGGAAGGCTCACGTCGTCGTGGTCGAGGATCGCCACCCAGTCGTAGCGCGCGAGCTCGAGCCCGCGGTTGAGGGTCCTCGGCTGATCGCAGTTCGCGTGACGGTGGACGCGGATGCGCGGGTCGCGAGCCGCATAGCTCGCCAGGATCTGCGGCGTGGCGTCCGTCGACCCGTCGTCCATGATCAGGAACTCGAAGTGGGGATGGGTCTGCGCGAGGATGCTCTCGATCGCAACGGCGACGTAGCGCTGGCCATTGTAGACCGGCATCAAGACGCTGACGCGCTGCGCATCCGGATCAGGAGACATCTCGACGGGTGGGTGGCTCGCCGCAGGTCTCCGGTGACGCGAGGGCGCGCCTTCCGGTGCGGCGCGTTTCGAGCGGATCCAGCGGGTTGCGAGGCCCCTTGCCGGTGGGCTGCGCGCTCTAGCGGACGAAGCGCGCGTATTCGTCCAGCACCGGGAGTACCTGGTCGCGCGGGGCCGAGGGCAGCCGCAGCACCGCCTCGCTCACGCCGATCTCCGCGTAGTAGTCGAGCTTCTTCGGGTCGGGCAGGATTCCGAGCGGAACGATCTGGAGCGAGTCGGGATCGCGGCCCCGCTCCTCCATCGCGAGGCGCAACGCGGGCAGGGACTCGCGCACGCCGGCTCCGCCGATCGGTATCCAACCGTCGGCGTACTCGGCGATGTGGGCGAAGAGGGTGCGGCCGGGGCCCCCGCCGATCAACACGCAGGGTCGCGGCTGCTGCACCGGCTTCGGCCACATCCAGCTCGGCTCGAAGCGCACGAACTCGCCTGCGTACTCCGCGACCTCCTTGGACCAGAGCTCCTGCATTGCGAGCATCTTCTCGCGCACCAGGGCGCGGCGGCGGCGCACGTCGATCCCGTGGTTCTCCATCTCCTCGTGGTTCCAGCCGTAGCCGATCCCGACGACGACCCGGCCGCCGGACAGGAAGTCGAGCGTCGCGATCTGCTTCGCGAGGGCCAGGGTGTCGTGCTGCGCGGGAAGCGCGATCCCCGTTCCGAGGCGGATCCGCTCCGTCACCGCGGAGGCCGCTGCGAGCGCCACCCAGGGGTCGAGGCTGCGCAGATACTCGTCGGAGAGGTCCTCGCCGCCGGTCGGCGGAGCTGTCCGCCGGCTCGTCGGGATGTGGGTGTGCTCGGGGACATACAAGGAGTGGAACCCGCGGGCCTCGGCCTCTCGGGCCAGCTCGGCCGGAGCGATCGAGCGATCCGTCGTGTGCAGCGCGACGCCGATCTTCATGGGCGACAACTATCGCGTCGGCGTAGCCGCGCTGCCATCGCCAGGGACCGGAGGGGGCGGCTGGGACAGGATCGCGTCCGCGGAGAGCGCGGGAAGCAGCGGAAGGCCGTTCTCCTGTCGAAAGCGGTTCTCCGCCTGGATCGCTGCTTCGAAGGTCGGCGCCCAGGCGCGCAGGCCCTCGAGCGCCTGCGCGAGTGCAATCGGGTCCTCTTGCTCGAACGCGAGCTGCGCGGCGAGCGCGAGCACGGAGCTGTCCGCGGGGAGCAGCCGCTGCGCCTCGGCGAGGCCGGAAGCTGCGTCGTCGTACCTTTGCGCGGCGATCGCGCGGCGCACGCGCGCCAGCACGGCCGACGCCTCGCCGCGGCGCCGCTCACGCGCGAGGTCGGCGTAGGCGCGCGCGGCTTGCGCGTCCCCGAGGCTCCACGCGATCCGCTCGAGGAGCTCATCGACATCGCGGCGCGCGCGACCCTCCCGAGTGTCTCGAAAGGCGCGGAGCGCCGCGTAGGCCTCCCGCAGCTCGGCCCCGTCTGCTCCGCGCTCCACGGCCTGCTGCGCCTCGACGACGGCGATCTCCGGGAACGCCGGTCGCGCCTCCGCCGGAATGCGCGCGAACCACTCCGCGGCGCGGCCCGGGTCGAGCATGGCCAGCGACTGCCCCGCGGCGAACGCATCCGCGGGTGCCTTCGAGCGCTGCCAGGCCTCGGCGTAGGCCTCGGCAGCGAGCTCCCAGTCGCGCACGGCGCGGCGCGCGCCCGCGAGGACGCGCCAGGGCTCCGGCCGCGTCGGGTTCTCGCGGCGCAGTCGGGCCACCTCTGCCGCCTGCGCGCGACGCAGCTCCGGGTTGCGGATGCGCAGCTCGGCGAGAAGCGACTCGCGCAGCACCGGATCGACGCCGTCCGCGTGCAGCGCGAGCAGGCGCTCGAGCTTCGGCCCGAACGCCCAGCTTCCTGCATCGACGCGGGCGTCGAGGAGCACGCGCGCGATCCGGGCCACGTCGACCGGGCCCGAGAGCGGCGGCAGCGCGGGGGCCGAAGCGTCGACCTGGGACTCGATCACGCCGAAGTCGAGGTAGTTGGTTCGCATGTCCCTGGGTACGCGGGTCTCGACGAAGGGCAGGTCGTCGGTGTTGCGCGCATCGGGGGAGATCCGGGCGAAGTCGGCGCCCGGCCCCTCGAAGCCCGCGAGGAGGTCTTCGACCGCCTCGAAGCCGAAGCGGCCGAGAAGCGCCGCGAGGCGGGGCTCGCGCATCCGCTGCGCCACCCGCACGGGATCGATCACCACCGGCTCGCGACCTCCGATCAGCAGGAAGTCGCTGCGCGAGCGGCCGTGCGAGCCGTCGAACAAGAGCGAGCCGGGGAAGATCCGCTCGAAGCTCGTGACGATCGCGAGAAAGGACTCGCGATCGATGCGGAAGCCGCTCACCCACAGCGCGAAGCGGCCGCCCGCGGAGAGGCGGCTGCGCGCGAGCGCGAAGTACTCCTCGGTAAACAGGCTCGCAGCCCCGATCCGCCACGGGTGGCTCGGCTGGGAGGCGATCACGTCGTACGCAGGCCGGCCGTCGTGGGCGGCGAGCAGGAGCTCGTTGCGGCCGTCGTTCACGATCACCTCGACGCGCGGATCGTGGAGCGGGTTGGCCCGGCCTTCGGCGAAGACATCGATCGCGTCGATCACCGCACGCTCGAGCTCCACGAGATCGATCCGCTCGAGACCGGTGTGGAGTAGCGCGTCGAGGGTGTTGCCTCCGCCGAGGCCGACCACGAGTCCGCGCCGCGCCTCGCCCTGCACCAGGAGATAGGGGAGCACGCCGAGCAGCATCGACTCCGTGGTGTAGTAGGGCGGAACCAGCGCGTAGCCCGCCTCCGGCAGGCCGTTGGTGCGCAGCAGCCGGTGGGTCGGGAGCACGTAGACCGTGACGACCGCCGTGCGGCCCTCCCTGCGGTAGCGCTGTGACGCCAGCTCGCGGTCGAGCTGCGCCTGGTAGTCCGCGAGCTTCGGGGCGCGGAGCAGCTGGCCCGCGATGGCGCGGTCGACCTGTACCCCGTCGAAAGAGCCGAACGCGACTGCCAGCGCGGCCGCGCAGCCGGCGACATTCGCGATCGCGCGCCAGCCCCGCAGCGTCTGGAAGGCCGCGAGGGCCAGCAGCGCGACGCCACCGTCGAGGAGCAGCAGGATCTCGAGCGAACGGTCCATGCCGAGGGTCGGGATCCACAGGAAGCCCACGACCAGGCTCGCGAGGATGCTCCCCGTCGTGTTGACCGCCGTCGCGACTCCGATCCCACTCCCCGCCGCGGCCGCCTGACGCGCGATGATCCGTACCAGCACCGGGAAGGCCGCGCCGAAGAGCGCCGTCGGCACCAGCACGATCGGGACGACGAGCAGGTAGAGCCGGTGCAAGGGGTCGATCCCCTCGAGCCCCGAGAGTCGCTGCATCCAGTATGGGAGGTCGGGCACGGCCCGGATGCCGAGCGCCACCGCGACGGCGATCGCCGCGTGCAGCCAGCCGAAGGCGCGCGGCAGATCGCGGATCCGGTCCACCCGCGGCGCAATCAGGAAGCTCCCGAGCGCGATCCCGAGCAGGAAGGCGGAGAGAACCGCGGCGAAGCCGTAGAGGGTCCCCTCCATCACGATCCCGAAGACCTTCGACCAGATGATCTCGTAGCCGATCGCGACGAAGCCGGAGACGAAGAAGAAGAAGAGGAAGACGGCCCGACCGCGCGTGCCACCCTCGGCCGGGGCCATCCCTGCGACGGGCGTCGGCATGGCTGCCGCCCGCAGGCCCCCCGCCACCGCAAGAAGCGCGGCCGCGACTCCGAGGTTCACGACGCCGGCTGCGACCACCGTCCGCGTGAGGCCGAGCGTCGGGATCAACCAGAAGCCGCAGAGATAGGCGCCGAGCACTGCGCCGAGAGTGTTCGACGCGTAGAGCAGCGCGCTCCAGCGGCCGACGGAAGCATCCTCGGTCACGAGCCCGCGGGCCACCACCGGCAGCGTCGCACCCATCGCGATCGTCGGTGGGAGCAGCAGCAAGGCCGATCCGAGCAGGCGAATGCCGGTGCGCGCCCACGGGCCCTGCCCCGCCCCGATCAGCAAGTCGACGCTCGCGAGTCCCTGGAGCAGCGGCAGGGAGGCCAGCGCGTAGAGGCCGATGCCGAGCTCGAGGAGCGCGTAGACGCGCAGCGGGCGCTCCACGCGCGAGAGACGCGCCGCCGCCCAGAGGTTGCCGAGCGCCAGCCCCCCGAAGAAGACCGCGAGCACGGTGCTCACGGCCTCCGTGGTGGTGCCGAAGGTGAACCCGAGCAGGCGAACCCAGATGATCTGATAGACGAGAGCGGTGAGGCCCGAGAAGACGAGACAGGCCGCGACGGCCGACCGGCGACCCATGACTAGAAGGTATCAGACCGCTACTTTTGCGCTTCGTGAGCACCCCCGCCTTCGACGCCAGCTACGAGCTCGAGCATCGCTACACCCGGCAGACGGGCCGCGTCTTCCTCAGCGGGGTGCAGGCGCTGGTGCGGCTGCCGATGCTGCAGCGCGAGCGCGACGCGGCCGCCGGCCTCGAGACCGCGGGCTTCATCTCCGGCTATCGCGGGTCGCCGCTCGGAACCTACGACCTGGCACTCTGGGAGGCGCGCGAGCACCTCGAGCGACACCGCGTGCGCTTCGTGCCCGGCGTGAACGAGGACCTCGCGGCCACGGCGGTCTGGGGCTCGCAGCAGGCGAACCTGCTACCCGGTCCGCGCTACGACGGCGTCTTCGGGATCTGGTACGGCAAGGGCCCCGGCGTCGACCGCTCCTGCGACGCGCTCAAGCACGGCAACTACGCCGGCAGCTCGCCCCTCGGCGGCGTGCTCGTGCTGACCGGAGACGACCCGGGCGCCAAGTCGTCGTCGATCGCGCATCAGAGCGAGCAGGCGCTCGTCCACTGCGGGATCCCGGTGCTCAACCCGTCGAACGTGCAGGACTACCTGGACTTCGGCCTGCTGGGCATAGCGCTCTCACGCTACTCGGGCGCATGGGTGGGCATGAAGTGCCTCACCGACACGGTCGACAGCGGAGGATCGGTCTCGGTCGGCCCCGACCGGCTGCGCATCGAGGAGCCGACGGATTTCACGCGTCCGGAGGGGCTCCACATCGGGTGGGGAAATCTGCCGGTCGCCGTCGAGCAGCGCCTCTACCTGCAGCGCCTCCCGGCGGCGCAGGCCTTCGCGCGCGCGAACGGTCTCGACCGCGTCGTGCTCACTTCACCGCGTCGGCGGCTCGGGATCGTGACGACCGGCAAGGCCTACCTCGATGTGCGCCAGGCCCTCGATGAGCTCGGAATCGATCCCGAGCGCGCCGCGGAGCACGGCATCACGCTCTACAAGGTGGGCATGACCTGGCCTCTCGAGCCGGTCGGCGCGCGGCGCTTCTGCGAAGGCCTCGAGGACGTGCTCGTCGTCGAGGAGAAGCGCCCGCTGATCGAGGAACAGCTCGCGCACCTGCTCTACAACGCCCCGAAGCGCCCGCGCCTGCTCGGCAAGACCGACGAGGCCGGGGCCCCGCTCGTCCCCGCGGTCGGGGAGCTCTCGCCGCCGCTCGTGACCGAGGCCCTGCGCAGCTGGCTCGACCGGCGCGCGCCAGGGCTCGTCGCCCGCGCGCCGTCGCGCACCAGCGTCGACCTGGGCGCGGCGGCCGGCGGCCTGGTGCGCCTCCCCTCCTTCTGCTCGGGATGCCCGCACAACAGCTCGACCGTGGTGCCCGACGGCAGCCTCGCGCTAGGCGGGATCGGCTGCCACGGCATGGTGGTGTGGCTCCCCGAGCGGCGCACGCTCTCCGTGACGCACATGGGCGGCGAAGGCGCGAACTGGATCGGCCAGGCTCCCTTCACCGAGACACCCCACATCTTCCAGAACATGGGCGACGGGACCTACTTCCACTCGGGGCTGCTCGCGATTCGCGCGGCCGTCACCGCCGGCGTGAACATCACCTACAAGATCCTGGTGAACGGCGCAGTCGCAATGACCGGCGGCCAGCCGATCGAGGGCGAGCCGATCGAGGGCGAGGTGACCACGCCCGAGATCGCGCGCCAGCTCGCAGCCGAGGGCGTGCGCCGCATCGCCGTGGTGAGCGACGACATCGAGAAGTACGGCCGGGGCATCTTCCCGGCCGGCGTGAGCGTCCATCACCGCGACCAGATCGACACGGTGCAGCGGGAGCTGCGCGAGCATGCGGGCGTCTCGGCGCTCGTCTACGATCAAACCTGCGCCGCCGAGGCGCGCCGCCTGCGCAAGCGAGGCGAGTTCCCCGACCCGGACCGGCGCATCGTGATCAACGAGCTCGTCTGCGAGGGCTGCGGCGACTGCAGCGTGCAGTCGAACTGCATCTCGATCGAGCCGATCGAGACCGAGCTCGGCCGCAAGCGGAGAATCAACCAGTCCTCGTGCAACAAGGACTACTCCTGCCTGAAGGGCTACTGCCCGAGCTTCGTCTCCGTACTCGGCGGCCGGGTGCGGCGGGCGGCCGGCGGAGTGGACGCGGACCTCGGCGCGCTGCTCGCCGGAGTGCCGGACCCGGTGCTGGCGGACACGCAGCGCCCCTTCGAAATCCTGGTCGGCGGGATCGGCGGGACCGGAGTCGTCACGGTCGGAGCGCTCCTCGGCATGGCCGCCCACCTCGAGGGAAAGGGCTCTTCGACGCTCGACGTGACCGGCCTCGCCCAGAAGAACGGTCCCGTGACGAGCCACGTCCGGATCGCCGACGACCCGGACTCGCTCTTCGCGTCGCGGATCTCCGAAGGTCGTGCCGACCTCGTGCTCGGCTGCGACATCGTGGTTTGCGCGGGCGCCGACGCGCTCTCCAAGATGTCGAAGGACCGGACCACCGCCATCGTGAATACCCACGTGGCCCCCACCTCCGCCTTCGCGAGCCAGCCGGACCTCGACTTCTCGCCACGCGGCATGCAGGCGGCGATCTCGCTGAGGGCCGAGGACCCGCACTTCGTCGACGCGACACGCCTCGCGACCGCACTGCTCGGGGACGCGCTCGCCGCGAATCTCTTCCTGCTCGGCTACGCACTCCAGCGCGGCCGCGTGCCGGTGGGACTCGCCGCACTGCACCGCGCCATCGAGCTCAACGGCCGCGCGGTCGAGATGAACCAGCGCGCACTCGCCTGGGGCCGCCTCGCGGCCCACGATCTCGCGGCGGTCGAGGCGGCCGCGCGTCCCGCGCTGCGCGCCTCGCAGGCCGGCGAGCCGGCGCGGACGCTCGAAGAGACCGTCCTGCGCCGCGCGGAGTTCCTGATCGGATACCAGGGTGAGAAGCTCGCGCGTCGCTACCGCGCGCTCGTCGGGCGCGTGGCCCGGCGCGAGAGCGAGGCGGTGCCCGGCCGCGAAGACTTGAGCCTCGCCGTGGCCCGCTACTACTTCAAGCTGCTCGCCTACAAGGACGAGTACGAGGTGGCGCGCCTCTACACCGACGGCAGCTTCCAGGCGCAGCTGCGGCGCGAGTTCGAGGGCGAGCCCCGGCTCACGCTGCACTTCGCGCCGCCCCACCTGCCCGTGGTGGACCGCTTCTTCTCGCGCCGCGATCCCGACACGGGCCGCGCCCGCAAGTGGGACCTCGGGCCGTGGTTCTTCCCGGTGCTGCGCCTGATGGCGCGCTTCAAGTTCCTGCGCGGCACGCCCCTCGACCCGTTCGGCCATGCCCCGCACCGCAAGCTCGAGCGCAGCCTGATCGCCGAGTACGAGGCGCGCGTGGCGGAGCTGCTCGCGGGCCTCACGCCCGCGCACCACCGCCTCGCCGTGGAGATCGCGAGCCTGCCCGAGCACGTGCGCGGCTTCGACCTCGTGAAGGAAGCCCAGTTGGCCGCTGCCCGCGCCCGCGAGGCCGAGCTGCTGGCCGCCTTCCGGGCCCCGGCCTGACACGGGCCCGGCGCGCCTAGCTGCCCTGGCTCTCCTCGGCCGCGGGACAGCGCTGCAGGGCGATCTGGCGGCGCTTGTCCTGGAAGACGGCGACCCAGTCGTCGGCGCTCGGAGGCCGCGCGGTGCCGTCGGCGTCTTCGACCTCGCCGCCCACGCCGTCGAGGCCCGACACCACGAACAGCTCGCGGATCTGGGCGTCCGAGAGCGCCGCGAGCCGCTCGGCCAGGAAGGCGCGCGCGGGCTCCGAGATCGGCGTGTCGAGCAGCGTGCCCACCGGGTGGGTCTGGAAGCGGGCCATGCAAGCCACCGGGTCGCGCCAGATCGGGACGGCCGCCCAGTCCTCGATGTCCACCTTGGAGGTGAGCACGCGCCAGCCGCGGCCCAGGATCGCGCCCAGGTCGCCCACGTAGACCACGGGGCGCGTGCAGCGCGCGGGCGGGCCGCCGCCGGGGGCGCAGGCCAGGGTCTGGTTGGCGGGCTTGCTGTCGCCGTGGCCCAGGAAGGCGGCGAGCAGACTGAGCGCCTCGCGCTGCACGCGCTGGGTCCGGCTGCGCGCCGGGTCGCGCGAGCGCTCGGCGAGCAGCGCCGGCCAGGCGACGCCCTGCTCGGGCCGCGCCTCGATGGGCTCGCCGTAGTGGGTCTCGACGATGGCCGAGGCGAACTCGTGCAAGCTGGTCGTAGGCGGAGGCGGCCGGGGGTCGGCCGCGTCGATGCCCTGGAGGAAGTGCCAGGGGTCCTCGGGGCAGCCGCGGCACAGCACGCGCACGGGCTCGATGCGGTCGGTGTGGAAGCCGAGCAGCCAGAGCAGGCGGCTCCCGAACAGCTCGCCGTGCAGCTCCATGTTGTCGGGCCCGTACTTGATCTTGAGGACCCGTCCGCCGTCGGCGCGGCACAAAAACTTGGGCGTCTGCCCGGCGAGCCGGGTCTCGGGCACGACGAAGGTGCAGGAGAGCGGCTCGCCCGGCGCCCGCGAGCCCTCGGGCCCCCGGCGCACGTCGAGGCTCGCCGTGTCCACGGGCTGCCAGACCTCGGCCTCGCGCAGGGCGCGCCTGCGCACTGCCTCGTCGGGAGAGACGACCGCCTCGGGCAGCGGCCGGTCCTGGCAGCCGGCCAGGACGAGGCCCGCGGCGAAGAGCCAGCCCAGGTGCCGGCGCTCGCGCCTCACGGCGTACTGC
>CAYPSI010000364.1:0-6706 GCA_964413375.1 uncultured Spirochaetales bacterium | reverse complement strand
GTGCAGCGCGACGTGCCCGTGACGAGCGAGTGGATCGGCACGACCGAGGGAACGGTCGACGCCGAGATCCGCGCGCAGGTTTCCGGCTACCTGATCTCGCGCGACTACCAGGAGGGCCGGCTCGTCGGCAGCGGCGAGCTGCTCTTCCGGATCGATCCCCGCCCCTTCCAGGCCGCGCTCGAGCAGGCGAAGGGCGACCTCGGCCGCGCGCAGGCCGCGCTCGGAAAGGCGCAGCTCGACGTCGAGCGCTACACGCCGCTCGTCGCGGAAGGAGCCGTGAGCCGGCAGGAGCTCGACAACTCGATCCAGGCGAGGCGCGCGGGCGAGGCCAGCGTGCAGACCGCCCGCGCCGCGGTAGAGAACGCTCAACTCGACCTCTCGTTCACGGAGATCCGCTCCCCGATCGACGGCATCGCGGGGGTCGCGGTGGCGCAGCTCGGGAACCTCGTCGCTCCAGGCGACCCGAAGCCGCTCACGACGGTCTCGCAGGTCGACCCGATCCGCGTCTCGGCTCCGATCAGCGAGCGCGAGTACCTGGCCTTTGCGCGCCGCACCGGCGATCTCGCCAAGGGCACCGAGGAGCGCCAGGGCACCCTCGAGCTGGTCCTCGCCGACGGCAGCGTCCATCCCGAGCGCGGCCGGGCGATCATCGCCGGGCGCGAGGTCGACCCGCGCACCGGCACGATCCTGTTCAAGGGCGAGTTTTCGAATCCTGGCAACCTCTTGCGACCGGGCCAGTACGCGCGCGTGCGCGCGGTGACCGAGATCAAGAAGGGGGCGCTGCTCGTTCCGCAGCGCGCGGTGTCGGAGCTCCAGGGCGTGCGACAGGTCGCGGTCGTCGGACCGGACGACAAGGTCTCGCTGCGGGTCGTGGAGACCGGAGTGCGGGACGGCTCGCTCCAGGTGATCGAGAAGGGGCTCGCGCCGGGCGAGCGGGTCGTCGTCGAGGGCCTCCAGAAGGTCCGCGAGGGCAGCGTCGTCGCCCCGAAGCCCGCCCCGGAGGGTTGAGCGTGTCCGAGCCGCAGGGCGTCTCGGGCGACTACTTCTTCGTCCGCCGCCCGATCGTAGGCATCGTGATCTCGATCGTGACGGTGCTCGTCGGCCTGGTCGCGATGCGCGGCCTCCCGATCGCCCAGTACCCGGACATCGTCCCGCCCGAGATCCAGGTCAGCGCCACCTACACCGGCGCCGACGCCTTGACCATCGAGCAGTCGGTCGCGACGCCGATCGAGCAGCAGGTGAATGGCGTCGACTACATGATCTACATGCGTTCCGTCAACGCGAACGACGGGACCATGACGCTGCGCGTCTCCTTCGAGGTGGAGACGAACATCGACATGAACAACGTGCTGGTCCAGAACCGGGTGAACCAGGCCTCCGCGAGCCTGCCCCAGGACGTCCGCAACTTCGGCATCACGGTCAAGAAATCGACTTCGAGTCCTCTGCTCCTCTTCTCGATCTACTCGCCAAAGGGCAGCTACGACGACGGCTTCCTCGGCAACTACGCGAACATCAACATCGTCGACGCGCTGAAGCGCGTCCCCGGCGTCGGCGACATCGTCATCTTCGGCACCAGCGACTACGCGATGCGCATCTGGGTGAAGCCGGACCAGCTCGCGAGCCTCGGGCTCACGATTCCCGAGCTCGTGGAGGCGATCCAGCAACAGAACGCCGTCAATCCCTCCGGCAAGCTCGGAGGCGAGCCCGCGCCGTCGGGGCAGGAGTTCACCTGGAGCGTGCGCTCTCAGGGGCGCCTCGTCACCGCGGAGGAGTTCGGCGCGATCGTCGTGCGCTCGGACCCCTCCGGCGCGCAGGTGCGCCTGCGCGACGTAGCGCGCATCGAGCTCGGCGCGCTCAACTACAACCAGCGGGGGCGTCTGAACGGGAAGCCGGCGGCGATCATCGCCGCGTACCAGATCCCGGGCACCAACGCACTCGAGATCGCCGCAGGGCTGAAGCGGACGATGGAAGAGGCGAAGACCCGTTTTCCGCAGGATCTCGACTACACGACCTCGATGGACACGACGCTCGCGGTGTCGGAGGGCATCGTCGAGATCCAGCACACGCTGGTCGAGGCGATGCTGCTCGTGATCCTGGTGGTCTTCCTCTTCCTCCAGAACTGGCGCGCCACGCTGATCCCGCTGCTCACGGTTCCGGTCTCGCTGGTAGGGGCCTTCGCGCTCTTTCCGCTGCTCGGCTTCTCGATCAACACGCTCTCGCTCTTCGGGCTCGTCCTCGCGATCGGCCTCGTCGTGGACGACGCGATCGTCGTGGTCGAGGCGGTGATGCACCACATCGAACGCGGGATGACGCCGCGCGACGCTACCGTGAAGGCGATGTCCGAGGTGGCGGGCCCAGTCGTTGCGATCGCGCTCGTGCTCTCGTCCGTGTTCATCCCGGTGGCCTTCGTGCCCGGCATCACCGGCCGCATGTACCAGCAGTTCGCGCTGACGATCGCGATCTCGGTGCTGATCTCGGCGATCAACGCGCTGACGCTCTCGCCGGCCCTCTGCGCGCTGCTGCTCCGGCCGGCCGGCGAGTCGCGGGGGCCGCTCGTGCGCTTCTTCGCGGCCTTCAACCGCGCCTTCGACCGCGCGACGGAGGGCTACGTCGGCGGGACGGCCGTCTGCGTGCGCAAGTCAGGACGGACCCTCGTCGGCCTCGTCGCGCTCACCGCCGGCACCGCGTTCCTCGGCTGGCGCCTGCCGGGCGGCTTCGTTCCCGACGAGGACCAGGGCTACATGTTCGTGAACGTGCAGCTCCCCGACGCGGCCTCGATGGAGCGCACGGACGAGGTCTGCAAGCAGGTCGAGGCGATCCTCGCCGAGACCCACGGCGTCGCCGACTACAACACCGTCGCGGGCTACAGCCTGATCTCGCAGATCTCGGCCACCTACAACGCCTTCTTCTTCGTCTCGCTCGAGCCGTGGGAGGAGCGCACGACCGCCGAGACCGATTTCCGCGCAATCGTGCGCGACCTGAACCGCCGCTTCGCGGTGATCCCCGGCGCGCAGGTCTTCGCGTTCCTGCCGCCGGCGATCCCGGGGATCGGGACGGGCGGCGGCTTCTCGCTGATGCTCCAGGACCGCAGCGGTGGGTCCGTCGAGTTTCTCGCGCAGAACCTCCAGCTCTTCCTCGAGGCGGTGCGCGAGCGTCCGGAGATCCAGGGCGCGTTCAGCCCCTTCCGCGCGGGCGTCCCACAGGTCTTCGCCGAGGTCGATCGCGACAAGGCGCTCAAGCAGGGGGTCGAGCTCCGCTCGGTCTACACCACGCTCCAGGCCTTCATGGGCGGGGCCTACGTGAACGACTTCAACCGCTTCGGGCGCCAGTGGAAGGTCTTCCTGCAGGCGGAGCCCGACTACCGCCGACGCGCCGAGGACATCGGGCTCTTCTACGTGAAGAACGCGGACGGCCAGATGCTGCCCCTCTCGACGCTGGTCTCGGCGAAGGACGTCACCGGCCCCGAGTTCACGCTGCGCTTCAACCTCTACCGCGCAGCGGAGGTGACCGGCTCCCCGGCGCCCGGCTACAGCTCCGGACAGGCAATGGCCGCGCTCGAGGAGGTCGCGCGCGACGTGCTGCCGCCGGAGATGAGCACGGCCTGGAACGCGATGTCCTACCAGGAGAGCCGCGCCGCTGGCGTAGGCGCGGTCTTCGCGCTCGCGGTGCTAATGGTCTTCCTGATCCTCGCCGCGCAGTACGAGAGCTGGTCGCTGCCGTGGAGCGTCCTGCTCGGGACTCCGCTCGCGGTCTTCGGCGCCTTCCTCGGGCTGCTCGCGCGCGGCTTCGAGCTCAACGTCTTCGGACAGATCGGCCTGGTGATGCTGATCGGGCTCGCGGCGAAGAACGCGATCCTGATCGTCGAGTTCGCCAAGGCCGAGCACGAGTCCGGCAAGCCGCTCGTCGAGGCGGCGCTCGCCGGCGCGAAGCTTCGCCTGCGACCGATCCTGATGACCTCCTTCGCGTTCATCCTCGGCTGCGTGCCGCTTGCGATCGCGAGCGGCGCCGGCGCCGTCTCGCGCCAGCAGCTCGGCATCGCCGTGATCATGGGGATGCTCGTCGCGACGCTGCTCGGGATCTTCCTGGTTCCGGTGCTCTACGTCGTGATCGAGCGGATCACGCAGCGCCGGGCCGAGGCGCAGGACGGTCGCGCCAGCGCGGCCGGGGCGCCCGCGGTCGGGGGTGGCGCTTGAGGCCCGGCTCGCTCGTCGCGCTCGCAACCGCGTGGACGCTCGCGTCGGGCTGCGCACTCGGGCCGAACTATCAGCGGCCGGATCTAGCCCCGCCGGAGACCTTCCGCGGCGAGACGGCGCCCGACGCCGAGTCCTTCGTGGACCTGCTGCCGTGGTGGCAGATCTTCGCCGATCCGGCTCTCGTCGCGCTCACGACCGAGGCGCTCGAGAACAACCTCGACCTCGCGGCCGCGGTTGCGCGCGTGGAGACCTCGGAGTCCTTCGTCGGCGTGGTCCGCTCCGAGCTGATTCCGCAGGTCGGCTACGAAGCGGAGGCCGGGCGTTCGCGCAGCTCGAAGAGCTTCGGCTCGGGTGACGGCAACCCGCGCAGCTTCTTCTTCGGCGCGCTGAACCTCGCCTGGGAGATCGACGTCTGGGGCCGGATCCGCCGCGCTACCGAGGCGGCGCGCGCCGAGATGTTCGCGAGCGAAGCCTTCCAGCGCGCGGTGCGCCTCTCGCTCGTGGCCGGGGTCGCGCAGGCGTACTTCGAGCTGCGCGAGCTCGACGCCGAGCTCGAGATCGCCCGCCGCACGGCGGAGTCCTTCGTCGATACGCGCAACCTCTTCGAGCGGCAGTTCCAGGGCGGCACCGCCTCGCGCCTCGAGGTGGAGCGCGCCGAAGCGGCGCTCGCGCAGACGCAGGCCCAGATCCCCGATCTCGAGCGGCGGATCGTGGCCAAGGAGAACGAGATCTCGGTGCTGCTCGGCCGCGCTCCGGGCGAGGTCCCGCGCGGGGTGGCGCTCGACGCGCAGGAGATCCCGGCCGTTCCGACGGGGCTCCCCTCGCAGCTGCTCGAACGGCGGCCGGACGTCGTCCTCGCCGAGGAGACGCTCGTCGCGTCGAACGCGCGCGTCGGAGTGGCGCTCGCGGGCTTCTTTCCGCGGATCGGCCTCACGAGCTTCTACGGCCGACAGAGCGAGAGCCTCGCCGACCTGGTGAAGAAGGGCTCGGGCGTGTGGTCGCTCGCGGCGCTCGCCGCGGGGCCGATCTTCGAGGGCGGCCGGAACTGGTACCTCTATGGCGCCTCGAAGTCCGAGCGCGAGGCGGCGCTACGCGACTACGAGCAGTCGGTGCTGCGCGCGTTCCAGGAGGTGTCCGACGCGCTCGTCGCTCGCGACAAGCTCGCGCTCGCGCGCTCCTTCCAGGAACGGGCGGTCGCGGCGCTGCGCGAGTCGGTGCGCCTCGCGCTCGTCCGCTACCGCGGCGGCCTCTCGAACTACATCGAGGTGCTCGACGCGCAGCAGCAGCTCTTCCCCGCGGAGCTGCAGCTCGCGCGCTTCGACCTCGAGGAAATGCTGTCGCTCACGCGCCTCTACCGCGCGCTCGGCGGCGGCTGGTCGATCGACGAGCTCCCCGGCGCTCCGGCCCCGCCCACGCCCTGAGCTCAGGTCGGGAGCAGCCGCTCGAGGCTCGCCGCGAGCAGCGCCGCGACCTCGGCGCGACCCCGGCCGCCGAGGCGCGCCTGGTTCAGCTCGAGCTCGACGCCTGCGTAGGCGCGCCCCGGAAAGCGCCGCCGCAGCCAGGTGGGCAGGCCGTCGGCAGCACCCCGATAGGGGTAGTTGCGCCGAACGCGCAGCGCCGGATCGAGCTCGCGGAGGATCCCCTGCCAGCGCGTGCAGAGCGCCGTCTCCCCGGCGCGCCGCGAGTCGTAGAGCAGGCCCACGTCGGCGCTCCGCACCTGGCCCGCGAGCTGCGGAGTGAAGCTGTGCACGGCGACGTGGACCACCCGGTACCCCCGCGCGACGAAGCTGCGGACCGCGGACTCCACGTCGCGACGGTGCGGCCACCAGTAACGGGCGAGGATCCGCTCGCGCTCGTCAGCGGAGAGGCCCTCGGTGTAGGCGGACCAGATGCGGGGGTTCGCAGGCGATCGGTTCGACTCGACCAGCAGCCGGCTCCACGTCGTCGCGCGCAGCGGAAGCCGGAGGTGGCGCGCCAGTGCGCGTGCGACGTCGAGAGCGCCCAGGTCCCAGCCGCGGTGGGACGCGAGGTCGCGGGCCGCCACCCGGAAGAGGCGGCCATACTCGCGCGGAATCCGGTTCCCGCCGTGCTCGCAGCTGAGGAGGAGGCGGTCCCCGCGCCCGGCGCGGCGCTCCGCTCCCGTCATGCTGCTAGGCCCTTCCAGTCGCGGGAGCTTTCCAGTTCTTCGGCTGGATCACCAGCACGTTCGCATCGTCGGACGCCGACCCGAGGAAGATCGCCCCGATCAGGCGGTAGACGCTGGCGCGGTAGTACTTCGTTCCGCGTAGCGGATTGTCCAGCAGCGGATCGGCGACGCTGACGGAGCGATCCTTCGAGTGGTAGCCGCAGACCACGATGAAGTGGCCGAAGGCGTCGCCGGCGACGTCGTCCGGCCCCTCCGCCGTCTCGCGGGAGCACTGGTAGAGGTAGGTTCCGTTGGTTCCGGCGAGAAGCGGAACGCCGCGCTGGAGCACGCGCCCGATCCGCAGCGGCGTCAGGTCGCCCCAGTGCAC
>CAYPSI010000363.1:0-1716 GCA_964413375.1 uncultured Spirochaetales bacterium | reverse complement strand
TCGGACGCTCGACGCTGGCCCGCGAGCGGGTCGTCGGGGCGCTCGCTCGCGCGCACTCCGCCTGGCGTCGCGCGGAGGCGGAGCAGATCCTCGGCGTGATCGACTCGACCGTCGCGCGACGGAAGATCCTGAAGGGGCCGGGAAGCGGCGGCACCGCCGCATCGGAGTAGTCCCCATGTGCAGAATGCTGGTCGCTCTCGCCGCGCTCGTGGGTCTCGGGTGCGGCTCGGCGCCCGAGCTCTATGCGGGCATGCCCGAGCACGTGAAGCGGCGCCACCTGGGGCTCGAAGGGGCGCCGAACTTCCGCGATCTCGGCGGCTACGCGACCACGGACGGCCGCAGCGTGCGCTGGGGAATCCTCTATCGCTCCGACAATCTCGCGCATCTGAGCGATGCAGATCTCGAGAAGGTCGGGGGCCTCGGGATCCGCCTGGTCTGCGACTTCCGCGGATCGGACGAGAAGGCGGAGGAGCCGGACCGCCTCCCGGCGGTGGATCCGCCGGCCGTGGCCGAGCTCGAGATCGTAGACGCGAGCTTCTCCGCGACGGGTCTCCGCGAGAAGATCAGCTCCGGCGATATCGACTCGATGGACCTGCGCCAGCTGCTGATCGACGCGAACCGCCTCTTCGCGGGCCGCTTCGCACCTCAGTATGCGGCGATGTTCGACCGCATCACGCGGCCCGAGAACCTTCCCGCGCTCGTGCACTGCACGGCCGGGAAGGACCGGGCGGGCTTCGCTTCCGCGTTGATCCTGCGCTCGCTCGGGGTCCCGATGGAGACGGTGACCGAGGACTTCCTGCTCACGAACCACTACACGGCCGCGAAGGTGGAGCGTACGCTGCTGATGCTTCGCGTGTTCTCGCTCTTCCGCACCGATCCAGAGCGCGTCCGGCCCGTACTCGGCGTCGAGCCGGCCTACCTGGAGGCCGCCTTCGACGAGATCGACGCGCGCTACGGCTCCTTCGATCGCTACCGCCGCGAGGCCCTCGGCCTCGACGACGCCCGCCTCGACGCCTTCCGCGAGCTCGCGCTCGAATAGCGACGGCACCGCTCATCGACTGCAAGCGAAGCGCGCAGCGAGGCGCAGCCGAGCGAAGTTCATCGGGGCGACAGAGCGTCCTTCACGAAGGCACCACCCTTGAGGATCGCGAGCAGGCGCGTCGGGTCGCCGAGCACGCTCACGTCCACGCTGGGGTCGCCATCCACGACCAGCAGGTCGGCGAGCTTGCCGCTTTCGACCGCTCCGAGCTCGTGCTCGCGACCCATCAGTGCGGCGCCGTTGCGGGTCGCCCAGCGCAGCACGTCGAGGGGGGCGAGACCGATGCGCTTCACGTAGAACTCGATCTCCTCGGCGTAGCTGCCATGCGGCATGAAGACCGCCCCATAGTCGTCCCCGAGGACGATGCGCACGCCGGCAGCCTGCGCCTCCGGGAGCCAGCGCTGGAGGTTCGCGAGCTCGCGCTCCGTCGCGTCGCGAGCCGCGGCGAAGCCTGGCGCGTGTCGCAGCGGCTCGAAGGCCAGCAGCTTCTCCAGGTAGAGGAGGCTCGGGGCGAAGAAGGTCCCGGCCTCTGCCATCGCATCGATGACCTCGGCGTCGATCTCGTCGCCGTGGTCGATCACGTCGACTCCGAGCTCGATGCACTCGAGCAGCTCGCGCTTCCAGGCGCAGTGGGCCCGTACCCGCACGCCGCGTGCGTGGGCCGTCTCGACCACGGC
>CAYPSI010000362.1:0-11324 GCA_964413375.1 uncultured Spirochaetales bacterium | reverse complement strand
GGGCATCGGCTTCGAGCCCGCGGCGACGCAGATCGTGCAGCGCGATCGCCACGCCGCCTTCATCACGACGCTGGCCCTGCTGGCGTCGAGCCTCGACAAGCTCGCCGGCTGGGCGTTCGCGCTCGACCGCGACCGCGACCGGCTGATCCAGGCGATCGAGGGGCTCCGTGTCGGCAAGCTCTCCGGCGCGGTCGGCACCTACTCGGCCACCGGTCCCGGCATCGAGCGTGTTGCGTGCGAGCGCCTGGGGCTCGAGCCCGCGCCGAGCTCGACACAGATCCTGCAGCGCGACCGGCACGCCGAGCTGCTTTCGGCGCTCGCGCTCGCGGCGTCGTCGCTCGACCGCTTCGCCACGGAGATCCGGCACCTCGCGCGCACCGAGGTGCGCGAGGTCGAGGAGGAGTTTTCGAAGGGCCAGAAGGGCTCGTCCGCGATGCCCCACAAGCGCAACCCCTGGCGCCTCGAGAACATCTCGGGCCTCGCGCGCGTGATCCGCGGCTACGCGGTGGCCGCGCTCGAGAACATGGCGCTGTGGCACGAGCGCGACATCAGCAACTCATCGGTCGAGCGGATGGTCTTCCCGGACGCCACCGCGACCCTCGACTTCATGCTGCATCGCTTCGCGGGGCTCGTCGACACTCTCGTCGTGTATCCGGAGCGCATGCGCGAGAACCTCGACCTGACCGGGGGACTCGCCTTCAGCGGCGTGTTGCTGCTCGCCCTGACCGAGAAGGGAATCACGCGCGAGGACGCGTACCGGCTCGTGCAGCGCCATGCGATGGAGACCTGGGACCGCGGCGGGCAGCTACGCGAGCGCGTCCTCGCGGATCCGGAGATCGCGGAGCGTCTCGCGAAGGAGGAGGTCGACGAGGCCTTCAGCCTCGACGCAGCACTGCGCCACGTCGAGGCAATCTTCGAACGCGCGCTTCGAGGAGGTCCTTCGTGAAGGCGATCGTGCACGTACTACAGAAGCCCGACGTCCTCGATCCGCAGGGCAAGGCGATCCAGCGGGCGAGCGCCTCGCTCGGCTACGAGGCCGTGCGCTCGGTGCGGCAGGGCAAGGTCTTCGAGATCGAGATCGAGGCCGCCAATGAGGCGGTGGCGCGGGCGCTCGTGGCCGAGCTCTGCGAGAAGCTGCTCGCCAACCCGGTGATCGAGACCTATTCGATCGAGCGGTTGGAGGGTGGGGACGGTGCCTAGAAGTTGAAGACCGTCCCCGCTGGCGTACTGGCGCTGCTCGTGGCCTCGTCTTGTGCTTCGCCGGCGCCGCTTCCCAGCCAGGGGATCGAAGCGGTTGCGGCGCCTTCGCCTCTCACGCGCGAGATGGCGCTCGCACGGGCGCGGCAGGTTCGCCAGGTGTCCTACGCCCTCTGGTTCGCCCTGGATCCGGAGCGCGAGGAGTACCAGGGGCGCGTCGTCATCGACTTCGCTCTCGAGGCGGAGGCGCAGGGCGAGCTCAGCGTCGATTTCCAGGAGGGTGGGGTCCGGGCGATCGCGATCAATGGCGCGATCCTGTCGCCCGAGCAGGTGGCGGAGCGCTACGACGGCAACCGGATCCGCTTCGAGATCCGGGAGCTGAAGCCGGCCGGCGCCAACTCCATCGAGATCGCGTTCGCCCACGCCTACAGCACGACGGGCAACGGGTTCCATCGCTTCGTGGATCCGGCAGACGCTCGTGTCTACACCTACTCGAACTTCGAACCCTACAACGCCAATCGGATGTTCCCCTGCTTCGACCAGCCCGATCTCAAGGCCTCCTACGAGCTCAGCGTCGAGGTTCCCGCCGACTGGCAGGTGATCTCGAGCACCTTGGAGAGCCAGGTGACGAGCCTCGATGGCCGTGCGACGTGGAGCTTTCCGCCCTCGGCCATCTTCAGCAGCTACGTCTTCCCGCTCCACGCCGGGCCCTACGCCTCGTGGAAGGGGGATGCGCGGGGCATCCCGATCCGCCTCTTCGCGCGCCAGTCCCTCGCGCCCTTCGTCGAGCACGCCGAGTAGCTCGAGATCACGCGCCAGGGGCTGGACTTCTTCAACGCGCACTTCGCCTATCCCTATCCCTACGCGAAGTACGACCAGATCATCGTTCCCGATTTCAACTCCGGAGCGATGGAGAACGTCGCAGCGGTGACCTTCTCGGAGCGCTACGTGAGCCGCTCGGAGATCACACGGGATCAGCGGCGGGATCGGGCCAACACGATCCTGCACGAGATGGCGCACATGTGGTTCGGCAACCTCGTGACCATGCGCTGGTGGAATGGACTCTGGCTCAACGAGAGCTTCGCGACCTGGGCGGCGGCCTGGGCGCTCGAGGAGGGCAGCGATTTCGGGGAGGGCTGGCTCGAGTTCTTCGCCGGCATGAAGCGCTGGGCCTACTGGGAGGACCAGCTCGTCACCACCCATCCGATCGAGACCGCCGTTCCCGACACGGACCACGCCTTCGCGAACTTCGACGGCATCACCTATGGCAAGGGCGCCTCGGTGCTCAAGCAGCTCTCGTTCTTCCTCGGCGAGGACGCGTTCCGTGAAGGAGTGCAGCGCTACTTCCAGCGCTTCGCGTTGGGGAACACCGAGCTCGAGGACTTCATCGGCACGCTTGCGGAAGCATCGGGCCAGGGGCTCGTCCCTTGGCAGGAGCTCTGGCTGCAAAGCCCCGGGCTCAACCGTGTCGAGGCCGCGTGGGCCTGCGCCGCGAACGCGAGCTCGGGGCGCAGCGAGATCACGAAGCTCACGCTCAGGCAGTCTCCGTCCGAGTTCAGCGGCGTGCTTCGCCCTCACCGCACCCGTATCGGCCTCTACTCCACGCGCAGCTGGCAGCGCATCGGAGAGCCGATCACGGTGTCGTACTCGGACGCGGAGACGAGCGTCGGGGAAGCCGTCGGCAGGCCCTGCCCGGGCTTCGTGTACCCGAACGAGGGGGACTACGACTTCGTCAAGGTGACGCTCGATCCGGCGAGCCTTGCCGCGGTCCGCCCCCACATCGCGAGGCTCGACGACGCGATGTTGCGCCAGCAGCTCTGGCACACGCTCTGGGAAATGGTCGTCGACGGCAAGCTCGCCGCTCGGGAGTACGCCGAGGCGGCGCTCGCACAGATCGGGAGCGAGAAGAACACGCTCGTGCTCGCCGGCGTGCTCGGGAATCTGGCGAGCGCGCCGCTGGGGAGCCCATCGGTTCTCAAGTATCTGCCGGACGCCGAGCGCGAGCTCACTCGCGAGCGCATGGAGGCCGCGTTCCTGCGAGGCTTCGAGAGCGCGCCGGCGGGCTCGGATCTGCAGCTGAGCTGGTATTTCGCGCTGCTCGAGGTGGCGCGCTCTCCGCAGACGCTCGGGCAGCTCCAGGGCCTGCTCGACGGGGATCTCGAGATCGCTGGCCTGCGCATCGACCAGGACCGCCGCTGGGAGCTGATCGGAGCCCTCGCCCGAGCGGGGGCCCCCGGGGTCCGCGAACGCATCGCGCTCGAGCTCGCGGAGGATCCGACCGATTCGGGCCGGAAGGCGGCGATCGCCGCCGAAGCCTCGTTGCCGAGTGCCGAGACGAAGGCGGCCTGGCGCGCGCGAATGGAAGCCCTCGACGGCCCCGAGAGGCTCGCGGATGCGCAGCTCCGCGAAGCGATGCAGGCCCATCATCAGCTCGGGCAGGAGGAGCTCTCGAGGCTGAGCGTCGACTGGTACTTCGCGACGCTGCCGGGCTTCGCCGCGACCCGCGACGAGGATCTCGTGGATAGCTTCTCGGCCGCGATGTTCCCTGCGCTCTGCGACGAGCGGATCGTGCGCCGGATCGACGCGCTGCTCGCGTCGGAAGCATCTCTCCCGGCCATGGTGACGAAGAATCTGCGGGTGGCACGGCAGGAAGAGGAACGCTGCCTGCGCGCGCGGGGATTTCGGGCCGAGCCGCGCGCGCCCGCTTCCTAGAGCCCCAGGTTCCGGCGGATCCGCTCGGCGGGCGGCTCGGTGTCCGGCTCGAAGTCTCGCCCCGCGATCTTCTCGAAGGCCTCGATGTAGCGGCGTGCGGCCTCGCAGCGGACGTCGAGCGGGAGCTCGGGGGAGGGCCCCTCGCCGCGGTAGCCCTGCTCCTGCAGCCAGCGTCGCACGTACTCCTTGTCGAGTGCCTCGGGGTCGCGGCCCTGGGAGAGCGCCTGCTCGTAGCGGTCGCGGTACCAGTAGCGGGAGGAGTCGGGAGTGTGGATCTCGTCGATCACCACGAGCCGGCCCGATGCGTCCTCGCCGAGCTCGTACTTCGTGTCGACGAGGATCAGGCCGCGGCTCGCCGCATGGCGCTGACCCTCGGCGAAGAGGGCGCTCGTGAGCCGCTCGGCCTCGGCGTAGTTGCGCGCATCGACCGCGCCGCTCGCGAGGATCTCGTCGCGCGAGGTGAGTGCGTCGTGCTCCCCCTTCGGCGCCTTGGTCGTCGGCGTGAGGATCGGCTGCGGCAGCCTCTCGTGCTTGCGCAGGCCTTCCGGGAGGCGGTGGCCGCAGTAGCTGCGATCGCCGCGTGCGTAGGCGGTCCAGATCGACGTGCTGGTCGAGCCGGTGAGGTACGCGCGCATCACGAACTCGACGGGCAGCGGCCGGCACTCCTTCACGATCGACACGTTCGGGTCCGGGACCTCGAGCAGGTGGTTGGGCGCAAGCTTCGAGGTTGCCTCGAACCAGAAGGCCGCGATCTGGTTCAAGACCTGGCCCTTGAAGGGGAGGGTGCCTACGACGCGGTCGAAGCAGCTCACGCGGTCGGTCACGACGATCGTGCGACGCTCGCCGCCGAGATAGCTGTCGCGGACCTTTCCTTCGACGCGCTCGCCGAGCCCGGCGAAATCGCTGCGCTCGAGAGTGCGGCTGGATTGCTCGGCAAGCAGGCGCGGATCGATGCCCATGTCTCCCCCCGGATTTGCCGTCGGGGTATAGCCTCCGCTCGCCTCGGACGGCAACTCCCGCGGGATCTACGCGGGCGGGTTCCCGCGTCGTCGCGCCACGCGCGGCACGCGGCACTCGATGACGGGGGTCTCACGCGACGAGGCGACGACCAGGCGGCCCTCGGCGTCGGCGCCTTCGCAGCGGCGTCCGTCGTCGTCGAGCCTGAGCCACAACGCGCCGCAGGGCGTCTCGCGCAGGGGCAGCCGGATCGCACCGTCGGGGTCGTGGCGTCCCCCGCCCACCGCGTAGCGTTGCGTCGCGTGCCAGGCCGGGAGCCAGCCCATCTCGACCACGGTGCGCCCGCGCACGTCGGAGCCGGGCGGGAAGCGCAGTGTCACCGGGCAGCCTTCGAAGCGGGCGAGTGCCAGGCCGCCCTTGCGGAACTCCGGGACGAAGCCGAGGGAGAGCAGCCAGTCGACGTCGTCGGGGCGTCCGAAGAGGATCACGTCCTGATAGCTGGCTCCGTGGCCGGCGGCGAGCGCGACGACGGCGCGGCGCAGCGCGATGTCGTCCGCGCGCGAGGGCTCGGCGAGGTCGATGGCGTAGCGTCGGTCGATCACGTGCGGGTAGCGGGCGCGGGTCTCCGCGCGCATCACGATGCCGTGGATCTGCGGTGTCACGTAGAAGCCGTAGGGCGGGACGCCGCCCTGGGCCATCGCGTAGAGTGCGCCGAGGTTGAGCAGCGGAACGGCGAAGGGGACGCGCGCCGCGGCGTTGTCGAGCGGGCGCCCCAGGTAGGGATCGAGCACGATCGGCATGCGCGGACCCGCGATCGCGAGCGGGGCGTCGAGCCCCGCCAGCGCCTCGGCTGCGCGCGCCTCGAGCTCCCGATGATAGGCGGCGGCCCAGCTCGTGGCGGCGAGCGCGAAGCCCGCGAGCGAGGCCGCTGCGATGCGGCGTGCCGACGGCGCGAGCCTCTCGAAGGGGAGGGCGGCGACGCAGCACGCGATCCCCAACGGCAGGAAACGCACCGAGAAGAAATCCCACGCGCGCAGGTGCAGTGGCAGCAGCGCGGCCGCGACGAGCAAAGTCGCTCCGGCCGCGAGCAGCGCGCGATCCTCGACGCGCCGGGGCGAGCGGGCCGCGAACGCGAGCGAGGCGAGTGCGAGCAGCGTCAGCGGCCATGCGCGCCAGGCCGGCCCGCTGGTGAAGCACTTCGCGAGCGCCCACCAGGGTGCCGGCCCCGCGTCGAGGACCGGAGCTGTGGTGCCCTGATTGGAATCGCCGAGCGTCGCGATCCCGACGCTCGCGAGCGCGAGCGCGACACAGGCGGCCGGTGCGCCGATCGCGGCAAGCTGGGCCAGCGCTCGCCCGCGTGTTCCGCGCTCCGCCCGCAGCAGCCTGAGCCAGGCGAGCACGAAGCCGGTCGCGATCGCCGGGACCACGTGGCCGAGGGCTTGCACGAGGAGCAGCGCCGCGAGCGCGAGAGCGCGCCGCGTGCTCCAGCGCGCTGCCGCGACGCCGATTGCCACCGCCAGCAGCCCGAGGCCGCTAGCGAGGTGAAAGGAGAAGAGCCCCATGTAGAGCGACCACTGAAGCGCGGCCGCGGAGAGGGCCACGCCGAGCCATGCGCGGCCCGGCGCGATGCTGCGCGCGAGCGCGAAGGCGCCGGCGCTCCAGACCGCCAGCTGGAGCCCGAGGGCGAGCGCGAGCGCGCGCCGCCATGGGAGGAAGCGCTCGAGGCCTCCGTAGACCCACGCAAAGCCCAGGTTCGTGATCGGCGTCCCGGGCTCGAGCCAGCGTCCGTAGCCGAGCCGCGGATCGTCCAGGCGATGCGCGGCGTGCACCGAGAACAGGTGCTGGGGGCCGTCCTGGGTCGGGAGGTAGTCGACGCACCAGAGCGCCGCGAGCATGGCCGCGAGCACCAGCGCATGGACGGCCGCGGCCCCCCGCTCGCGACCGGCCGGGGCCCCCGGGGCGGCTTCCTCTCGCGGGTGCTCCATGGCCCGGAAAACATCGGCAGGCCGGCCGCTTGACCCAAGGACCTTCTCAACCGGGAGGGTGACCTTGCCGATGCACAGGGGCGTGGCGGGACCTTCGCTCTCGGTCGTAATTCCGGTCTTCAACGAGGCCGCGAGCCTCCAGGGCCTCTTCGAGGAGCTGACGGACGCGCTGCTCGGCCTCGAGGCCGGCTACGAGGTCCTCTTCGTCGACGACGGCTCCACGGACGCGAGCCCCCGGATTCTGCACGAGCTCGCCGCGAAGGACCCGGCCGTCAAGCTGATCGTCTTCCGCCGCAACTTCGGGCAGACGGCCGCGATGATGGCGGGGATCGAGTACGCGCAGGGCGACGTGATCGTGGTCATGGACGGCGACGGCCAGAACGATCCGGCCGACATCCCGCTGCTGCTCAACCGGCTCTCCGCCGGCTTCGACGTCGTCTCCGGGTGGCGGCGCGACCGCAAGGATGCGCGCTGGCGGCGGGTTCTACCGAGCCGCGTGGCGAATGCGCTGATCTCGTGGATCTCCGGCGTCCATCTGCACGACTACGGTTGCTCGCTCAAGGCCTACCGTCGGGACGTGATCCGCGCCGTGCGCCTGTACGGTGAGATGCACCGCTTCGCGCCGATCTACGCCAGCTGGCAGGGAGCACGCGTCGCAGAGATCCCGGTGAACCACCGGCCGCGCGAGCACGGCGAGTCGAAGTACGGGCTCGAGCGCGTGGGCAAGGTGCTGCTCGACCTGCTCGTGGTCTGGTTCCTCGGGCGCTACGAGACCCGCCCGATGTACGTCTTCGGCGGCTTCGGCTTCGTGTGCTGGGGGATCTCGCTGGCCTCCGGCACCTACGCCGTCTGGCGCAAGCTCTTCGACGCGACCTCGTTCATCCAGACCCCCCTTCCACTGCTCTCGGTGCTGGCCTTCATCACGGGTGTGCTCTCGCTGCTGATGGGTCTGCTCGCGGAGCTCCTCTTGCGCACCTACTACGAGTCGCAGCAGCGGCGCCCCTACTCGATCCGGACCTCGCAGAACCTCGAGCCGGCACAGCGAGAGGCGTAGCGATCATGTGCGGCATTGCGGGATTCGTCGGCCGAGGCGACGCCCTGGACCTGCGCCGGATGAGCGCGGCGCTCGTCCACCGCGGCCCCGACGCAGAGGGCAGCTGGCGGGACCCGCTGGCCCCGGTCTGGCTCGGGCACCGGCGCCTCGCCGTCCTCGATCCCGTCGGCGGCCGACAACCGATGTCGACGCCCGAAGGCGACCTCGTGGTCGTCTTCAACGGCGAGATCTACAACCACGCAGAGCTCCGCGGCGAGCTCGAGGCGACGGGGCACCGCTTCGCGAGCGACCACTCGGATACCGAGGTCCTGCTCCACGGCTATCGCGCCTGGGGCGAGGGGCTCCTCGCGCGGCTCGAGGGCATGTGGGCCTTCGCGCTCTACGATCGCGGACGCCGCCGTCTCTGGCTCGCCCGCGATCGCTTCGGGAAGAAGCCGCTCTTCTGGACGCGGCAGCGCGATTGCTTCGCCTTTGCCTCCGAGCTCGGGGCGCTCGTGCGTCATCGGGCCGTCGAGGCGCGCCTGTCGCCGCGCGCGCTGCGCAAGTACTTCGCGCACGGCTACGTGCCGTCACCGGGCTCGCTCTACGCCGGCATCGAGAAGCTCGTGGCGGGCGGCGCGCTCTGGCTCGACGCCCCCGACGCGCAGCCTCGCCTCACCCGTTGGTGGGAGTTCTCGCTCGCGCCGGAAGAAGCCCTGGCGGGCGGTCCCGACGCGTGGGCCGAGGATCTGCGCGAACGCCTCGGGCGTGCCGTGCGTCGCCGCCTCGTGGCCGATGTGCCGGTCGGAATCCTGCTCTCGGGCGGAATCGACTCCTCCGGGATCGCTGCGCTCGCGGCGGGTTCGGTCAAGCCTGGCGAGCTGCGCACCTTCTCCGTGGGCTTCGACGAGGCGAGCTTCGACGAGAGCCACCACGCCCAGCGCGTCGCCGAGAGCATCGGCGCGCGCCATCGGGCGATCGGATTCCGCGCCGACACGGCCCGCGCCGCGTTCGCCGAGATCCTGACGCGCCTCGACGAGCCGCTGGCCGATCCTTCGCTTTTGCCCGCAAGCCTGTTGTGTCGGGCCGCGCGTCGCGACGTCACCGTGGCACTCGGAGGCGACGGCGCCGACGAGCTCTTCGCCGGCTACGCACCCTTTCGCGCGCTGCGGCTCGCCGGGCTCTATGCGCGGCTCGTGCCGAAGCCGCTCCACGCCGCGATCCGGCTGCTGGCGGCGCGTCTCCCGACTTCGCACGCCTATCTGAGCCTCGACTTCCGGATCAGGCGCGCGCTTGCGGGGCTCTCGTACCCGGCGCGGCTGTGGAACCCGGTCTGGCTCGCGCCGCTCGAGCCCCGCGAGATCGCCGAGCTGCTCGGGGAGCCAGTCGACGCCGAAGAGGTCTACAGCGAGGCGATCGAGGCCTGGGAGGGCTGCCCGGGCGGATCGCTCGTCGACCGGACGCTCGTCTTCTTCACGCGCCTCTACCTCGAGAACGACATCCTCGTAAAGATGGATCGCGCCGGGATGCTGCACTCGCTCGAGGTGCGCTCGCCCTATCTCGACCGGGAGGTCGTCGATCTGGCGCAGCGGCTGCCGACGCGCTGGAAGCTCCATCGCGGCGAGTCGAAGCGCCTGCTGCGCCGCGCGCTGGCACCCCTGCTGCCCGCCGAGGTGATCCGCCGCCCGAAGCAGGGCTTCGGCGTGCCGATCGGAGCGTGGCTCGCCTCGGGCTGGGATCCGCTCGCGGGCCGCAAGCCTCGCCAGGGCGCCGATTTCTTTGCGCGCCGCCTCGCGGAGCACCGCACCGGGCGCGCCGACCACCGGCTCTACCTCTACGCACACGCCGTTCTCGCAGGCTGGCAGGCGGCCCAGGAGGAAAGATGAAAAGGGACGCGAGGCGGCGCCGCGCCAAGCCCGAGCGCCGACCGCGCGACGCTTCGAAGCCCCCGCGCAGCGAGGCGAGACCGGCCGACGGCGGGGATCGTAAGCGCAAGGCCGCAGCGCGGCCGCGCAGCGAGGCGAAGCCGAGCGAAGGCAGTCCTTCGCAAGGCCCGGCCGCGCAGCGAGCCGCAGGCGAGCGGAGTTCCATCAAGCTCGACACCTCGAAGCGCTTCGGTTGGGAGTGGCAGCGATACCGCCGCTTCTTTCCGCACTACGAGCGTCAGTTCAAGGGCTGGATCGCTCCGCTCGAGCCGGATTTCTTCCGCGCCAAGGACGTCCTCGACGCTGGCTGCGGCATGGGGCGCAACAGCTTCTGGGCGGCGCGTCACGGTGCCCGCAGCGTGCTGGCCGTCGACCACGCCGAGCCCGCGCTCGCGTCGGCCCGCGAGGTGCTCTCCGGGGTCGCCGGCGCCCGCGTCGAACGCTGTGACCTGTACGAGCTGCCGCACGAGGAAGCCTTCGACGTCGTGTTCTCGATCGGCGTGATCCACCACCTCGAGCAGCCGCGACGGGCGCTGGAGCGCCTCGTGCGCGCGCTGCGCCCGGGCGGAACGCTGCTCGTCTGGGTCTACGGGCGTGATGGGCTCGGGCCTTGGGGCGCGTTCGTGCGCACGCTGCTGCCGATCCTGCGCCGCTTCCCGCCGCGGTTCGTGCACACGCTCGCCTACGCCCTCTCGCTGCCGATCTGGCTCGGCCTGCGCCTGCCGCTGCACTGGACCGGCTATCTCGCGGAGGCGCGCGAGTTCCCGTTCGCGCACCTGCACAAGATCGTCTTCGACCAGCTCCTCCCGGACATCGCACGCTACTACGACCGCGAGGAGCTGGAGCCGCTCTTCGCAGGGCTCCCGCTCGCGCGCGTAGCGATCCACGCGAACCGGGGCTACTCGTGGACGATCGTGTGCGAGAAGTAGCCCTCGAGAAGCTGCGCTGCCCGGTTTCCGGGGAGCGACTCGTGCTGGCGGGCGACGAGCTCGCGACGCCCTCCGGGAAGCATCGCTATGCGGTCCACGCCGGCGTGATCCCGCTGCTGGCCGACGAGCTGCTCTCCGACGCCGCGCGCCGGCAGCGGGAGCACTACGACGCGCTCGCGCCGCTCTACCTCGCGAATCTGCGCGCGCCACACACGGAGGCCTACTCCGGGTATCTCGACGGCATCCTGCTGGAAGCGCTCGGCCCGGGCCCCCTCGGCGACGTGGCCGAGATCTGCTGCGGGCAGGCCGACGCGCTGGCGCTGGTGCGCGAACGCGTGCGCGCGGGCGTCGGGGTGGACGTTTCCCCGGTGATGCTCGAGGCCGCGGCCGCGCGCCTTCCGGAGATGACCTTCGTGCAGGGCGACGCCACGCGCCTGCCGCTCGAGGATGCGAGCTTCGACTGCGTCGTGATGTCCGGAGGCGTTCACCACGTGGGCAACCGCCGCGGACTCTTCCGCGAGGTCGCGCGCGTGCTGCGCCCGGGCGGTCGCTTCGTGTTCCGGGAGCCCCTCGATGACTTTGCGCT
>CAYPSI010000361.1:0-2154 GCA_964413375.1 uncultured Spirochaetales bacterium | reverse complement strand
CGTCCTCGGAGACGAAGTCCCAGCCCGTGGCGACGCGGCAGCCCGGGCCGAAGCAGCCACCGAGATCCGGATGGTCGGTGTCGACGCCGGAGTCGATGATGCCGACCCGGACGCCGGCGCCGGTGTAGCCGAGCGACGAGCGCGCGATGTCCGCACCCGTCATCGCGACGGAGGTGACGAGATCGGGATGGAACTCGTCCACCGGATGGATCGCCTTCACCCCGGGGATCTCGTTCAGCCGGCCGAGCTCGCCGGGAGCGATCTCGACCGCAACGCCGTTCCACAGCTCGCCGTAGGCGAACTCCTCCCGGTAGCCCAGCCCGGCCTTCTGGGCGGCATCGCGGAACGCGCTCTTCTCCTGCTGGAGCGCGCTCCTGTCTCCGCCCCGGGTCGCGGGTGCGCTCTCGAACTCGACGAGCCAATGGCTGCTGCGCCCCTCGGGCATCGGCTCCTGCGAATGCCCCGGCGTCGGAGGCGACGCGAGCAGCAGCCCGACGAGGACCGCGATGATGCGTCGCTTCGGCAGCTTCTTCCGACCCGTCCCCGCTCGCAGCCGCGCGAGCACTGCGAGCAGCGGGAGAGCAGCGACGAGACCCAGCGGCAGCTCGGGTTCGGGGAGCGTCGTCACGCGCACGCGATCCACCTCGTAGTAAAAGCTCTCGTTCGCGTTCGGGTCGGCCGTCGGCTGGAGCGCAGCCGAGTAGGCCAGCGCGAACGCAGCGTCGGGCGCCCAGTGGTTCAGCCGGACGCGCAGCGGCGTCTGCGGCAGCACGAGGAACTCCTGGCGCACCAGGTTTCCGTTCACGAACCACTGGATCCGGTCGCTTCGCCACCAGATAGTGTAGTCGTTGAAGGCGGTCGGGTCGAGCCCATGGACCTCGTTCGCGGCGACCGCGCCAGGCGCCGCGAAGCCCGCGTCATCGAAGACGTTGGTCAGCAGCTCCTCGCCTTCGGACAGCGCGAAGTTCGTCAGCAGCTCGCAGTCGATCTCGTCACGGATCTGCGGGCCCACCAGGTCGTAGAGGAAGAGCGATGCGACGAGGCCCGGCGCGAGTGGTGTCACCAGGCGCGCGCGCGTCTCGATCGCGATCCCACCCGCGCCGAGCGCCGGCGAGAAGGCCTCTTGCGAGACGATCTCGCTGCCGAGAAACGAGTCGCCGAGGATCAGGGCCGTCGGGTTGTGCGTGTCGAGCGCGAGACGCAGCACACCGCCCGCGACCTCCACCGGATCGGACGGCGAGCGCAGCTGCGTCCGGCCGAGAAAGGTTCCCTCGCCGACCGGCTGGAACCACAGAACCGGATCGAGTGCGCTCCCGTCGAAATCGTCGTCGAGCAGCAACTCGCCCGACGCGGCGGTCGCGCCGACGAGTAGCGCGAGGAGCGCCACCGCACCGACGCTGCGAAGCGCGCTCGTGGGAGGTCGGTGCATACACAGATGCTCGACGACGGCGCGAAGCCGCGCAAGTCCCCGCGCCGCTTCCCACAATCACGCGCCGCCTGCCGCGACTGTTGGCTCATTCGGCCTGCGGCTCTTCGCCGCGCTTGCGCGCCAGCGTGAGCCCCGCGCGGGAGACGCCGCCGGTGCCGACGGGACGCACCGCGTCGGGGCCGAAGCGTGTGGTGAGCTCGTCGACTGCGCGGTTCAGGCGCTCGCGGCGCGCGCGCTCGGGGGCGGGGACGAAGAGGCCGAGCTGGCCGGACTGCGCCGGCTCGAGGCCCGAGACGCTGACGCCGACGAGGCGCACCGGCTCGGGCGGTCCGGCGCGCGCGAGGAGCTCGCGGGCCGCTCGGGCGATCGCGGCGCCGTCGTCGGTGGCCTCTGCGAGCGTGGTGCGGCGGGTCAGCAGCGGATGGCCGCGCGGACCCGGCGCGCGGCGGCGGCCGAGTTTGAGCTTCACGGTGACGACGCGGCCGCGCAGGCCGTCTCGGCGCAAGCGGCGTGCGACCGCCTCGGCGTGGGACGCGAGCGCGGACTCGAGCATCTCGCGATCGATGACGTCTCGCTCGAAGGTGTTCTCCTCGCCGTAGGAGACCGGATCGCGGCTGGGCTCGACCTCGCGCAGATCCTCGCCGCGCGCGAGGCGGGCCGCCTCGGCGCCGAAGCTGCCGAGCGCGCGCTCGAGGCCGCGCGGGTCTGCGCGCGCGAGGTCTCCG
>CAYPSI010000360.1:0-10086 GCA_964413375.1 uncultured Spirochaetales bacterium | reverse complement strand
GGAGGCCTCGGTGGTGTCGGATCCGCTCACCTCGGTCTCGCTGTCGGCGTGGTAGTCGCCGATCAGCGCGCCGAAGTTCGCGAAGCCGTGCGCGGTGTCCGTCGGGTCCTGATCGAAGTCGTCCCGGTTCGAGAGCCCGTCCGTCACGACGATGACGAAGGCCTTCTCGCACTTGTGGAGGAAGCCGTCCTCGAGGAGCGGAGGCGAGGCCCAGTTTCCGAACTTGTCGTAGAGATACGCGGGAAACTTCGTGGCCCCGTCGTTTCCGAGCGGGACGTTTGCGACGTTGCGACTCATCCAGAAGGTGTAGATCTGGAAGAGGCTCTCGCTGAGCGGCGTCGCCTCGACCGTCGTGGAGTTGAGGTCCGAGTTCTTGATCGCCGCCTCGAGCTCGGCCGCGTGGTTCGGGTTCGAGCGCCCGAGGTCCTCGACGACGATCGCGCCGTTCGGGTCGATCGAGTTCACGTCTGCGGGGCTCCGATAGTAGGCGAGGCCGAAGCGCACGTTCTTCGGCTCCGCGACGCAGAGCAGGTCGAACAGCACCTGCTTCGAGGCCTCGAAGCGGGTCCGTCGGTACTTCTCGTCGTAGAACTTCGCGCCGCCGGCCTGGGTGCAGCCCTCGACCTCCGCGATGGCCGTGTCGATCTCGTTCACCCAGGCGTCGGCGGCGTCGCTGAAGTACCAGTTCAGGTAGCGCCCGTCCCACTGCGTGTCCGTGACCGGACCGTAGATCGTGCGGGTGTTCCCGCAGTGGATCTCGCTCACATCGCCGCTGTAGCTGTACTGCTGCGTGTTCACGAAGTCCGCGCAGCCGAAGCTCGTCGCGTCCGGATCGAAGGCCCGGTGCCACTCGATCTGGTTCATCGACTTCGAGTTGTCCATCAGCAGGATCACGTTCGGGGCGGTCGAGGCCGTCAGCAGGAAGATGTCGTCGCCCGAGGCGCTCACGGGGGGCGTCACGACCGCCGCCGGGGCGCCGAGCAAGGGCGCGCAGAGCGCGAGCGCGACGAGGCGCGCGAGGCGGCTGTGGGATCGAAGGCTTCGCATGTCGTGTCCCCCGCGCGGTCGGCATGGCCCGCGCCGCCTGTGTCGCGCCTGGCCCCGAGCGGAACCGGTGCGCAGCCACCCGGGGAGCAAGCCCCATGCCACGTGGGACCATTCGGCCAACTCACTGAAAATCTTGATGTTTCTATCCTGCGACCACGAGCGCGCCGAGCCGCAGCTGCGCAAGCGACTGCGCGACTCCGCAAGCCGCTGCACAGGCGCGCGACGCGCCGCGAGCCCTCCGGTACGCTCGCGGGCGACCGATACGGGCAGTGCAGGATGCCCGCCCGCCCCCCGCGGACCCCCGGCCGGCGAGACGCCCGGCGATGCAGGAGCTCGCGGTGATGAAGCGCTGGGCGTTGCTCCTGGGACCGGTGCTGCTCGCGGCGCTCGTCTACGCCAACGCGCTGCACAATCCCTTCGTCTACGACGACCACCGCATGGTGGTCGAGAACCCGTCGCTGCGCGATCTCGCGAACCCCCTCTTCGTACTCGTGTTCCAGCCCTTCCGCCCGGCCGTGAACATCTCCTACGCGCTCGACTTCGCCGTCTGGGGTCTCGACCCCTTCGGCTACCACCTGACCAACCTGCTGCTGCACTGCCTGAACGTCGCGCTGCTCTTCTGGCTGATCGCGGGAATCCGCGGGCCGGGAGCCTCGAGCTCCGGACGCGGCGTCGCCGCGCTCGCCGCGGCGCTCTTCGCGGTGCACCCGATGGGGACAGAGTCGGTGGGCTACGTGGCGAGCCGCAGCGGGCTGCTCTGCGCGAGCTTCGTGCTGGGCTCGCTGCTGTGCTTCCAAGCTGCGCTCGCCTGCGCTCCCGGCGCGCGGCGGCGCCTGTGGATCGCAGCCGGGCTCGCGGGCTTCGCGTTCGGCCTCGCCTCGAAGGAGGTGGCCGTGATGCTGCCGGTGGCGCTCGTGCTCTACGACCTCGTCTTCCTGCCGGCGTCGGACCCGCGGCGACGCTTCCGCTTCGTGCATCTGTACGCGCCGCTGCTCGCGCTGGTCGCGATCGGCGGCTCAATCCGCCTGTACCTGTACACGACCGTCGAGGCGACCGCGCGCGAGCATGCGGTCGCAGAGAACCTGCTGACCCAGTTCGGCGTCGTCTGGCGCTACCTGGCGCTCTTCGTCGCGCCGCTGGGGCAGTCGGTAGTGCACGAGGTGCCGGAGGTCCAGGCGCTCGGCGGCCCCGAGGCGCTGCGCGGAGCGCTGGCCGGCCTGGGCCTCCTGCTGGTGGCGCTTGCGTGTTGGAGCCTGCGGCGCCGACAGCCGCTCGCGGCCTTCGGGATGCTCTGGTTCCTCGCGATGCTCGTCCCGTCGAGCGCGATCCCGCTGCCCGAGCTCGCAGCCGAGCACCGCACCTATCTCGCGAGCGCCGGGCTCTTCCTCGCGCTGGCCGCATGCCTGGCGCAGGGGCTGCGCGCGCTCGCGCTGCCGCCGGACCGCGCAGTTGCGGCAGCATGGGTCGGCGCGCTCGCGCTCCTCGCCGCGCTCTGTGCCCTCACGGTCGCACGCAATCGCGTCTGGAGCGATCCCATCCAGCTGTGGTCCGACGCAGCAACCAAGGCGCCGGGGGTCTTCGCACCGCACTACCAGCTCGCCAGGGCCCTGCACGAGAAGGGGGACTGCGCCGCTGCCGTCGCGCACTACGAGCGGGCGGTCGAGCTCGTGCCGCACTACCTGGACGCTCGCAACAACCTGGGGATCTGTCTGGCGCAGACGGGCCGGCTCGAGGAGGCACGGCGGGCCTTCCTCGAGACGCTGGCGCGCGACCCCGGGTATCCACGCGCCCGCAACAACCTGCGCACCTTGGCCGAGCTCGAGGCTTCCGCAGCAGCGCGCTGAGCACCGCTTGCGACGAGTGCGTGCCCTATGCTTCGAGACGGGGTGAGGATCCTTCACGCGATCCACGACTTCCTGCCGCGCCACCGCGCGGGCTCGGAGCTCTACGCGTTCCACCTGTGTCGGGAGCTCGCCGGCCGCCATCACGTAGGCGTGCTGTGCGCCGAGTACGACCCTTCCCGGCCGCAAGGCAGCATCGTTCGGCGCGAGTACGAAGGGCTCCCGGTCTTCGAGCTGGTCAACAACTGGGCCTTCGAGTGTTTCGAGGATACGTACCGCTCGCCGCAGCTGACCGAGCGGGTCGAGCGCGTGCTGGACGAGTTCCGGCCCGACGTGCTGCACGTGCACAATCTGCTGAACCTCTCCCTCGACGTCCCCGCGCTGGCCAGGCGACGCGGCATCCCGGTGGTGGCGACGCTGCACGATTACACTTTTGTGTGTCCATCCGGAGGCCAGCGGGTCCACGTGGCGGAGCAGCACTTCTGCGAGCAGATCGACCCGGAGCGCTGCTCGCGCTGCTTCGCGCAATCTCCCTTCGCCGGCGCGATCGCGCTGGGACAGATCGCGAGCGGGGCTTCGTTGCCGCGCCCCGCGCTGCACTTCGCGCGGGCGCTCGGGCGCCGCTTCCCGCGCGCCGTTGCGGCGTTCGCATCCCGCGGCTCGAAGGCAGCCGCTCCGACGCCCGAGGAGATCCGCGTGCGCCTCGAGCACGCGCTGCGCGCGACAGAGGAGGTCGACCTCTTCGTCGCACCGTCGCGATCGCTGGCGGACGAGTACTGCCGTCTCGGCATCCCGGCCGCAAAGCTGCGCGTGTCGGACTACGGCTTCCCGTTGCTTGCGCGCGCAACCACCCGCTCGCCCGATCCGCGGGCCCCCTTGCGGATCGGCTTCGTCGGAACGCTCGTCTGGCACAAGGGCGTCCACGTTCTGCTGGAGGCAGTGGCCCAGCTCCCGCGCGAGCGCTTCGAGCTGCTCGTATTCGGCAGCGTCGAGACCTTCCCCGATTACGTCGCCTCGCTGCGCCGGCGGGCCGAGGGGCTGCCGGTGCATTTCCTCGGAGGCTTCGACGCCAACGCGACCGCGGGTGTCTACGCCCGGATCGACGTGCTCGTCGTGCCTTCGCTCTGGCCGGAGAACTCGCCGCTCGTGATCCACGAGGCCTTCCAGGCCGGGGTTCCCGTCGTCGGAGCGCGGGTCGGCGGCATCCCGGAGCTGCTTCGCGACGGCGAGTCCGGGCTCCTCTACGACGCGCACTCGGCCGCAGAGCTGGCCGACTGCCTTGCGACGCTGATCGCTTCGCCCGAGCGCCTGGCCGTGCTCGCGGCCGCGCCGCCGCCGGTGAAGCCCATCGCACAGGACGCCGCCGAGTGGGAGGCGCTCTACGCGTCCGTGCAAGGGCAGCGGGCGCCGGGAGCCTACGCGTGAGCGCGCCGCAGGTCTCCGTGCTGCTGCTGACGCTCGACGCGATGCCCGGGCTCCCGGAGCTCTGGCAGCGGCTCGCCGGGCAGCGGATCGACGCGAGCGTCGAGATCGTGGTGGTCGATTCGGGCTCGAGCGATGGGACGGCGGAGTTCCTGGAGCCCCGCGTCGACCGGCTGGTGCGGATCCCGCGCGAGCATTTCAACCACGGCACCACGCGCAACCTCGGCATCGAGGCGTGCCGCGGAGAGAAGATCGCGCTGCTGGTCCAGGACGCGCTTCCGGCAGGGCCCAGCTGGCTCTCCGAGCTGGCGGATGCCGTGCGGGACGAGCCGGTCGCCGGCGCGTTCTCGCGCCAGATCCCCACCGCGGGCGCCAGCGCGCTCGCGCGCCGGCAGCTCGCCGGCTGGGTCGCGGCCGAGCTTGCGCCGCGGCGAACGCGGCTCTCGCCGCAAGGCTTCGCGCATCTCACCCCGCTCGAGCGGATGCGCGCCTGCGCGTTCGACAACGTGAGCTCGCTCGTGCGGCGCGAGGTCTGGCGGCAGCACCCCTTTGCCGAGACGCCGATCGCCGAAGACATCGCCTGGGGCAGGCGCGTGCTGCTGGCGGGCTGGGAGCTCGCCTACGCGCCCGGATCGGCCGTGATCCACTCGCACGACCGTTCGCTGCGCTACGAGCTCGCGCGCACGCGACTGTTGCACGCAGAGCTCCAGCGCCTCTTCGGTCTCGAGGCGGTGGGAAACCTCCGCGAGCTCGTCCGCGCTGTCGCCGTCTCGCTCCCCCAGCACTTGCGCTGTCTCGCAACGGACGAGGTCCGCGCTCCCCGCGAGTGGCTGCGCGTGCTGGGCCTCGCCTGCGTCTGGCCGACCGCCCAGTACCTGGGCGTCCGGCGTGCGAGGCTCGCGGCCCGCCACGCGGCCGCAGTGGAAGCCTGATGCGCATCCTGCTCGTCGTTCACGGCTTTCCGCCCGAGGCGAGCGGCGGAGCCGAGATCTACGCGCAGGCGGTGGCACGCGAGCTCGCAAGCGGGCCCGACGACGAGGTCGTGGTGCTGGCGCGCGAGGCGCGGCCGGAGCGACCCGAGTTCTCGCTGCGCGAGGAGGCGGGCCTGCCATTCCGGCTGATCCTCGTGAACCACACCTATCGCGAGGGCCGCTCGTTTCGCGACAGCTACCGCGATGCGCGGCTCTCGGACGTGCTCGCAGGACTGATCGACGCGATCCGACCGGACGTCGCCCACCTGCACCACCTGACCCATCTCTCGACGGATCTGGTCGAGCTGCTCGCAAGCCGGGGTATTCCGATCGTGTTCACGTTGCACGACTACTGGCTGCTGTGTCAACGCGGACAGCTCCTCGATCTCGAGCTCGCGCGCTGCGCCGGCCCGAGCCCCAATGGATGTGCGCGCTGCCTCGGACTCGCTGCGCGCGGCGGAAGCCTGCTGCCCGCCGCAAGACGCCTGCTCCAGCGCGCCGAGGCGCGGCTACCGGAGGGGCTCGCGCGGCCGCTCTCGCGCGCCGCCCGGCGCAGCGCGCGGGCCCTCGGCAGCCTGCCCCTTGGCGCAGCGCGAGGGCAAGGCGAGATCGAGAGCCGCCTCGCACACGTTCGCGCGCTGCTCGGGCATGTGGCGCTCTTCCTCGCCCCCTCGCGCACGCTGCGCGATCGCTTCCGGGCCTTCGGGGTCCCGGACGATCGCATCGCGCTGCATGCGTACGGACATGCCCACGCGCCCTTTGGCGCGCCGCGACGCGTGGCATCGGAGCGCCTGCGCATCGGCTTCATCGGCAGCCTGATGGCATCGAAGGCCCCGCATCTGCTGCTCGAGGCCTTCTCCGGTCTTCCGTCGGATGCGGCGACGCTGCGGCTCTACGGTCACATCTCGGCCTATCACGGCGACGACAGCTACCGCCAGCGGCTCGAGCCACTGCTCGCTCTGCCCGGCGTGCGCTGGGAGGGTCCGGTCGATCACGCCGAGATCCCGCGAGTGCTGGGCGAGCTCGACGTCATCGTGGTCCCCTCGGTCTGGATCGAGAACGCTCCGCTTTCGATCTCGGAGGCCTTCCTCGCGGGAGTTCCCGTGGTCTGCTCGGACCTCGGCGGCATGGCCGAGATGGTCGAGCACGGCAAGAGCGGCCTGCGCTTCAGTCCTGGGGACGCCTCGGACCTCCGGCGTCAGCTGCTACGCCTGCTCGAAGAGCCCGGCCTGCTCGATCGCCTGCGCAGCGGGATTCCTCCGGTGCGTGCGATCGAGGACGACGTTCGCGCGTTGCGCGCGCATTTCGTGCGGCTCGTCGGCGAGCGCGCCGCCGCGAGCACTCCGGAGCCAGCCGCTCGGATTGCGGCGGTCGTCGTGCATCACGAGACGGCCGAGCGGACGCTGCGCTGCGCCAGGTCCCTGCTCGCCTCGGGCCTCCCCGTCGACGGGATCGTGATCGTGGACAACGGCTCGCGCGACGGATCGCGCGAAGCGATCGGCCGCGAGATCCCCGGCGCGACCCTGGTCCGCAGCGAGCGCAACCTCGGCTTCGCCGGCGGCGCGAACCTCGGGATCGAGCGCGCGCTCGCGGATGGGGCGGAGCTCGTGCTGATCCTGAACAGCGATGCGCGCGTCGAGCCTGGATGCATCGAGCGACTCACGGCGGCGCTGCGCGGCGATCCGGCCCTCGGCATCGTCGGCCCCGCGATCCTGTCCGACGCGGAGCCGGAGCAGGCCCTGTCGCTCGGTCTCTCGCTCTCGAGGAAGAGCGGCCGCTTCCGGGAGCATCGCTCGCGCTCCGGGCCGCGGACGCCGGCTGGGGACGACCGCGTCGATGCGCTATCGGGCTGCGCGATGCTGATCCGACGCGAGCTCTTCGAACGAGTCGGTCTCTTCGACGAGGCGTACTTTTTTGGCTTCGAGGACGTCGAGCTCTGCCAGCGCGCGCGCAGCGCCGGCTTCCGCTGCGAGCTCGTAGCCGACGCGGTCGTTCGGCACGAGGGACAGGGGACCGTGGGCAGGGGCTCGCCCGCGCGGCTCTACTACGCCGCGCGCAATCATCTTCGCCTGGTGCGCACGCTGCGAGCGGCGGGGTGGACCCACATGGCGCTCCGACAGGCCGCCGTCGTCTGCTTCAACCTCGCGCACGCGCTCAAGGGCGACGAGGTCGCGCGCCTGCCGGGGCTGCGCGCGGTGCTCCTCGGCTGCCTCGATCACGCGCGCCGGCGCTACGGTCCGGCGCCAGACCCCCGCAAGCGCGAAGCGCGCGCAGCGAGCCAACGGCGAGCGTAGTCCAATCAGGTCGGGTCGCGACCGAGATCTGCGGAGCGCGACGCCGGGGGTAGCGAGACGAGCGCGAGGCAGGCTCGCGCGAAGGCCACGCAGGCGCGCCGCGGCGTGAGCGTGGTGCGTCCCGCGATGCGGCGGCGCATGCAGACGCCCACCTCCAGCACGCGAAAGCCCCGACGATGCAGCAGCAGGCGCAGCTGCGGCTCGCTGTAGCCGCCGGGGTGATCGGTGGCGAGCAGCGCCACCGCGCGCGGTCCGAAGGCCCAGAACCCCGAAGTAGGATCCGTCACGCGACTGCCGAGCCGGAGCGAGAGGCCCGCGCCGAGCGCACGCTGCGCCAGCCGGCGCAGCCAGGTCGCGCGGTAGCCATTGCGCACCTTGTAGCGCGAGCCCACCGCCGCATCGGCGCCCTCGCGCCGCAGCGTCTCGAGCAGCTCGAGGGCCAGGTGTGCCACGTGCTGGCCATCCCCGTCGAGACGCACCACGGTGTCGTAACCCCTGCTCCGGGCGTACTGAAGCCCTCGGCGGACGGCGCCGCCCACGCCCGTCCGCTTCGAGAGGCGGATCCAGCCGATGCCGAGCGCCGGCAGCAGCGTCGCGGTGCCGTCGTCCGAAGCGTCGTCGACGACCAGCACGTCGGAGGCCGGGAAATGGCTGCACACCTCGCGCACGACACTCGGCAGGCTCTCCGCCTCGTTGCAGGCCAGCAGCAGGATCAGCGGTCGGGTCATTTGTTGGCCCTCGACATGCTGTGCTCCGGAGCCGGTGCGCGACGGATCGCCCGACGCGGCAGCCAGACGAGGACCGCCGCGACCCAGGCGAGATCGCGCAGCAGATGGGCGAAGGGGAAGAGGAGACCCGCGGGATCGCGGAAGCGCAGCATGGCGCGTAGGCCCGCGACGCCCCGCTCGGCGGCGAGTCCCACGGCGATCGCGAGCCCTAGCGCGAGCGGCACACTGGGGTCGCCGCCCACACCCGACGCGAGCGCGGCGATCCCGAGCAGGACGAGCGCCGAGGTCATCGCTGCGGCGTGGAGGATCATGCCGGGACCGGAGACCTGGTCGCCGAAGAAGCGCTCGGGGTACTTCGCGACGAGGTCCAGTCGCCCGTAGGCGACTCCGAACTGCTGCACCAGGTAGTCCCACAGCTGCGCGCGCCAGCGGTGCACGCTGGTGGCCTCCCGGCACTGCAAGAGCCGGTAGCCGGCCTTGCCGAGCCGATAGCTCATGCAGTTGTCGTAGCCGTAGCCCATCGACTCGTCGAAGAGCCCGACGGCGCACAACGCGCGCTTGCGATAGGCGGTATTTCCGGTGCAGACGTGGTCGACCTCGCGCGGGAGCCGCGATGCGCGCAGGTCGAGGTCGAGACCCATCACACGCGCCCACGGCCCATCCCGGCGCAGAGCGCGGTAGCGACCCTGCACGGCGGCCACGTCGTTCGCGGACTCGAGCTCGGCGGCAACGCGCTCGAGCCAGCCCGGGTCTGGAGCCACGTCCTGGTCGATCTGGCAGACGATCTCGTAGCGCGCGCGCCGGATGCCGAGGTTGATCGCGGCGGCGGCACCGCGGCCCTCGCCCCGGAGCAGCTCGAGCCGCCCGGCTCGCGCGTACGCCTCGATGAGGCGCAGGGATCCGTCGGAGCTCCCGTCGTCGATCACCAGAACCTCGGACCGGCGGGTCGCCGCCAGCGCGAGGATGGACGCGAGCGTCGCGTCGAGCGTCCGCTCGCCGTCGTACACCGGGATCACGAAGCTCACGCCGGGAGTCGACACGTCCAACGCTGCTGCTCATCGGCACCCCGCGACGCGGGCTGCATGGCTACCTCGTACACCTGCTCGCAGCGCGCGGCGACCGCGTCGCTGGCGAAGCGCTGGCGGATCGCCGCCGCGGCCTCGCGCGCAGCTGCGCGCCAGCGCCCAGGCTCGGCCAGGATCGCCGCGATCGCGCGCGCCAGCGCGCCGGAATCTCCGGGCGCAACCGCAAGGCCCCCGCCGATGCCGCTCAGCACCTCGCCGCAGCCGCAGTCGTCGGCCACGACCACGGGGGTTCCACACAGCAGCGATTCCAGCGGCACCAGGCCGAAGACCTCGTCCTGCCCGGCGTAGGCGACGACATCCGCGGCGGCGAGCGCGGCGAGCCGTTCGCTTCCGCGCAGCAGACCGGCAAAGTGAACCCGCGAGGAAAGGCCGAGCTCGCGAACCAGCTCCCGCAGCCCCGGCTCACTGCCGCCGTCGCTTCCGGCGATCTCGAGCTGCGTCGTCTGCGGGAGCTCGGCCATCGCCCGCACGAGGACGTCCACGCGCTTGCGCGGGATCAGCTGGCCGAGGTAGAGCACGCGCTGCGCGCCACCCACAGTGCGCGCTTCGGACGGCACGACGTCGGCGAACTCTTCGAGCTCCACGGGGTTCGGCACGATGGAGATCCGCTCGCGCGACACGCCCTGCGCCTCGAGCTGGGCTCGCTCCGCATGGGTTACCGCGATCACGCCCCGGGCGCCCCGCAGGACCTTGCGCCC
>CAYPSI010000359.1:0-15101 GCA_964413375.1 uncultured Spirochaetales bacterium | reverse complement strand
GTATGGCCCGAGCGGCGCCGTCGATCTCGTCGGGACGCTCTGGACCGCGACCGGACTCGCCTCCGACACGGAGTACGCCTTCCGGGTCTCGGCGCTCGACAGCAGCGGCAACGAGTCGCCGAAGAGCCCCCCGCTCGTGCTCCGCACGCTCGCGCTGGACACCGAGCCGCCCTCGACCCCCGCGAACCTGCGTTCGCCGGCGCAGAGCGAGACGAGCATCGCGCTCGCCTGGGATGCCTCGGCCGACAACCGGGGCGTCGTTGGCTACCGCGTCTACAGCCCGAGCGGCATCATCGATCTAGCCGACATGAGCTGGACCGCGACCGGACTCGCCCCCGACACGGAGTACGGCTTCCAGGTGACCGCACTCGACGCGGCCGGCAACGAGTCGCTGCCGAGCCCGGCCCTGGCGCTGCGAACCGTGAGGCCGGACTACGCTCCGACCACGCCCGGGAACCTGCGCTCGCCGGCGCAGACCGAGACGAGCATCGCGCTCGCCTGGGACGCCTCCACCGACGACTTCGGCGTGACCGGCTACCGCGTCACCGGCCCGAGCGGCATCATCGATCTAGTCGACACGAACTGGACCGCGACCGGGCTGGAGGCGCTGACCTCCTACGACTTCCAGGTGTCGGCGCTCGATGCGGCCGGGAACGAGTCGGCTCGGAGCCCGGTGCTCAGCGTGTCGACGCCCGGGCAGGTCCCTCGAGCGTCGAGCGTCCGGATCGCGACCGGCAACGCCGACGCGGAAGAGAACCTTGCGACGGGCGCCGTCAAGCTGAACAGCGCCGACCTCGAGCTCGCCGTGGAGGGCGCGATCTCCCAGGCCATCGGTCTGCGCTTCACCGGAGTCGCGATCCCGCAGGGCGCGCGGATCGTGTCCGCGAGCGTGCAGTTCACCGCGGACGAGGTGCGCACCGGGCCCGTCGCGCTGACGCTCCGGGGCGAGGCCGCGGACCACTCCGCTCCCTTCGTCGGCACGGCGTTCGGCGTGAGCGGCCGTCCGCTCACGTCGGGCTCGGTGGCCTGGAGCCCGCCGGACTGGACGACGGCCGGCGCAGCCGGCGCGGCCCAGCGCACCCCGGATCTGTCGGCGCTGGTGCAGGAGATCGTCGATCGCCCCGGCTGGGCTCCCGGCAACGCTCTCGTGCTGGTGGTGAGCGGCACCGGCACCCGCACCGCCAAGTCCTTCGACGGCCTGCCGGGAGGCGCATCCCTGCTGGAGATCGTCTACCTGGGCGATCCGGACACACAGGCCCCGACGGCGCCCGCAAACCTCCGCTCGCCGGCGCAGACCGAGACGAGCATCGATCTCGCCTGGAACGCCTCCACGGACGACTTCGGCGTGACCGGCTACCGCGTCACCGGCCCGAGCGGCGCCGTCGATCTCGCCGCGACGACCTGGACCGCGACCGGACTCGCCCCCGACACGGAGTACATGTTCCAGGTCTCCGCGCTCGACGGGGCGGGCAACGAATCGGCAGCCAGCCCGGTGCTCGTGATTCGCACCGTCACACCCGACCGCGAGCCGCCGAGCACGCCGCAGAACCTGCGCTCGCCGGCGCAGTCCGCCAGTCGGATCGAGCTCGCCTGGGACGCCGCGACCGACAACGCAGGCGTGACCGGCTACCGCGTCACCGGCCCGAGCGGCGCCGTCGATGTCCAGGGGACCGGCTACACGGAGACCGGGCTCGAGCCGCTGACCCCCTACGAGTTCCAGGTGTCGGCGCTCGACGCGGAAGCAAACGAGTCCGTCCCGAGCCCGACCCTCGGCGTCTCGACCACCGATACCGAGATCCTGTTCCTCCAGGTGCCTTCCGGCGGCGACGACGCGGAGGAGAACGTCGCGACGGGCGCCGTCAATCTGGCCAACTCCGACCTCGAGCTCGCCGTGGACGGCGCGATCTCCCAGACCGTCGGTCTGCGCTTCACGGGAGTCGCGATCCCGCAGGGTGCGCAGATCGTGGCCGCGAGCGTGCAGTTCACCGCAGACGAGGTGCGCACCGGGCCCGTCGCGCTGACGCTCCGGGGCGAGGCCGCGGACCACTCCGCACCCTTCGTCGGCACGGCGTTCGGCGTGAGCGGCCGTCCGCTCACGTCGGGCTCGGTGGCCTGGAGCCCGCCCGACTGGACGACGGTCGGCGCGGCCGGCGCGGCCCAGCGCACCCCGGATCTGTCGGCGCTGGTGCAGGAGATCGTCGATCGCCCCGGCTGGGCTCCCGGCAACGCTCTCGTGCTGGTAGTGAGCGGAAGCGGCACCCGCACCGCCGAAGCGTTCAACGGTGCCCCGTCCGCAGCGCCCGTGCTCCGCCTGGAGTATCGGATCGAGGTCCCGGGCCCGCCCTGAGCCGGTACCTTCCGCGCGCGCATCTCAGCCCTCCTGCCCGGTCGCTTCGATCGCGGCGAGGAAGCCCGAATAGCGCGGCTGGTCGATCGCCACCTGGTTGACCACGCTGGCCCGAAGATGCTCGGCGAGGCCCGCATGGTCGAGAGGCATCCGGCCGGCCCGCAACGCCAGGGCGAGCTCCCAGCGCAGCGCCTCGAGCGCGCCGTCGCGGCCGAGCAGCCGCGCGAGTCGCTCCCGCTCCTGGCGCCGCTGCTCGCCGCCGGTCGCGAGCTCGCGCAGCACGATGTCGAGGGCGTTCGCGGAGACGCGCGCCAGGAAGGAGAGCCGGCCCTGGGTCTCTGCCATCACGTCGTCGCGGAGCAGGTCGCGCACGCCCGTCACGAGCTCGTCGATGCGAGGCATGTCGAGCGAGGAAGTCGGGGACCCGGCGCCGATCAGGTCGACCGGTCCGGGGATCAGCAGGTTCACGCAGTCGACCTGGCACTCCGACGAGCGCCGGCCGATCGCCGCCCGCTCGACGGAGCGGTCCGGCCCGGTGCGGAAGTGCTGGGCCATGCCGAGGCAGCCGATCGCCCACCAGAACGAGCCGAAGACCTCCCAGAAGCGCACGTGCTCGGGATCCACCGGCTCGCCGGAGACCGACCTGTAGCCCTCGAAAAGGTCCGCGGTGTCGCCGAAGCCCCCGACCGGCCGCTCGCGGCGGCCGTAGCGCCACGAGTTCGTGCAGATCCAGCCGAGGTCGCGCATCGGATCGCCGAGGTGGGCGAGCTCCCAGTCGAGCACGGCGACGACGCCCTGCTCGCCCACGATGAGGTTGCCGTTGCGGAAGTCGTTGTGGACGAGCGTGGTGCGCGGCGAGCGGGGCAGGTTCTCCAGCAGCCAGCGGCCGGTGTAGTCGATCATCGGCTGCGGGATCGCGAGCAGCTTGTAGCCATCCCAGGTCTGCTCGACGTACTGCTGCGGCGTCACGCGCTGCAGCCGGCCCGCGAGCCCCGCCCCTGCGACGTCGATGCCGTGGATACGCGCGAGCACCTCGCCGCACTGCCGCGCCAGCCGCGGCCGCACTCCGGCGAGCGCTTCCGAGCGAACGATGCGCGCACCGAGCACCTCGCCTTCGATCCACTCCATCACGAAGCCCTCGCCGAGGCCGTCGGCCTGCTCGAGCACGGCGAGCACCTCGGGTTCCGGGACGCCCGCCTCGCGAGCGACCCTCATCAGTGTCGCCTCGGTAGCGAGACCGGCTCGACCCGGCTCGGGGTCAGCGCCGCTCCAGACGCCGCCGGCGTTGCGGCGCAGCGCGAGCTTGCGCTCCCCGACGCTGCCTTCGACGACGAGCCGGTAGGTCTCCTGGCTCGCGCCGCCCGTCAGGCGCTCGCAGCGAACCAGCCGGCCGGACCCCGGCAGGTGCTTCACGAGTGCGGCGGCGACGCGCTCCAGGAACTCGCCCCCGCTGGCGCAATCGCTCACCCGGGCTCCTCGGAGACGCCCTTCGGCGCGCGCTGCTTCATGAAGCCGAACATGGTGCCGGCCACGCGCCGCATCTGGATCTCCTCGGCGCCCTCGGTGATGCGGTAACGACGGTGGTGGCGGTAGATGTGCTCGAAGGGCTTGTGGCGCGAGTAGCCGAGGCCGCCGTGCACCTGCATCGCGCGATCCGCCGCCTCGCAGCAGAGGCGATTGGACCAGTAGTTGCACATCGACACCTTGTCCGAGACGGAGAAGGCACCGTAGCGATCCATCATCCATGCGGTCTTGTGGACCAGCGCGCGCAACATCTCGCATTGGGTCTGCAGCTCGACGAGCGGAAACTGGATGCCCTGGTTGGTGGCGAGCGGCTTGCCGAAGGTCTTGCGCTGCTTCGCGTACTCGACGGACTCGTCGATACAGAACTGCGCGGCGCCGAGGCTCGACGCCGCCTGGCGGATGCGGTTCTCGTTGAAGAAGTGCTGGACGACCGCGAGGCCGCGGCCCTCCCCGCCGAAGATCGCCGCGTGCGGAACGCGCACGTCGCGGAGCGAGACACGGCCGTGGTCGGTCGGCATGTTGAAGGTCCAGAGCATCTCCTCGAGCTTGAAGCCCTTCGCATCCGTCGGCACCAGGAAGGCCGTGATGCCATGGCCGTCGCCGGGCTGGCCCGAGGTCCGCGCCATGATCATGTCGGTGCGGGCCTTGTGGATGCCGGTATTCCAGGTCTTCTCTCCGTTGATCACCCAGCCATCGCCTGCGCGGACGGCCGTCGTCTCCATCCAGGTGGCGTCGGAGCCGTGCAGGGGCTCGGTGATGCCGAACGCGAAGCCGCGGCTCCCCTCGGCGAGAGCATCCACCCAGTCGGCCTTCTGCTCCTCGCTGCCGTATTCGAGCATCAGCAGCAGGCCGACGTTGTTGCCGACGATCGAGTGCTCGTTCTGCAGATCGTTGTGCAGCCCGAGGCCCTTGCGCGCGAGGTGCTCGCGAATCACCGCCATGCCGAGGTTCGTGCCGTCGCGGCCGCCGTATTGCTTCGGGAAGGGGTAGCGATAGTGGCCCGCCCGGTCGGCGCGGCGCCTCGCTTCGGCAAGCAGGGCCTCCCACTCTTCGTTGGGCAGACCCCCGCGCTCCCAATCCGTGCGGGCGTCCTCGCGACGGTGGTCGAAGAAGCGGATGTTGTCGTCCTGCTCTTCGAGGGGCCTGATCTCCGTCTCGATGAAGCGGTCGAGCTCGTCGAGATAGGCGACGAGCTCGGCGGGGATGTCGAAGTCCAACGGGAGCTCCCTTCGCGCGGTGGAAGCCGACACGTTCGCATTCCCGCGCGCCCGGCGCACGCGGTGGAAGCTACCCATGATCCGGTAGAATCGGCGCATGCTTCGAAGCCTCGCCGCCCTGAGCCTTGCGCTGTGCGCGGCCGCGCCCGCTTCCGCTGATTCCGTCGACGACTACGTCCGCGCCGTCATGGCGAGGAAGAAGATCCCCGGCATCTCGATCGCGATCGTCCGGAAGGGCAAGGTCGAGAAGGCCCTCGGCTACGGCTTCGCCAACGTGGAGCTCGACGCCCCTGCCACCGCCGACACGGTCTACCAGTCGGGTTCCACCGCGAAGCAGTTCACGGCCGCCGGCATCCTGCTGCTCGCCGAGGCAGGCAAGCTCTCGCTGGACGATCGGCTCTCGAAGCACTTCCCCGATGGACCGTCCGCCTGGCACCGGATCACGATCCGGCAGCTCCTGACCCACACCTCGGGCATCAAGGACTACGAGGGCGAGCGCGACATCGACCTGCGCAAGGACTACGACGAGCAGGCACTGCTCGAAGTCATGATGGGACTGCCGATCGAGTTCGAGCCCGGCACCCAGTGGAGCTACAGCAACAGCGGCTACCTGACGCTCGGCCTGCTGACCTCGCAGCTCGCCGGCAAGCACTGGAGCGAGTTTCAGGCGGAGCGCCTGTTCGGACCGCTCGGCATGACCACGACCCGCGTGATCAGCGAGAAGGACATCGTCCTGCATCGCGCCGCTGGCTACGAGCTCGACGACCGGGGCGAGCTCGAGAACCAGGACTGGGTGGCGCCCTCGCTGAACCGCCTCGCCGATGGTGCGATCTACTTCAGCGTGAAGGACCTCGTCGCCTGGGACGCCGCCCTGCGCGAGCGGAAGTTCCTGAAGCCGGCGAGCTTCGAGGCCTGGTGGACGCCGGTCCGGCTCGCGAGCGGGACATCGTTCCCGTACGGCTTTGGCTGGGGGATCGTCGAGCAGCGCGGCCAGCAGCTGATCGAGCACGGCGGTTCCTGGCAGGGCTTCCGCGCGGCAATCGCGCGCTACGTGGACCAGGGCCTCACGGTCGTGGTGCTGGCGAATCTCTCCACGGCCGAGCCCGAGACGATGGCCCACGCGATCGCGGGGCTCGTCGAAGCGAAGCTGCGGCTCCCCGACGCCGCCGCGACGCTCACCGATCCCGATCCGGCGCGGGCCGCCCTGCTGCGCGGCCTGCTCGAGGCCTGGGCCGACAGCCGGATCGTTCCGGCGATGGCGAAGGGCCTCGCCGAAACGGCCTCCGGCAGCTCGCGCGAGGCGCATGAGCGCCTCGAGACGGGTCGCCGCGCGATGGCGCTCACGGCCTTCCGCTACCTCGGCGAGGACGACCTGAACGCCAGGCCCCTCCACTGGCGCGGTGAGAGCGTGACCCGCATCGCCCACTACGCCCTCGACACGAAGGACACGCGCACCGCATACCGCTTCTACCTGACCCAGGACGGCCGCGTCGCCGACTTCAGCGCCGAGGAGCGCTAGGCCTGAGGCAAGCACTCCAGACGTCCAGGCCGCGCCTCCCGCTCCCCCTTTCAGATTCGCACCCCGGCCCATGCGCCCGAACGGAAGCGCTGCACGAGCGCCGCGGCGAGGACCGCGATGAACACGAACTCGGCGTACCACGCGCCGACGACCCCGCCGCCGAGCGCGAACGCGAAGAGCCAGACGAGCGGGAGGCGCAGCGCCCAGGCGAGGCCCGTCTGCACCAGGAAGGGCCAGCGCGTGTCGCCCGCTCCGCGCAGCGCACCGCCCGCGACGATCTGCACCGCGTCGAAGAGCTGGAAGGCCGCGGCGAGCGCGAGGAGCGGCGGCCCGAGCCGCAGCACGTCGGGGTCGCGCGTGTACAGGCCCATCAGCGCGTCCGGCGCGAGCAGGAAGAGCGCCGCAACCGCGAGCGCGAGCCCGATCGCGAGCTTCGTCGCCGAGCGGTAGCTCCGCGCGGCCGCGGCGAAATCGAGACGGCCCTTGTAGCGCCCGACCAGCGTCGTCGCGGCGAGCCCGATCCCGATCGCCTGCATGAACGAGAGCGAGAGCAGCGAGATCATCGCCTGCGTCGCCGCCATCGAGGCGTCGCCCATGCGCGCCACCAGCGTCGTGAAGATCGCGAAGGCGCTCATGTCGAGGAGCCACTGGCCGCCGATCGGGGCGCCCGTGCGCAGGAAGCGGCGGATCGCGACCCGGTCCGGCGGCACCGGTCGCGTCTGGTAGCGCCGCGCAGTGCCGCGCCGCGCGAACGCCACCGCGACGATGGCCGCGCCCACCCACTCGGCGATCGAGGTGGCGACGCCCGCCCCCGCGACGCCCCAGTCGGGGAGCCCGAGGCGCCCGAGCACGAGGCCGTAGGCGAGGACGGCGTTCGCCGCGTTCGCGACGAGGGTGGCGACAAGCGGCGTGCGCGTGTCCCCGAGGCCGCGGAAGAACGCGGCCAGGATCAGCCAGATGCATAGCCCGACGTATCCGATCGGACGCACCCGCGTGTAGGCGAGCGCGTGCTCGCGCATCTCGGCCGGGGCGCCGAGGGAACTCCAGAGCGGATCCGCCAGGGCGGCGAAGGCGAAGATCGCGAGCGCCGTGGCCGGCACCACGGCGTAGAGCCCCTGCCAGGCCCAACCGCCGCAGGAGCTCTCGTCGCGGGCCCCGTGCGCCTGCGACACGAAGGTCTGCACGCCGGTGGCCACGCCGCTGAAGACGCTCATCACCGTCCAGAGCCAGATCCCCGCGAAGCCGAGCGCGCCCAGCTCGGACGCGCCGAGGCGGCCGACGAAGATCGAGTCGACGAGGTGCATCAGCGTCTGCGACATCTGCGTCAGCACGATCGGGTAGGCGAGCAGCCCCACCTCGCGGACGCTTCCGGTCCGGGGCAGCGCGCGAGCGGTCGGGATCGAGGTCGGGATGGCCATGGGAGCTCCAGAAGCACGGAGGCCGCGAACGCTCTCGCGTTCGCGGCCTCCGTGGCAGGCCTTCTGGGGCTCCGCTCACGTCATGGTCGAACGCGAGGATCGAGACTCAGGCCGGCGCGGCGCCGGCCCGAGATCAGGTCCGGCGCTGGGCGCGGCGATACGCTTTCGAACGAAGATCCTCATCGCGTCCCTGGATACCACAGGCCGCGGCGCGGGGCAACCGCACCCCAGCGAACCGACCGGCCGACTCGTCCGTATGTCGAACATGAAGCTCTGCGCCGCGGCGGGCCCCCAGGGGCTCCACGCTTCTGCTGCGCTCACCCCGACCGTGATACGCCTTCCGGTCCGCGGCCCGCGCGCCGCGGGCGTGGCGCTCGAGCTCTCCTACGCCTTCTCGTTCTGAGCGCGCGGAGCGCCGGCCCCGGCTCGAGCAAGCGCCCGAAGGGCGCGCGCAGCGAGCCGAAGGCGAGCGGAGTGAGAGCGGTAGCTAGCTTTACCGCAGCTCGCGCTTCAGGATCTTGCCCGTCGGACCCTTCGGGAGCGCGTCGCGGAACTCGACCAGGCGCGGGTACTTGTAGGCGGCGAGGCGCTCGCGGCAGAAGGCGATCACCCCTTCGGCGTCGAGGGCCGAGCCGGGCCGGCGCACGACGACGGCCTTCACCTCCTCGCCGTGGCTCGCGTGCGGAACCCCGATCACCGCGGCCTCGAGGATCTCCGGGTGCGCGTAGAGCACCTCCTCGACCTCGCGCGGGTAGACGTTGAAGCCGCCGCGGATCAGCATGTCCTTCTTGCGGTCGACGATGCGGAAGGAGCCGTCGGCGTCGCGCACGCCGATGTCGCCCGAGTGGAACCAGCCCCCGCGCAGAGCCTCCTTGGTGGCGTCCGGCCGCCCGAGGTAGCCCTTCATGACGTTGTGGCCGCGGATGCAGATCTCCCCGCGCTCGCCGTCGGCGACCGGGCGGTCCCGCTCGTCGAGGGTGCAGAGCTCGACGCCCCAGACGGGGTAGCCGATCGAGCCGGGATTGCGCGGGCGGTCCGGCACGTTGAAGCTCGCGATCGGCGAGGTCTCCGAGAGCCCGTAGCCCTCGAGGATCTCGACCCGGTACTTCGCCTCGAAGGCGCGCATCACCTCGACCGGCATCGGCGCGCCGCCGGACAGGCACCAGCGAAGCCGCGAGAGGTCGTAGGCGCGCTCGGCCGCGTGGTGGAGCAGCGCGAAGTACATCGTCGGGACTCCCGCGAAGAGCGTCACACGGTCGCGCTCCAACACCTCGAAGGCCTCGCGGGGGCCGAAGCGCGGCAGGAGCGTCATCGTCCCGCCCATGGCGAGGGTCGCGTTCTGGATGCAGGTCTGGCCGAAGGAGTGGAAGAGCGGGAGCGCCCCGAGCGCGACGGCATCCGGCGTGGCGGGGACGAGCCTCGGGACGACGACGGCGCAGTTCATGAGCAGGTTCGAGTGCGTGAGCTCGGCGCCCTTGGGCTTGCCCGTCGTGCCCGAGGTGTACAGGATCACGGCGGTGTCGGTCGCCGGAGTCGGATGGAGGGCCGGGGCGGGCGCCGCGCCCGCGAGCTCCGCGAGCGTCCCGGGGCCCGATCCCTCGGCGGCGACGGTCGGTACCCCCGCCAGCCGCGCGCCCTCGCGGGCCGGCGCCTCGAAGAGGGAATGCGCGACCAGGAGCTTCGCCCCGGAGTCCTCGAGGTGGTAGCGGACCTCGGGCGCCGAGAGGAGCACGTTCAGCGGCACGACGGCGCAGCCGGCGTAGAGGATGCCGAAGTAGGCGATCGTGAACTCGGGGACGTTCGGGATCATGAGTGCGACCCGATCGCCGGGCGAGAGGCCGCGCTCGCGCAGGCTCGTCGCCACGCCGCGCGCGGCGCGGTCGAGGTCGCGGTAGCAGAGCACGCGCGTGTCGAGGCGCACCGCGACGTGGTCCGGCCGCGCCTCACAGCTCGCCTGGAGGATCGTCCCGAGGTTCAGCTGCATGGGTCCCTGCCGTCCTCCCTCACTGCTTGCGGATCCCGAGCGCGAACTCGGCGATCAGCTTGCGGTGCAGCTCGCTCGTGCCCTCGCCGAACTCGAGCGCCTTGGCCTCGAGGAGCAGGCGCCCGATTTCGTATTCCGCCGAGAGGCCGTAGCCCCCGTGGACCTGGACCGACTCGAGCGCGTTGTGCGTCGCGGCCTCGCTCGCCACGAGCTTCGCGAGCGACGATTCCAGGCTCGCGCGCTCGACGCCCGCGTCCTTCATCCGGCCGAGGCGGTAGACGAGCGCGCGCGCCGACTCCGTCCGGCAGACCATGTCGGCGATCTTGGCCTGGATCATCTGGAACTCGCCGATCTTCTGCCCGAAAGCCTCGCGCTGCGTGGCGTGCGCGACCGCGAGCTCGAGGCAGCGCTGCGCCTGGCCCACGCAGCGGGCGGCCACCGAGTAGCGGCCCATGTCGAGGGCGCTGCCGAGGACGGGGAAGCCGCCGCCGACCGGCCCGATCAGGTTCTCCTCGGGCACGAAGACCTGCTCGAAGTGCACCTCGGCCAGATGGTCGCGCTTGAGCGTGCGCATCGGGAAGGCGCCGATCCGGACGCCCGGGCTCTGCGGGTCGAGCAGCAGCGCGGTCACGCCGCGCTGCTGGCGGGAGCGGTCGACGGTCGCGACCACGAAGAAGAGGCCCGCGTAGGCCGCGTGGGAGATGAAGACCTTGGTGCCGGTGAGGTGGAAGCCCCCGGGCGCGGGCTCGATGCGGGTGTACATGCTCGCGAGGTCGGTGCCGCCGCCGGGCTCGGTGAGGCAGGCCGAGCAGAGGACCTCGCCGCGGGCGATCGCCGGGAGCCAGCGCTCGCGCTGCGCGCGGGTCCCATGGCGGAGGAGCGTGCTCGCGACGAGCGAGTTCGCCACCGAGACGACGGAGGCCACCACCCAGTCGACGCGCGCGAGCTCCTCGCAGATCACCCCGTAGGTGAGGACGTCCGTGAACGAGCCGCCGTACTCCTCGGGGATCAGGGGCGCCATGTAGCCGAGCGGGACGAGCTTCGCGACGAGCTCGAGCGGGTAGCGCTCCTCCCGCTCGTAGCGCTCGACGTGGGGCAGGATCTCCTTCTCGGCGAAGTCGCGCACCGCTCGGCGCACGAGGCGCTGCTCGGTCGAGAGCTCGAAGTCCGCCATCCGCTCCCAGGCCGCGCCGATCGCCACGGGCCGAGGATACCGCGCCCGCTGGCCCCGGCGCGGGCCATCCCCTAGCATCCCGCCCCTCGAAGCGACCCCCCGACCGGAGCCCCGCCGTGAAGAAGGCCAAGCCCCTCCCGCACCGCAACCGCAGGAAGTCCGCGCGCCACCGCGCAAAGCTCAAGGCCAAGCACCGGCGCGTCCGCCTGCGCCGGAGCAGCGGAGAGCGCAAGACCTACCGGTAGGGTGGCGGCGTGGCCGCCGCGGAGACTCCCTTCCGTTTCGAGCTCGAGGGCCGCTCGGGCGAGGCGCGCGCAGGGCGCTTCGCGACGCCCCACGGCGTGGTCCACACGCCGGCCTTCATGCCCGTCGGGACCCACGGCGCCGTGAAGGCGATGACGCCCGAGCAGGTGCGGGCCGCCGGCGCGGAGATGATCCTCGCCAACACCTACCACCTGGCGCTGCGCCCGGGGGAGGGCCTGGTCGCGAAGCTCGGCGGCCTCCACCGCTTCGTGCGCTGGGACGGCCCGATCCTGACCGACAGCGGCGGCTACCAGGTCTTCTCGCTCCCGCGCAAGGAGATCTCGGACCGCGGCGTCCGCTTCAAGAACGAGGTGGACGGCTCGGAGATGGATCTCACGCCCGAGCGCTCGATCGAGATCCAGAACGCCCTCGGCGCGGACGTGATCATGGCCTTCGACGAGTGCACGCCGTTCCCGGCGAGCGTGGAGGTGGCGCGGGAGGGCGTGCGCCGCACGCTGGCCTGGCTCGAGCGCTGCGTCCGGGCGCATGCCCGCCCCGAGGCGCAGGCGCTCTTCGGGATCGTGCAGGGCGGCGTCCACCTCGATCTTCGCGAGGAGTGCGCCCGCGCGGTCGTCGCGATGGGCCTCCCGGGCACGGCCATCGGCGGCGTCTCGGTCGGCGAGGGGCACGAGCTCATGTGCCGCGTCACCGAGCACACGGCGAGGTGGCTCCCCGCGGAGAAGCCCCGGTACCTGATGGGCGTCGGCCTCCCGGAGGACCTCCTCGCCGCGATCGGCTACGGCATGGACCTCTTCGACTGCGTGATCCCGACCCGCTTCGCGAGGAGCGCGGCCGTCTTCACCCGGCGCGGGCGCATCCGCCTGACCCACCGCCGCTTCCGCCGCGACGCCTACCCGATCGATACCTCCTGCGCCTGCGCGGCCTGCGCGGGCGGCTTCTCCCGCGCCTACCTCCACCACCTCTTCGCCGCGAACGAGATCCTCTCGGCGATCCTGGCCTCGATCCACAACGTCCACTTCTACGAGCGCCTGATGCGCGACGCGCGCGAGGCGGTCCTCGCCGGGCGCTACGGCGAGTGGCGGAGCGGGTTCCTGGCGGAGTACGCGCCGGCCGGCGAGGACGCTTGATGCCCGCGCCGCGATCCCCGACCCTAGCTCGCATGTTCCAGCGCGAGATCCTGACGCCGCGCGAGGCCCTCGCGCGCTACCGCGGCGGACCGCGCACGGGCGTCTTCACGGACGGATCGTGCGAGGGCAACCCCGGGCGCGGGGGCTGGGCCTTCGTGTGGGTCCTGGACGACGAGATCCGCGGCGAGGGGCACGGGACGGACCCCGCCACGACGAACAACCGCATGGAGCTCGTCGCACTGATCCAGGGCCTGCGCGCGCTCCCCGCGGACGCCGAGATTCCCGTCTACTCCGACAGCGAGCTCTGCGTGAAGACGATCAACGAGTGGGCCGCCGGCTGGGAGGCGCGCGGCTGGCGCCGCAAGAGCGGCCCGATCGCGAACCTCGAGCTCGTGAAGGAGCTCTGGGCCCTCGCCCACTCGCACCCGCGGGTGCAGATCCGCTGGATCAAGGCCCACGACGGCTCGCGCTGGAACGAGTACGCCGACGCGCTGGCGTCGGCGTATCTGCTCGCGTGACGACCAGGGAGGGGACGAGGGCGCCCGCGGTCGGGTCTCGGGTGGCGCTTCGGGAACGGTCGCCGCGCGGCCCGGCGGCATCGCTTCCCGTCTTCTACGTCGACGGCGGCATCCACTTGGGATAGGGTCGGCGGGCATGTCCATCTGGACCGCCATCACCCTATCCGTCATCGCGACCTGCTGCTACCAGGTCGGGATGGTGATGCAGAAGATCGCCGCCGATCGCATGCCACGGCTCGAACTCACGCTCCGCCAGTCGCATGTCTATGGCGCCTTCCTGCGCTCGCCCACCTGGCTCGGTGGTCTGGCCGTCACGATCGCCGGCTGGGCATTCTTCCTGAAGGCGATTGCCAATGCCCCCGTCTCGATCGTGCAGCCCGTGCTCGGCTTCGGTCTCGCCATCCTCGCGGTCTTCTCGGTCGTCTTTCTCCACGAGCGGCTGCGACCGAGCGAATGGGCCGGCGTCGCCCTGATGGTGGCCGGCATCATGCTGCTCGGAATCAGCGCCTCGGGGGAGGCGCAGCGAGGCGCCGGCGTTTCCCTCTCGGCACTGCTCCTGGTGAGTGTCGTCCTGCTCGCGGCGCTCGCGGGCGCGATCCCCCTCGGCCGCTCGGGACGCGCGGTCCCCCTCCCGGTCGTTCTCGGCTTCGGAGCGGGAGTGTTGATCGGCCTCGCAGCGCTGTACACGAAGGGGCTCTTCCTGAGCCTCGAAGCGGGGCTGCCCTGGCTCGCCTGGTTGGTCTTCTTCCCCCTCATGACGCTCGGCAACCTCGGCGGCATCTGGGTGCAGCAGGCCGGCTTCCAGCACGGCAGAGCGCTCATCGTCGTCGCGATGAACTCGGTCACCAACAAGATCGTCACCATCCTGGGGGGAATGGCCATCCTGGGAGAGTTCCTGCCCGCGCAGCCGAGTCTCGCTGCCGCCCGGGTGGGGGGGTTCGTCACCATCTTGGTCGGCACCGTCGTGCTCGCGCGCTTCGGCGGCGAGCAGATCGCCGAGGAAGTGGAGGCGGCGCAGCGGCTCGCCGCCGAGTCGCGCCCCTGAACCGGTCAAGCGCCCGATCATGGCGCTACGAGCTCACGATTCCGTTCCTCGCGCGTTGTCCCGGAGCGCCGGTGCTGATCATGGGTGAGGGTGCGAAAGCATTCCTCTATACGCCGCGGCCTACGCCCTCGCGGGCAGGAGCTCGCGCGTGGATTACGTCGACTCCGATGTCCCAGCTGGTTCGGAACGCCTGCGCTACCTCCGTCCACGACAGGTACTTGGCCCAGCCCGCGCGGAACCAGGCGTAGCGGGTAGTGAGCGGACTCTTGCCTTCGACTCCATCGATCACATCGCGATCAGGCCCGGCGAGCTGGCAGCGCGGTCGTTCAGGCTCGCGCGGAGAGTCGGGTTTTCGAGAGCTCGAGGATGCGCTCGAACGCCTCGGGCTCGAGCGGCAGCACCGAGAGGCGCGACTGGCGCACGAGCGGGATCCCGGCGAGCGCGCGATCCGACTTGATCTCGGCCAGCGCGACGGAGTGCGCGAGCGGCTTGCCCGGGACGAGATCGACCGCGACCCAGCGCGGGTCGCCGGCGCCCGGCTCCGGGTAGGCGGTGCGCGCCACCTTCGCCACGCCCACGACCTCCCGGTCCTCGCCCGAGTGGTAGAAGAGCACGAGATCCCCCGCCTGCATGGCGGCGAGGTGGTTGCGCGCCTGCGGATTGCGCACGCCGTCCCACACGGCCTGGCCCTCGCGCACGAAGCGCTCCCAGGAGTAGGTGCCAGGCTCGGATTTCACCAGCCAGTGGCGGCGGGGCATCGTAGATCCCGCGTCCCGGAGGCCGACTCGAGCAAGCGCCGAAGGCGCGCGCAGCGAGGCGAAGCCGAGGTAGAGTCGAGACGTGGCGCGGTGACGTAGGCATGGTCCATCCGTTGCCGACCCTTTCGGTTGCCGGTGCCTCACTCACCATGCCGTGCTCCGTTTCCACGTCCCGCTCGTCAAACCGGACGTGCGGTTTTCCCGCA
>CAYPSI010000358.1:0-4029 GCA_964413375.1 uncultured Spirochaetales bacterium | reverse complement strand
ATATCGTCCAGCCGGGACTGCGCGCTGCGTTCATCGCGCAAGCGCAGGAAGTACTGGAGCGGATCCGTGATCCGCCAGCGGGCGAAGAGGTCGACCGAGATGTAGAGCTTGTCCTTGGTCGGCATGTCCGATGGACTGCCGTCCCATTCGAGAACCCGCTTGTCGATCGGGTTCACGTCCTGGATGATGGGCAGCTTGAGCTTCAGACCGGCGGAAGTCACCGGGGCGCCGACGGGTTTTCCGAACTGCGTGATGATCACCTGCTCGACTTCGCTCACCGTATAGATCGAACTCATCGCGACGGTGATCCCAACGCCCAGAAGCGCCAAGATCGCCAGTCGCAGGCTCCCGTTCATGGCTGACCTCCCTTCTGGGAGTCGAGATTCAGCAATGGCAGGATGCTGCGCGTCTCTTCGTCGACGATGATCTTGGAGCGGATGCCCGGCATGACCTCCTGCAGGGTCTCGAGATAGATTCGGCGGCGAGTCACCTCCGGGGCCTTGCTGTACTCCGCCAACAAGGCGCTGAAGCGAGCCACATCGCCTTCCGCTTCATTGATCCTCTTGAGTCGGTAGCCGTCGGCTTCACGGATTCGCTGATCCCTCTCGCCCTCGGCCAGCGGAATCACCTTGTTGTAGTCGCGCCGGGCCTCGTTGATCAGCTTCTCCTTCTCCTGCTGGGCCTGATTGACCTCGTTGAACGACTCCTGCACCGGTCCGGGGGGATTGATGTTCTTCAGCTGCACCTGGTCGATGCTGATCCCCATCGCGTATTTGCTCGAGAGCTGCTGCATCTTGGCCAGCGCTTCCGTTTCGATCTCCTGCCGACCGATGGTGATCACCTCGTCCACGGTGCGATCGCCGACGACTTCGCGCATCACGGATTCGGATACATAGCGGAGGGTTTCGCTCGGTCTCCGAACCTCGAAGAGGAACTTGACGGGATCCAGGATGCGGTACTGAACCACCCATTCCACCAGTGCGGCGTTCAGATCCCCCGTCACCATCTCCGTCTCCCGCCTTCCGTCGTGAGGGCTCTGGTATGGATCGCCGCCACCGGGTGTCGTGAACCCGAACTCCTGCTTCAGCTGCCGCTTGACGGGAACGATCGTCGCCGTATCGATGCCCAGTGGCAGCTTGAAATGCAGTCCCGGGGGAACTTCCTCGAGGTACTTTCCGAAACGCTGCACGACAGCAACGGAGTCGCTGGGCACCGTGTAATAGGCCGTCCATGCACCCAGGCTGGCCAGCGCGAGCACGACGAAGGCGATGACTCCGCGCGGACCGCCACTGGGCGTGATCTGCTTGAGCAGATCCTGCCCCTGCCGGACCAGATCCTCGATCTCGGAACCGGGTCTCGACCCGCTGCCCCAGGGCCCGCCGCGGCCGTCTTCGCCGTTCGGGGATGACATCGAAATGCCCTCTTCGTCGTGCAGACTCGAGCTCACGGGCGCGGGCGGCTCGCCGGAGCGTCGCGGGCCGTCATGCCGCAAGCGCGCGAGTATCGGTCAATCTGCTTGATATATCAAGCGTTATGCGCAAATGCTTGACAGACTTTATTTGATTAGTATCCTTAGCGATGGAGCGCGAAAGCGCGTACGCTGGATCGCCCACCCGGACGAAGCCCTCGCCATCGCCTCCCGGAAAGGCATCTCGGATCACAAGGAGACCGGAAGCGGCGCTCCCGAGGATCGATCGAATCGCGATGAACACGCATGTGTCACTGTCCGGACTGGACGCCGCCTTTCCCTCTCTGGAGACGCTGAGCACTCCGATGCACATGCTGGGGACATTCGTGCTCGATGCTTCGGGTGCCAGCGGCGGATACTCGGTCGACTTCGGAATCATCGCCTGCGAACGCTCGGTGCCCGACGTTGCGGACATCGCACTCGGATTCGGTGCGGCCGTGATAGACCTCCGCAAGCTTGCACTCGAGCAGATGTGGAAGGCGCCGTCGATGTGGCGCAAGCGAGCGACGCCGGATGCCGCCCCGCTATCCGTGGCATCGAACTAGCATGTGGAAGGGTCTGGGTCAGCTGCTGATGCGCCTCTGGCTCTGGTCCCAGAAGAGTTCCGCGGAACGGCGCGTGGTCAACACGCGCGCGCGTTTCTGGAGCGAAGTGCGCGAGGGAGAGCGCGAGGCGGAAGACCGCTCACGCCCCAGAGTGGACGGCCCCACCCGGAGCAAACCGGATCCTGTCGATTTCTGATCACCCTGCTGGCCCTGCTCTCCGGTCCCGGCGTTGCAGCGGCGCAGGAGGACAGCGCGGCCCGCGCCGCTAGGCCCCAGCCTGCGACACCACGTGGTGTGCTCCGATCGTGATCCGGGCCGGCACCGTCGTCTCGATGAAGTCGCTCAGCACCTCGTTGAAGCGCTCCGGCGCCTCGCAGTGGGGGTAGTGGCCGACCCCCTCGAAGATCTCGAGACGGCTGCCCGGAATCGAGGTGTGCGCGGCGTAGGCGTGATCGACCGGGATGATCGGGTCGGCGTCGCCCCAGACGATGAGCGTCGGCAGCTCGGCGGCGAGGTGCAGGCGGTTCGAGGCGCTCACGGCCTGGCCGCGGGGATCCACCACCGCACGCAAAGTGCGCAGGAAGGCGTGACGGGCGGCATCGTTGGCGAGCGAGGCGTAGCTCCGCCACAGCTCCGCCACGACGGGCGCCGGGCGGAGCCCCAGGCGTGCGGCCCCGCTGCTGACGGACTCGATCGCGCTGCGCACGGGCGCCGCGCAGGCCAGCCGCAGCACGCCCTCGGAGCCCGGGAGGCTGAGGAGGCGCAGCAGCGTGTTGACCTCGCGGCCGAGCCCCCCGCTCCCCACGAGCACGAGCCGCTCGGTGCGCTCGGGATACTGATAGGCGAACTGCAGCGCGACGCCGCCGCCGAGGGACTGACCCACCACCGTGGCGCGCTCGTGGCCGAGAGCGACGAGCAGGTCGCGCAACGTGCACGCGAAGGCCCCGAGCGAGTAGTCGCCCTGCGGCTTGTCCGAGCCGCCGTGCCCGAGCAGGTCGGGCGCGACCACTGTGAAGCGCGTGGCGAGCCCGGGCATCACCTGCCGCCAGGTCGTGGCGCTCCCGGCCATGCCGTGGATCAACAGCAGCACCGGACCGGAGCCGGCCGTCCGGTAGGTGATCCGCTGGTCGTGGATCGAGAGCTCGTGGAGGTCCATGCAGGCAGAGTGTCGCAGCCCGGCGCCCAGACGCCCACCGAGGGGCGCTGCCTCGACTTCGCGGACGGCTCGATCGCCTTCGAGCGGACCGGTGAGCGCGAAAGACGAGGCAGGGGGTGAAGCCCGACTTCTCCGTCCGCGGGCCGGGAAATCTGGTCCAGGACGACTGGATTGCCCGGTGAGCCCGTGCTGCCGACCTCTTCAAGGCCGTCTCCGCGACGAACTCCACGCCCCCGTGGGTCGAGCTTCCGTCGCTTCAGCGACCACTCACATCCATGATGATGCGAAGCCCGTTCGTGGCCGTGTTGTCTGCGATCGTGCTCGGACTGGGCGGCCTCGCGTCCACTGCGGGTGCCAGTTCGCTCACGCTCGTGCCGACCGGCCCGACCTCTCTCGGCAGCGTCGGTGAGACCACGACCTTCGACGTCGTGATGCAGCTGGACCCCTACTTCGTCATGGGCGCGGACGTGGGCACGATGCTGGCGACGGCACAGCTCGATGCCATCGGGGCGGCGCGGATCATTTCCGGCACGAACGACATGGCCGGCACGAATCTGGCCACCGCCAACTTCGGTCTCCGCTGGCTTCCGTTCAATCGGCTGGGCAGCTGCGCCGTCGCGGGAACTGCGACGATCTGCAGCTACGCCCCCGGGGCCTCGTCGGCCGGAAACATCGGAGGTCTCAATCTCGCCCCCGCGAACCCCGGCACCTACACGATCGGTCGCTATACCCTCCAGGCTTTCTCGGTGGGGACGACCACGGTCTCCTTCCGTTTCCGACCTGGAGTCAATGAGTGGCTCGATGGAAATGGCGACCCGATGCCCTTCCCGACCACCAATACGCTGATCCTCGCGTCCGGG
>CAYPSI010000357.1:0-3885 GCA_964413375.1 uncultured Spirochaetales bacterium | reverse complement strand
TCTCTTCGGCGGGCGCTCGAGCTCTGGCGGGGCCCCGCCCTGGCCGAGTTCTCCTCGGAGCCGTTCGCCGGACGCGAAGGATCCCGGCTCGAAGAACTTCGTCTCCTCGCCCTGGAAGACCTGATCGAGGCCGACCTCGCGCTCGGTCACCACGCTGACCTCGTCGGCGAGCTCGAGTCCCTCGTCGCCCAGCATCCGCTCCGCGAGCGCTTCCGCGGCCAGCTGATGCTCGCGTTGTACCGCTCCGGCCGCCAAGCAGAGGCGCTTGCTGCCTATCGGGATGCGCGCCATCTTCTGATCGACGAGCTCGGGATCGATCCAAGCCGATCGCTTCAGGATCTCGAGAAGGCGATTCTCCAGCAGGACCTGTCTCTCGACCTGCCGTCCGAGCTTCCGGATACACCGCATTCCCTCGCCAGGGCCACGCGCGAGGAGGCTGAAGAGCTCGGCGGCTTCGTCGGGCGCGAGCAGGAGCTCGGGCGGCTGCGAGATGCGCTGGACGCCGCCCTCTCCGGTCGCGGGCGGCTGGTGATGCTTTCGGGCGAGCCCGGCATCGGGAAGACGCGCACGGCGATGGAGCTTGCGGGATACGCCGAAGAGCGTGGGGCTCGTGTGCTCTGGGGACGCTGTTACGAAAGCGAGGGCGCACCTCCTTACTGGCCCTGGGTACAGACGATCCGCTCCTACGTGCGCGAGCGCGACCCCAACCAGCTGCGCTCTGAGGTGGGCGCAGGGGCGGCGGAGATCGCGGAGATCGTCCCCGACGTGCGCCTGCGCCTGCCCGATCTGGGCGAGCCGACGAAGTTCGAGGACCCGTACCAGGCCCGCTTCCGCCTGTTCGATTCGCTCACCGCCTTCCTGAAGAGCGCGACGCGGACGCAGCCGCTCGTACTCGTGCTCGACGATTTGCACTGGGCCGATGAGGGATCGCTGCGCCTGCTCGAGTTCGTCGCGCGCGAGCTTGCCGGAGTGCGCCTGCTTCTGCTCGGCACCTATCGCGACGCCGAGCTCTCGCGGCGACACCCGCTCTCCAAGACGCTCGCCGAGCTCACGCGCGAGCGTCTGTTCGAGCGGCTTCCCCTGCGCGGCCTGAGCCGGGAGGACGTCGGCCGCTTCGTCGCGGCGACGTGCGGGATCTCCCCACCGGGCGAGCTCGTCAGCTTGGTCTACGCGCAGACCGAAGGCAATCCCCTCTTCGTCACCGAGATCGTCCGGCTCCTGGTTCAGGAGGGCGAGCTGACTCCGGAACGGCTTGACGGACGTGAGAGCTGGAGTGTTCGCATCCCCGAGGGGGTGCGCGAGGTGATTGGAAGACGGCTGGAGCGTCTCTCCGAGCGCTGCAACGAGACGCTTGCGGTCGCCTCGGTCATCGGCAGGGAGTTCGGGCTCGACCAACTGGAGAGGCTCATCGGCGACCTCTCCGAAGACCGGCTCCTCGAGGTGCTCGAAGAGGCCCTCGCGGCGCGGGTGATCGAGGAGCTCCCTCGTACCCTGGGCCGCTACCAGTTCACCCACGCGCTGATCAAGGAGACGCTGGCGGATGAGCTCTCGCTCACGAGAAGGGTGCGCCTCCACGCACGCATCGCCGAGGCGCTAGAGGAGCTCTACGGCGCGGACGGCGATCACCACGCGGCCGAGCTCGCGCATCACTTCGGAGAAGCTCAGACGCTTCTGGGGCCGGACAAGCTCGTGCACCATTCGCTCGTCGCCGGCGAGTCCGCGCTCACCGCGCATGCTCCTGAGCAGGCGCTCGCCCACTTCGAGCGCGCGCTCGCCGCAAAGGGCGACCGGGCGATGGACGACGAGGCCGCCGCGCTGCTCTTCGGCCTCGGGCGCGCCCAGCTCGCCGCACTCGCGCGATCCGAGCTGGGGCCGGCAGTAACCAGCCTGCGCCGGGCCTTCGAGTACTACGCCCAGGCCGGGGATGTGAACCGCGCGGTCGCCGTGGCGGCGCACCCGATCCCGTTTTCGTTGGGACTGGGGTATACGGAGATCGCCGAGCTGATCGCGCGCGCTTTGACCCTCGTCTCCCCTGATTCTCACGAGGCGGGACGACTCCTTTCCAGCTACGTCTGGTTCTCAGGGATCACCGAGGGCGACTTCGACGGCGCCGAAGCGGCGCTCACGCGCGGGCTGGAGGTCGCCCAGCGTGAGAACGACGCGGCGCTCGAGCGGAGGATCCTCGCCAATGCCGCCTTCGTGGACGTGTGGCATTTTCGTTGGCAGGACGGCCTCGAGAAGGGGCTGCGGGCGATCGAGCTTGCCCGTCGCGTCGACGACGAACACACGGAGATAGCCGCTCGCAGATCCGTCGGGTGGGTGCTGACAGCCACAGGCGAACGGAAGCAGATCCGCTCCCACACCGAAGAAGCACTCGCCGCGGCGGAGAGGCTCCGCGAACCGTGGTGGCTTGCCTCGGCAAGCTTCGACAACGCGAGGCTGTACCTGTATGAAGGCGATTGGCAGGCCGCTCGCCACATGACCGACGTCAGCTTGACGGCTCAGTCCCGGGATCCCCGTCCCCTCGCTATGCGGGCATTGCTCGAGTACGAGCTGGGCGATTTCGACGCAGGCGCGGCGTACATCGCCCGGCTGCAAGAGGTGGCTGAGAGCGTGCCGCCGCCGGGGCCTATCGCCGACCACGTTTTTCTCGCCGCCCTGATCCCGCTGGTAGGTCGCACCGCCGACAGTGACGAGGGGCTTGACGCGGCGGGGGCGGCGGCCGAGCGCGTGCTCTCGTTGCCCCGACTCGTTCCCGTCCTGGCAATGCTCGCAAACTGCGGCTTGGCGCTGATCGCCGTGCAGCGGGGCGATGCCAACAGGGCCGAAAAGCTGTACGGCGACCTCGAGTCGCAGAGGGGGACCGCGAGCTTCTTCATCCCCCTGACCATCGACCGTCTGTTGGGGCTGCTGGCCGTCACCTTCGGCCGGGTGGATGCTGCCCTGGCTCATTTCGAAGATGGGCTGGCGTTCTGCGATCGTGCCGGCTACCGCCCCGAGTACGCCTGGACGGCGTCCGACTACGCCGCAGCGCTTCTCGCACGCGGCGCCGCAGGCGACCGGGACAAGGCCGTCGCCCTGCAGGACGCGGCGCTCGCAACTGCGCGCGAGCTCGACATGCGCCCGCTGATGGAGCGCATCCTCACTCGCCGCGAGATCCTGAAGGCGTAGCTGTCACGCCGAGCCGCGTAGCCCAACGCGGTGAGCGGTCGGCCCACGCTTCTCCGCTGCGCACAGCCCTCCTGGCAGGACCACACGCCTGTCCTGGCCGGGCTGCCCGTACGGTCGCGGACCCCCAGTGGGACGCGCGAGGCAGATGAGCTCGCAGGTCGCTAGTACGAGCGCGGCATCCCGAGCACGTGCTGGCCGACGTAGGCGAGGATGAGGTTGTTCGAGACCGGGGCGACCTTGTACAGCCGGGTCTCGCGGAACTTCCGCTCGATGTCGTACTCCGCGGCGAAGCCGAAGCCGCCGTGGGTGTCGAGACACGCGTTAGCCGCGGCCCACGACGCCTCGGCGGCGAGCAGCTTCGCCATGTTCGCCTCTGCTCCGCACGGCTGGCCCTGCTCGTAGAGCCAGGCCGCCTTGTAGCGCACGAGATCTGCAGCCTCGAGCTGCGCGTGTGCCTGCGCTATCGGGAACTGCACACCCTGGTTCGCGCCGATCGGCCTCCCGAAGACGACGCGCTCCGAGGCGTACGCGGCCGCCTTCTCGACGAACCAGCGGCCGTCGCCGATGCACTCTGCCGCGATCAGCACGCGCTCGGCGTTCATGCCGTCGAGGATGTACCGGAACCCCTTTCCCTCCTCGCCGACGAGATCGTCCTCGGCGACAGCGACGCCGTCGAGGAAGATCTCCGTGGACGAGTGGTTCATCAGCGTCCGA
>CAYPSI010000356.1:0-2108 GCA_964413375.1 uncultured Spirochaetales bacterium | reverse complement strand
TCTGGCCGAGCACTCATTCAAGGGCTCGCGCTACCAGCTCAGGGGCGAGCTCGCGCGCGGCGGCATGGGCGCGATCCTGGAGGTCTGGGACGAGGACCTGCGCCGCTCGCTGGCGATGAAAGTGATCCTCGGGAAGACGGATGGTGCGCCGAGCGGCAACACGCCGCCCGTCGACCGGCGCCTGCTCTCGCGCTTCTTGGCCGCGATGAGTAAGCGGCGCGCCAAGCGGTGCGGGTAGCCATCGCTGATGTAAAGGGGCTCTCCCCCTGGACGTTCGAAATGCGCTGGCCAACTGGGGCCGCAGTGGGGGAGGAGGAAGGGCACCCAGCCAAAGGACCGCGAAAGCGAACGCAGGAGGAGAGCTTGAAATGGAACGGGTCTCGATGCTCGCGGGCAGAGAGCTTGGAGCTCGTCGCACCCAAACAGTCTTTCGCTCGCGCTTGTTCCTTGGATGCACACTCGGCGCAATTCCCGCTGGCGAGGGCGCCGCTGGTGGATGGAGGTTGATGCTCACCGCCCACGTGTTCCAGACACTCCATAGCTCTTCTTGGTCGGCCGGGCAACGCGGGGCAGCGCCCGCTCCTCGAAGGGGCGAGGCGAGCGATCACGATCCGGAGCGGGTGCATCCGGCAACGCACAAGCCTCGAATGAACCTCTTGGCTTGGACCTCCAGCAACATGCGTCTCCTGGCGAGGATCCTCTCTGGCTCTGCCCTGCTAGCCCTGGCACTCGTATGTGCACACTCCTGCGGCTCCATGGACAAGCTCACGCTCGAACGGCGTCTGCTGGATCTCGAGAAGAACGCCGCCGTGCGCGCCAGCGGCCTGGAGACCAGGGAAGCCGAAGTCGTCCTGGCCGGGAAGCCGACGCGCGCGCGCTTCACCTGGCATCACGCCGGCCAGCGCGGTCGTCCCGTGCTCGTGCTCGTGCATGGGACGCCGAGTTCGCTGTTCACCTGGACGGAACTCGTGCACGGCGGTCCGGGGATCGACGGGCTGGCGCGCGACTTCGAGGTGTGCGCGCTGGACGCACTGGGGCACGCCACGACGCGTACCGAGCTCGATTCCTATTCGTTCCAGGCCTGTGCCGACTGGGTGAGCGCGTTCCTCGACATGCTCGACCTGAACGACGTGACGTTGGTGGGTCAGAGCTACGGCGGTGAGTTTGCCTGGCGCGCGGCGCTCGACCGGCCCGAGCGCGTGACTCGGGTCGTGCTGATGAACTCGTCGGGCGTCCCGCGTCGGGACGACGAGTGGCTGCCCGAGGAGCTCAAGATGCGCGCGTGGAGGCTGGCGCGCTGGGGTTGGATCCTGAACTCGCGCGCGCGCATCGCGGCGGCCGTGCAGCCCCACTTTCGCGCGCCGATGCCCGAGGAGCGCCTCGAGGAGTACTACCTCGCGTGTTCGAATGCGGACAACTGGCGTTGCATGATCGACCTCGTGCGGGACGAGAACGGTGCGCGCGCCGCGGATCTGGCGCGCCTGCACCAGCCCGTGCTGCTGCTGTGGGGCGAGCGCGACAGCGCCTACCGCCCGGAGCGCTTCGCGCAAGAGTTCAAGCGCCGCCTGCCACGAGCCGAGCTCGTACTGGTCGCTGCCGGCCACTATCCGCAGGAGGAAGCGCCGGGCGACGTCGCGCGCGAGATTCGTGCCTTCGTCGAGCGCACGAGCGGACCTTGAACTCGCCGCCGTAGCACGCCTCCTCATCCCCTACGGTCAGAGGCCGTTCGACGCGAGAGTGACTATTCAGGCTCTCGCGCTTCGATCCTCGCTCTCGTCGAGCTGAGGGTGCCTCCGGGCTGAGGACTACTTGCGGTCTCGTAGCGCAGGACCTGGCGCAGGAGTAGTGGCCGCCCTACTGCACCGCGCGGTGGTCGCGCGCGACGAGCTGGCCGCGGTTGTTGCGGCAGTAGAGAATGCCATGGGAGAGGACTGGCGTCGTCCAGCACACGCCGTCGTCGAAGAGCTTGGCGCGCGAAGCCGGCTCGAAACCCTTGGGCGTCGCGGGCGCGACGAGCAGCTCGCCCTTTTCGCTCAGCACGATCAGGCGCCCGTCGGAGGCCACCACCGTGCCCTTGCCGAGACCGCGCTCGGCCCAGCGCACGTCGC
>CAYPSI010000355.1:0-3375 GCA_964413375.1 uncultured Spirochaetales bacterium | reverse complement strand
CAGGAGATCAGGAAGCTCCTGGACTCGCGGTGTAGAGTAAGTGTCTACGGAATCGGGGCAGGTCTAAACCCTTCCGGGAACGAAGATACTTTCCCACCTCGATCGTACACCCGGCGCAGAGCTCCCGGGGAGTGGAGCGCTTTGTCCGATCGGGTCTAGACTCGGTTCGCCCCACAGCGGGCCAGGAGGCCACGATGCCGCCCACGATCGAGCCCACGCCGAATCCCAGCACGGACCTTGCCCTGATTCCCGGCGTCGTCCGGCAGCTGCGGGCCAGCTTCGACGCCGGCACGACGCGGCCGCGCGCGTGGCGGCGCCAGCAGCTCGTGCGCCTCGCGCAGCTGATGGACGAGCATGTTGCGGACTTTCTCGCTGCGCTGAAGGCCGATCTCGGCAAGCCCGAGCTCGAGGCACGCGTGACAGACGTCTCCATCGTGCGCAACGATGCGCGGCTCGCGCTCAAAAAGCTTGCGGCGTGGACGCGGCCCCAGAAGGTGCCGACGCCGCTCGAGCAACAGCCTGCGAGCGCGCGCATCGTGCGTGAGCCGCTCGGCGTGGTGCTGGTGATTTCGCCGTGGAACTACCCCGTCCAGCTCTTGCTCTCTCCGCTCGTCGGCGCGATCGCCGCGGGCAACTGCGCGGTGCTGAAGCCCTCCGAGGTGACGCCGCACGTCTCCGACCTGATCGGGAGGCTCGTACCGAAGTTTCTCGATCCGGACTGCGTCGCGGTGGTGCAGGGGGGCGTGGAGGAGACCTCGGCGCTGCTGCGGGAGCGCTTCGACCACATTCTCTACACCGGGAACGCAAAGGTGGCGCGCGTCGTGATGGAGGCCGCCGCCAGGCACCTGACGCCCGTCACGCTCGAGCTCGGCGGCAAGAGCCCGTGCATCGTCGACGCGAAGGTCGATCTCGAAGTCGCCGCGCGCCGCATCGCCTGGGGCAAGTTCCTGAACGCCGGCCAGACCTGCGTGGCGCCGGACTACGTGCTGGTACACGAGTCGCGCGAAGCGGATCTGCTGGCCGCACTGAAGAACGCTCTGCGCGAGTTCTACGGTGACGACCCGAAGCAGACCCCGGATTACGGTCGTATCGTGAACGAGCGCCACCACCGCCGCCTGGCGGTGCTGCTGAAGGACGGCGAGCTCGTGGTGGGCGGGCAGGCGGACGAAGCCGACCGCTACATCGCGCCGACGATCTTGCGCAAGGTCCATCCGGATGCTCCCGTGATGGCCGACGAGATCTTCGGGCCGATCCTTCCCGTGCTGACGGTTCGCAGCATCGACGAGGCGGTGAGCTTCGTGAATGCGCGACCGAAGCCGCTGGCGCTCTACGTCTTCAGCAGCGACCCGAAGGTCGGTGAGGATGTGCTGGCCCGCACCAGCTCGGGGGGGGCGTGCGTGAACGCGACCATCTGGCACCTCGCCAACCCGAACCTTCCCTTCGGTGGCGTCGGGCCCTCCGGCATGGGCGCCTATCACGGGCGCGACAGCTTCGAGACCTTCAGCCACCGCAAGAGCGTCGTGACGAAATCCACCCGCGTCGACCCGAAGCTGGCGTACCCGCCCTACACGAGGTTCAAGACGCAGCTGCTCAAGCGCCTGCTCTAGCGGCCAGCGCTCACGCGACCGCACCGAAGAGGCGACCGACGCTGGCGGTGAGGGCCATCGCCAGTGCTCCCCAGAAGGCCACGCGAGCGGAGGCCTTGAGCAGCGGTGCGCCACCGGCGCGGGCCGCCAGCGCACCGAGCCCCGTGAGGAACAAGAGCGAAGTCGCGACCAGGGCGGGCACCCGCAGCTGTGCCGGGGCGACGAGCGCGGTGAGCAGCGGCAGGGCTGCACCCACCGCAAAGGTGGCGGCCGAGGTGAGGGCCGCCTGCACCGGGCGTGCGCTCACCTGCTGGGAGATGCCGAGTTCGTCCCGTGCGTGGGCACCCAGCGCGTCGTGGGCCATCAACTGCTGCGCAACCTCCGTTGCGAGCTGGGGCGTGAGGCCTCGCGTCACGTAGATCGCTGCCAGCTCCTGCGTTTCGAACTCGGGGCGGGTTCGAAGCTCGGCGCGCTCGCGCCGAAGATCGGCCTGCTCGGTGTCGGACTGCGAGCTGACGGAAACGTACTCGCCTGCCGCCATCGACATCGCGCCCGCCACGAGGCCGGCCGTGCCCGCCACGAGCAGCTCTGCGTACTCCGCACGGGCGGCCGCTACGCCGACCATCAGGCTGGCGATCGAGACGATGCCGTCGTTCGCGCCGAGGACGGCGGCGCGAAGCCAGCCGATCCTGTCGGTACGGTGCAGCTCCGGGTGGAGGGTCCGGGGCATCGGGCTCCTCGCGAAAGCTAGGCTAAGTACATGCCACCGTTGACCGGAAGGATCTGTCCTGTCACATAGCCGGAGATGCGGGGGTCCGCGAGCGCGACTGCGAAGTTCGCGATGTCGTCGGGCTCGGCGATGCGGCCGAGCAGGGTCGCGGCTCCCATCGCCCGAACACCCGCCTCGCCGACGCTCGCGAGCATCGGGGTGTTCACCGGGCCGGGGGCGATCGCGTTCACGCGCGCCCCGTAGCTCGCGAACTCGCGGGCGCTCGTGCGGGTCACCGCCTCGATCGCGCCCTTGGCGGCGGTGTAGTCGATCTGGCCGACGTTGCCGTTGCGCGCCGAGACCGACGAGAAGTTCACGATGAAGCGGTTTACACCGTCGCGCAGCGGCTGGTTCCCGTTGTCCTTGAAGAGCGCGTGCCAGTGCTGCGCAGCCAGCTCGCGGGTGAACAGGAAGGTCCCGTGCAGGTGCACCGCGAGCACCGCCTTGAAGTCGTCGTAGCTCTTCTTCGGAATCCGCGCGTCGCGGGTGATGCCGGCGACGCTGACGACGCCGTTCAGCTGACCGCTGGCCTCGAGAACCGTGGCCACCGCCCGCTGCACGGCCGCCTCGTCCGTGACGTTCGCGACGATCGCGAGGGGCCGGGGAGCGCCCGCGGCGGCGATCTCCTTCGCAGCCTCCTCGAGCCGCCCGCCGTCGACGTCCACCAGCGCTACCAACGCCCCATGAATGGCCAGCGCCTCGGCCACCCGGCGCCCGATACCCTGTGCCGCCCCCGTCACGAGATGCGTCTCGCCGGCAAAGGCTCCTTCGCGCAATACCCGATCCATGTTCCCTCGGCTGCTCGGGGCAGCGACACGAACCCGCCCGGATCGCGACCGGCGCTCAGCCGTTTTCCGGCAGGTATTTCGAGAAGACGAAGCGGCCGAGCGGGGAGTCGGGCTTCGGGACGTCGTAGAAGGTGCGGATCGCGACGGAGCCGTCCGCCTCGAACGCGAACTCCTCGATGCTGCGCATCACGATCAGCTCGCCCTCCACCGTGAAGTGGTTCTCCATCACCCA
>CAYPSI010000354.1:0-9128 GCA_964413375.1 uncultured Spirochaetales bacterium | reverse complement strand
GGCGCGAGCCCGCGCTCTCGACGCCGGCGGTGTCGGCGGTCGCGCCCCGGCCCCCCTGCGCTGGCGCCCCGGGCAGGGATCGAACCTGCGACCCGTTGCTTAGAAGGCAACTGCTCTATCCACTGAGCTACCGGGGCCCGGGGGCAAGGCTAGCAGCCCGCGGCAGGGGCCCGTTTGAGGGGCTCGGGGGGGCCGCGCGGGTGGTTTGACACCTGTCGGGGCCACCGATAGCTTGGCCCCGCTCGCAGCATGGTGGGCGTAGCTCAGTTGGTTAGAGCGCCAGACTGTGGCTCTGGAGGTCGGGGGTTCGATCCCCCTCGCCCACCCCATGCGTCCCTTTGGTCCCCTTGGGGCTCGCTCGCATTCGCGGGCGTGCTGCTGCTCGGAGCGGGGCTGCGCCTCGCGATGCTGCCCGGGGCGACCCTCGGCTACGACGGGCTCCAGTCGGTTACGCATGCGGCGCGCGGGATCCCGACGGCGCTGCTGTCGGCGTTCCTGCACGATCCGCACCCGCCGCTCTACACCGCACTGCTGGCCTTGTGGCTCCGGATCGGAAGTTCGGACGCAACGATCCTGCTGCTCTCGATCCTGCTGAGCCTGCTCACGATCGCCTCCGTCCACCGCGTCGCAGGGCTTCGCGATGGGCCGCGCGTCGCAACCCTGGCCGCGCTCGTCTTCGCGCTCGATCCGCTGGCGCTCCACTGGTCGCTGCACGCGCGCATGTACGCGCTGGTGATGCTGCTCGCGGTCTGGACCTGGCACTTTGCCTCCCGGCTGACGGAGGGGTCGCGCAGGCCGGTGCATTTCCTCGGGACGCTCGCGGCGGAGCTGGCGCTTCTCTACAGCCACGTGGCCGCGCCCTTCTTCGTGGCCTGCATCCTCGTCGTCGGGGTACCGGAGCTGTTGCGGAATCGGCAGGCGATCCGGCGCTGGCTTGCGGCGCAGGCGGTCGTAGCGCTCGCTGCTCTTCCCTGTCTCGTCTTCCCGGCCACGACGAACCAGGAGCACATGAAGCGCCCCGGGCTCGGAGATTTCGCGGAGGCGCTCGCGCTCTTCACGAGCGGCATCGACCCCGCGCCGGCGTGGCTCGTCTGGCTCGGAGCCGCCGCGTTCGCGGCGGTCGCGGCCTGCCTGCTGCTGCGCCGTCGCGACCGCGCCTTCGCGCTGGGTCTGCTCGTGCTTCCCTTCGCGCTCGCGGCGTTCGCGAGCCACGCGATCCGGCCGATCTGGTATGCGCCACGTCTCTTTGCCTTCGTCACGCCCTTCTTTGCGCTGGCCGTTGCACGCCTTTTGGCGGGCCCGGCGGGCGCCGGGCGTCTCGGGATCTCGCGCGCTGTCGCAGCCGGAGCGCTGTTGCTGACGGCGGTCGGAAGCGTTTCGGCCGTGCGCAGGCCGCTTCGCGAGGAGCGCTTCGTCGATGCGGTGGCGCTCGTCCGCGAACACGCCCTGCCGGACGATCTCGTGGTCGTGCCGACCCTCAAGGACAAGTGGGCATTGGCCTGGTACGCGATCGGACCCGAATGGTCGCGCGCTGCCGTGCGCGTGGGAAGCGTCGAGACACTCATGCGTGTCGCACGGGGTGAGCAGCGGCGTGCGCTCCTCGCCGAGCTCGCGAGCTACGGGCGCGACGCCGCAGGCGAGCCCTTCGGCATCGCTCCGATCGACGACCTTCCGGCGGCGGATCTCGCGCGGGCGGGGCGCGTGTGGATCGTCGCGCGCTCGGCGGCCGCGGCGGACGCGCTCGGCGCCCGCGTTGGCGCGAGAACCCTCGAGAGCTTCGAGGTCCAGGGCCTCGCCGTCCGCCTGCTCGACTCGCCCGGGCCGCCGTCGGCCGTGTTCGAGCCATGATCGTAAGCTATTGATATAGTTAGATAAATTTGACACTGATGGCCGCGCCCGACAGCGCTAGACTGCCTCGCACACCCTAGTTCGAGAGGACCCCCCGGCGATGAACCGGATTCGAGCCGCGCGCGAAGCCATCGGCTGGACGCAAAACGAGCTTGCCGCGAAGGCCGAGATCTCGCCCCGGACGATCCACGCCGTCGAGAAGGGTCGCGCCTGCCGTCAGGCGACGAAGCGGCGGATCCTGGCGGCGCTTGGCGTGCCGTGGGACCTGCGCCAGGAGTACTTCCCCGGCGCGCGCCGCGTGCGCCGCTCCGTCGTCGAGGAAGTGCGCAGCGCCTAGGGCCCGAGCGCGAGGTCACGCTCCTGCGCGAGCGGCGACCCGGAATCAGGCGATGCTTGCCCGCAGCGTCTCGGCCCGCTTCAGGGCCTCCTCCACGCTGGAGGCCATGAACTCGCTGATGATCTCCGCCGCACGATCGCGGTCCCCGGCGGCGGCAGAGCGGCGCGCGGCGGCCTCGGCGCGCAGCCGCTCGCTCTCGATGCGCTCCTCGAGGTCTGCCCAGCCTTCGCGCAACAGCGGCGTGTGTCGAACCGGATCGGCGGAAGCGGCGTCCTGCAGGCTCTTCATCACCCACCACGCGGAGTCCGGCGTCGCGACCTCGCCGCCGCGGGCCAGCGATGCCGGGATCAGGCCGTCGAGATAGACGGGGAGGAAGATCCCCGTGCAGGGCGTCCCGAAGGAGATCCACACCGGCCACGGAGCGTTCCGATCCTCGGGGAGCGGCGCCAGCAGGCTCGCCGTCGTCCAGTGCACGGGATCGCTGTGGGCGCAAAGCGTGAAGAAGCGCTCCTCCGCCGGTGTCGGCCCGGGCTGCCAGGCGATCCCACCCTCGAGGTGGTCGCGCAGGATGCCCTGCATCGACTCGAGGTCGTGCTGCCCGCGGCGTGCGAGCAGCAGCGCCTCGGAGCGGCGCTTGCGCCCTTCCGAGATCTGCTTCGGAATGTGTCGATTGCGGTAGGCGGCCGCCACGTCGATGCGGCCGGCGCCCCGCCACCAGCCCTCGCTGCGGGCGAAGGCCTCGAGGTCGCGCGAGCCGATCTCCCAGTCCGATCCGAGCGAGAAGTGGTTCGATGCGCTCCCGAGCCGGACGCGCCGCGCGGCCCAGCGCCGGTTCGAGGTCTCGAGCAGCCACGCCTCGCGCGGGTCGGCGAGCAGGAAGCTGTTGTGATAGCCGGCGGCATCCGGAGCCAGCGCCGGGCCTCCCTGCCCGTGCGTTTCGATCAACGCCGCGATCACCTCGAGTGCCTCGCGCGCGTCGCGCCCGCGCTCGAGCCCGAGCCGCACGAGGTCCATTCCGATCAGCCCGAGGCGCTCCTCGAGCGGCTCGTTCGAGAAGATGCTGTGGTTCCCGATCGCGAGGCCGTGCTCGTTCACACCCTGCTCGAAGCCCCACACCCACCAGGGCGAGTGCCCCATCACGCGATAGGTCTCGGCCACCTGGGGGATCTGGACGTAGGTGCAGCGCGCGACCGAGCGCGGCGGGTGCATCGTCTCGGGGAACTGGAGGAAGGGCTGGCACTCGCCCGCTTTGCGGTCGCTGTTCTTCGCGAAGAGCGTCACCCCGTCGGCGGTCTCCGCGCCGGTGGCGACGAGCGAGTCACACATCGCGCCACAGGGTATCAGACGCCGAGCCGCCGCGGCCCTCACCCCCCATGCCTGGGGTCCAGAGCGGCCGGGTCGCCCGGCGCGCTGCGGCGCCTCCGAGGAGTTGACGCTTCCGCGTCCCTATCCGACCCTAGCCCCGCTTTCCCAAGGCGCCGGTAGCTCAGTTGGATAGAGCATCAGGCTTCGAACCTGAGGGTCGGGGGTTCGAGTCCCTCCCGGCGCGCCACGTTCACAAGGCCCTTGGACCGTGACCTGCCCCTCGGCATCCCGGTCGAGGCTAGTGCGCCTGCGAACCCGGTGCGCCCGCGTCCGGTGTCCACTCGAGCGGGGCGACCTTGGGCAGCACGAAGACCCAGCCGATCAGGCCGAGGACGTTCACGGCCGCGGCGAGCGCGAACGCGATGTCGAAGCGACCGGTCTGGTCGACGAGGATCCCGGTGATCGCCGGCGCGACCAGGCCCGCCACGTTGCCGACGGCGTTTTGCACACCGACCCAGCGACCCGCCGCCTTCGGTCCCGCGATGATCTGCGGAATCGCGAATACGCCGGGATAGGAGAACCCGCTGATCACCTGAAAGGCGAAGAGCGACGCAATCGAGCCCATTGCCGGCAGTGCCACCATTCCCACCATGCAGCCGATTCCCGCGACGTGGGTCAGCGCCATGAGCCCCTTGTAGACGAGGTCGGGGCTGCGCCCGCCGCGAATCCAGCGATCCGCCGTCCAGCCCATCACGAGCGCACTCAGGGCGTTCAGGAGGTATGCCCAGGAGGCGATCACGGCCATCGCCCCGATCGAGAATCCCCGCGCCTTGACCAGATAGAACGGCAGCCAGGAGAGGATGAAGTAGAAGCCGTAGTTCGACGCGAAGTGCCCCAGCGTCGCGCCCCAGAGCGCTCGCTGCCGGAGGATCGACGCGAACGACGGTTGCTGCTCCTCGTTCGCGTGGACCTTGGCCAACTGGGCGACCGCGGCCCTGCGCCACGGCCACAGCCACAGGAGCGACAGGCTGCCGAACAGGATGAAGACGGGCCGCCAGCCGAACGCGCTCATCAGGAACCCGCCGAGCAACGTGCCGACCGCAGGCCCGACGAGATATCCGAAACCGAAGACGCCATTCGCGACACCCAGGTGCTGCACCTCGACGCTCGTCGCGAGCACCTTCGAGGCGCAGGGGAAGACCACGCTCTCGCCCATCCCGAGCAGGACGCGGAGCATCAGGAGCGCCACGAAACCCTCGGCGAATCCGGTCGCCAACGTCACGATCGACCACAGCGTCAGGCCGACCGCGAGAACCTTGAGGGCACCGTAACGTTCCGCGAGCCAGCCGACCGCCGGCATGCAGGCGATGTAGCCGTAGTAGAAGGCGGAGAGGAGGAAGCCCAGCTGGCTCGCACTCAAGAGCAGCTCTTCCTGGATGAGCGGAGCGGCCGTTGCGAGATTGCCGCGGTCGATGTAGTTGATGAAGGCGGCGGCCGTCACGAGCAGGACGAGCTGCGTTGCGGATCGGGAATCATGCATGGTGTGGGAGCCGGCGCTGCTCGGCCGCTCGACGAGCTCTGAGCTCATGGGTCTTCGGCTCCCATTGCTGGTACTACGGCCGTTCGGGGGCCGAGGGTAGCTCTGACATTCGGGAGGTACGCTCGTGACCTCGGTTCGCGCGAGCCGCCCGGCGGATCGATCCCGTGCCTCGAGCAGCTGCGGGGAAGAGCCATGGGGCGGGCGAATCTCGAACCGCGGCTGACGCTGGGACCCCGCGTGCGCAGGTCGCCCTTCTTCGAGGCGACCCTGCGCTGGGGTGCCCGGTCCTTCACCGTCTACAACCACATGTACATGCCGACCGGCTACACCGATCCGGTCGACGAGTACTGGAAGCTCGTCCGGAGCGTGACCCTGTGGGACGTCGCCTGCGAACGGCAGATCGAGGTGACCGGTTCGGATGCGGCGCGCTTCGCGCAGTACCTGACGCCCCGGAACCTCGCGGGGTGCGGGGTCGGCAGATGCCGCTACGTCCTGCTGACGGCGGAAGACGGCGGGATCGTGAACGACGCCGTCCTGCTCCGCCTCGCGGAGAACCACTTCTGGCTGTCTCCTGGGGATGGCGACGCCCTGCTCTGGGCGCAGGGCGCGGCGATCCACTCCGGCATGCAGGTCGAGATCCACGAGCCCGACGTCTCGCCGCTGCAGCTGCAGGGACCCCGCTCACCGCAGGTGGCGCGGGCGCTGTTCGGAGAGTGGGTCCTGGGCCTGGGGTACTACCGACTCCGCGAGACACAGCTCGACGGCATTCCCATCGTCTTGGCGCGGACCGGCTGGAGCGGCGAGATCGGCTACGAGATCTACCTGCGCGACGGCAGTCGGGGCGACGAGCTGTGGGAGCGGGTGATGGCCGCCGGGCGCCCCTACGAGATCGCGCCGATCGCCCCCTCGACGATCCGGAGCGTCGAGGGAGGTCTCCTCTCCTACGTCTCGGACATCCGGCGCGAAGACAACCCCTTCACGCTGGGATTCGACCGGCTCGTCGACCTCGATCAGCAGGCGGATTTCATCGGCAAGTCGGCGCTGCGCCGCATCGCCAGGGAAGGAGCGAAGCGCCGGCTCGTCGGGATGGAGATCGATGGCGAGCCGCTCGCGGCGGCCAACGCCGAGTTCTGGCCCGTCCTGGACGCGGAGCGCGTCGTGGGCCACGTCACGCGCTGCGTGTACTCGCCTCGGCTCGAGAAGAACATCGGCTTCGCGAACGTCCCCGCCGGATCGGCCGGCGTCGGCGGCGAGCTCGGCATCGAAGCGCCGGACGGGCGTCGCGGAGCACGGGTGGTCCCCACTCCCTTCCTCGAAGCGAAGCGGACGATCCCGGGGTAGAAGACCGCCCTCAGGGTCCGGCCCACTCGACGCGAGCGTACTCGGCGCTGCGCCCGGAGAGGTCCCAGTTACGCCCCCAGTCGCGGAATCGGCTGCGCTCACCCCAGCAGACGACTTCGCTCCGAAGCGGATCGGCACCGTCTTCACGCCGAGGAACTCCGCGATCATGATCGAGAACCAGCCGGTGGGCCCGCCTGCCTTGCCCGAGAGGATCGCGCAGAGCGCCTCGCGGGCCCGCTCGCTGGCGCGCTCGTCGACGTAGAGAGCGACGGTCCGGCTTCCCTCGGCGAGCGGCCCGGGCACGTCCATCAGCACGGCGGCGTTGCGCGTCCGGCGCAAGACGCTCATCGCGACTCCCCCGGCGGCGAGCCCACGAGGAGGAGGCTCAACGACCGGCGGCACCCGACCTCTCCAGGCGCCGGCGGTCGAGGATGCGACACAGCTCGCGATCGAGTCCACGCTCCGCACGGACCTCGTCGCCCAGGACCTGATGATCCTCGCTCTGCGGGCGGAAGGCCGGCCAGGGCGGAAGCCCCTCCCCGTTCGGATCGCCGGTCTTCGCGAACCGGATCCAGTAGGCGAGCATCCGCTCCGAGAGAGCGCGATCCGTCGCGTCCCCCGGAAGCCACTCGTCCGCGCTGGCGAAGACGTAGGGGATCTCGGCGCCGTGATAGGCGAGCAGCTTCGCGCCACCCGGGCGAACGCGAGAGAAGCGATAGACGAAGACGCGATCCGAGAGGGCGCTCATCGCGCGGGCCATCGCGAGGGAGGGACAGTGGAACTCCGCCGAGCCGATGAGCCGATCCAGACGCGCCGCCAGCCCTGGGCCGCTCGTCTCGAGCGCGGAGAGCGCCCCGGCATGATCCTGCTTCCGGACGTGGGAGTCGAGCGCTGCCTGCAGATCGGCCTCCGTCGCCGGCTCCGGAAGGTACATCAGCCACTCGTTGGCATTGGAGCCGATCAGGAGATCCACCGCGACCTGCTCCCGCGCCCGAAAGATCGCGGCGGCGGGCTTCGGCAGGAGCCAGCCATCGATCACGGCGTTCCAGTCATGATCGGGGAGCGTCCGCCGCGCCGCTTCGACGAGTTCCAGCCACGGCAGCGCGCGCATCGCTCGCAGCAGGTCTTGCGACCCTTCATCGACGAGTGCCTCCACGAGCCGGATGCCGAGCGCCTCTTCGTCGCGAAGGGTCTGCGCACTGTTGAGCTGGTAGCCGCCGCTCTGGATGATCGCGCGTTGGAAGAGGCCCCTGCCGAGGGGGGATGCCAAGAGCGTCCCGATGTCCGCGCCGCCTGCGGATTCCCCGAACGCGGTGACCCTTTTCGGGTCGCCTCCGAAGGCCTCGATGTGCTCCGCCACCCAGCGCAGGGCGGCGATCTGGTCGAGGATGCCGTAGTTGCCGGACACCCCGCGTTCCGACTCCGCGCCGAGAGCCGGGTGCGCCAGGAAGCCGAGCGCGCCCAGCCGATACTGGATCGACACGACGACGACACCCCGACGCGCGAGCTCGTGGCCCAGGTAGTTGGGTTCGTGGGCGTACCCGTTCTCGTTGCTCCCTCCGTGGATCCACACCATCACCGGCTGGAGCTCGCCGCCACCCAGAGCCTGCGTCCAGACGTTGAGGGTGAGGCAATCCTCGCTGATCCGCTCCAGATCGGGAACGAGCTCCGGCGAGCGTCCGAAGCCCCGGGCGACGCTGCGATACCACTCGGCGTTGCCCTGGAGCTGGGGGCAGGCGGGGCCGAAGCGGGTAGCGTCCTGCGCGCCCTGCCGCGGCGCATGGGGGGCCGGCGGGCGCCAGCGCAGGGATGCGAGCGGGGGAGCGGCATAGGGGATGCCCCGGAACACCGAGAGACCGGTGCTCTGGTCCAGCAGCTCGCCGATCAGGATCTCGCCAGCGACCTCGACCCGAGGCGACGCTGGATTCGCGATCTCGGAGCAGGCCGTCCCGATCAGGGCGAGACTCGTCACCAACGCGCCGACCCAGCTCGCATGGCGGCACCCGCCCGGCCGCTCATGCGCGCTGGGCCGAATGAAACGCCGCGGAGTCACGGTGTGTAGGACTAGCGCGGTTTTCCCGCACCGAACAACCGCCTGGCGGGCAGCGTCGATCAGACGCGGCGCTGCGCCACGTTTCACTGCAGCTCCAGGACCAGCTTGCGGCCGCTCGGGATCCCGAGCCGGTAGCCCCTGATGAGCGCCCGGAAGACTGCTCGGGCTCCTCCATCATCGGGCTCCAGGAGCACCCTTGCCTGCGCCATGGCCTCGAGGAAGCTCACGGGCCGGACGCGATCAGGTTGCCTCGGGCGGCTGCCCTCGGGTCGTCAGGGCTTTGCATCACCGCCAGCGTGTAAACGTGGTGCCGCGGGGCTGCCGGTGCCGGCCACGGTGCCGCTCTGTGCCGCCCTGTGCGGGTCGCTGCAGAGCAACGACGTGCAACCCCGCGTCATCTCTTGGGGTGCTTTCGGGCTTCGAAGCTGAGGGGGAGTCGCGAGCGATGAGCGAGCGACGAGTGGGAGCGAAGCGACCAAGGGGGTTCGAGTCCCTCCCGGCGCGCCAGCATTCTCGCGGAGTTGGCGAGATCTAGCGCTTCGCTCGCCGCGGGCTGGTGCCGTCGCGAGCGACGATCCCGCGACGCGCAGGGCTCGCGCAACGCGTCGTGGCGGTCGTCATGAGCGAAGGTTCTCGGTGACGACTCCGGTACGCGGCGCCCGCGAGAGCGGCCCATCGGCGGTCAGCAGATGCGGGTCGTACAG